>JBPOIK010000066.1:0-13618 GCA_052034525.1 Planctomycetota bacterium
GTTTGCGGTCGGCGCATCTGTGCCCGACGGTGCCGTTGCCGATGTCGCCGAAGTCGAAGCAATCGAAGGTGGCGTGATTCATGGTAGGATGCCCCGAGGCAATTTACACAGGAGTTGACACTATCTCCCATCGCGATGCACCTTCGCGGAGATGACTTGGCGGCATCGCGGCTTCTGGAACGGGCCGTTCGCGATTACCCGAACAACGCTGCTGCCCATCGTGAGTTGGGGTTCCAGCATCTTAGGAAGGGAGAGCGGGACACGGCAGAGCGACTTCTCCTTCGATCCGCCGAACTGGACCACTCAAACGTATGGACGGCGATCTATCTTGGATCCCTTTACTGTCAGAAGGGCGAGTATGCCAAGGCGGAAGCCGAGTATCGTCGTGCCTGCGAGTTGGCCCCTGATGCCGCATGGGCACGATACTGGTACGGTGATTTGCTTTGGTATCAAGACAGGCTCGCCGAAGCCGAGCAGCAATATCGCAAGGCCGTTGAGCTTGACCCGGATGACCCGGCCGCGTGTTGGGACCTGGGATACTTCTTGATGCGCACCGGCGGCGCGATGGAGGACGGTGAGCGCTGGTTGAAGCGAGCGCTGGACTTGTATCCGGAGGAGATCCGCGAAAAAAAGGCGCGCGAGCTTTTCGGAAACAAGAACGAAGAAGAAGAGAAGTAGAAACGCGCGGGCGGGGCTCACCTGGCGCACACCTTCGCCGGGACGGCCACGCCGTACGCGGTGGATTTTGCGTACAACATGGGCCCGGCGGCCTGGACGCAGACGACGACGTTTCCGGGTGGCCGGTCGGTGCGATCCGGCGTTCGTCTCGCAAAAGAAGACTCCTGACTTCTTTGTCCATAGCAGGCATCCGTGCGGGCCTGTGCCTGCCCCGCGCTTCTCGATTTGACATTCGCCGCGGCGCCGATAGAACCCTTGCCCATGGAGCGCTGGATCGGAATCGGCGGGCTGTTCGTCCTGATGGGACTGGCCTGGGCGCTTTCCTCGCATCGGCGGCGCGTTGCGTGGCGGACCGTCGTCGGCGGGCTGCTGCTTCAGTTCGCGCTGGCCGTGCTGATCCTGCGCGTGGACGCCGTTCGAGGACTGTTCGACTCCATCGGCGTCATCATCACCCAGGTGCTCCGCTTCACGGACCAGGGCACGGAGTTCATCTTCGGGGCCCTGACGGACAGCCAGGCCCTGGGCAAAGCCCTTTACGCGGATCCCGGCGCCGGCCTGGCCTTCATTTTTGCGTTCAAGGTGCTTCCGGTCATCATCTTCTTCGCCTCGCTGATGGGCGTGCTCTATCACCTGGGAATCATGCAGCGGGTCGTGGAAATGATGGCCTGGCTCATGACGCGCACGCTTCGCGTCAGTGGCGCCGAAAGCCTGGCCATGAGCGCCAACGTGTTCGTCGGCCAGACGGAGGCCCCGCTGGTCATCAAACCCTACGTCGCCCTCATGACCCGCTCGGAACTGATGTCTCTGATGACGGGGGGATTCGCCACCATTGCCGGCAGCGTGTTCGGATTCTACGTCAGCCTGCTGGGCGGTGACGATCCGCAACAGCAGGCGGAGTTTGCCAAACACCTGCTGACGGCCTCGCTGATGTCGGCCCCGGCCGCGTTCGTGACGGCCAAGCTCATGATCCCGGAAACCGAGGTGTCCCGGACGGCCGGCTGCGTGACAGTCCGTTTTGAACGGACCACCATAAACGTGATCGACGCGGCCTCCAGCGGCGCGGCGGACGGGTTGAAGCTGGCCCTGAACGTGGCGGCCATGCTGCTGGCGTTCATCGCGCTGATCGCCCTGGTGAATTACCCGCTCGAGCGGCTGGGGCAGTGGGGGCCGGTACACGAGTTCCTGGCCGCCCGCGGCGTGGAGAAGCTGAGCCTCAGCGTACTGCTGGGCTGGCTGTTCGCGCCGCTGGCGTGGGTGATGGGCGTGCCCTGGGAGGACGCGGGCAAGTTCGGCGGGCTGCTGGGCGAGAAGATCGTGGCCACCGAGCTGATCGCCTTTAACTCGCTCCACACGATCATGCTGTCGGACGACCCGATGAGCTACCGCAGCAAGGTCATGGCCAGCTACGCCCTGTGCGGATTCGCCAATTTCGGCTCGATCGCCATTCAGATCGGCGGAATCGGCGGGATCGCCCCGGACCGCCGACGCGACCTGGCCGCCCTGGGCCTGCGGGCCATGGTGGGCGGGGCGCTGGCCAGTTGGATGACGGCCACCATTGCGGGCATCCTCTGGGTGCCGCCGTGAGACCGGGTCTGGGGCGGCCGCTCGTCCCGGCGTTCGGGCGCGCCCTGCCGGCTGCCCATTTTACTGCCGGCCGGAGTGTGGTTAGGATAGTGCGATGGTGACCCCCGCGCATGGGCGTGAGGGGTACGGAGTGCGGAACCGACTGGGGGCAACTTCCGCCGGTCCGGCCTCGTAATTGGACTCACTGAATGGAGAGAAGACCATGAGACATTGGGTGCCCCGCTTGGTGTTGATCGCTGCGGTGTGTGGGATTCTGAGCAGTGGCTTGGCCGTTGCCCAGGATCAGCCGATGACCGCGTCGGATCCGGAACTGGCCAAGGTCCAGGACGAACTCCGGGCCATTCGGGAGGAATTGGCGGCCGTTCGCAACGAGCTGAAGCAGATGACGATACAGTTGCGCGCTCTGCAGAATGCCCCGAAGCCGGTAACCCCACCCACGCCGCCTGCTCCGCCAGACAACACCGTTCACAACATTCCAACGGAGGGTTCGCCGGTCCGCGGCCCGAAGGACGCCCCGGTGACCGTCGTGGAATATGCCTCTTTTGCGTGTGGCTGGTGCATTCGTGAGGATCCCACGCTCAAGTCGGTGCTGAAGGAGTACCCCACCGAGGTCCGCTGGGTGTTCAAGCACTTTCCCCTGTGGCCGAAAGCCAAGCCGGCCCACGCCGCCGCGGCGCTGGCGATGAAGCAGTTGGGTGACGAGGGCTTCTGGAAGATGTACGACAAGATCATCGAGGGGGGAGCAAAGAAGCTCGAGAAAGCCGACCTGCGCCAGTATGCCGAGGAATTGGGCATGGACCTGGCCGCGTTTGACGCCGTCATGGCGGATGGCACGCAAGTGGCCGGGCTGGCCGACGTGGATGCGCCGTTGGCCGCCCGGTTCGGCGTGCGGGGGACTCCGGGCATCTTCATCAACGGCAAGCGGCTCCAGGGCGCGCGAACCCTTGAGAACTATAAGACCCAGATTGCCGAGGCTTTGAAAGAGGCCAAGGGCGGCCAGGGTTGATTCCGGGCGAATCCGCAAAGTGTCTGGAGCCGGGACGGCGCAACACGGCGCAGTCCCGGCTCCGGTTTTTTTGGGCTCGATTGGGCGTCAGGGCGTCGTGGCCGGGACCGTGGTCGGCTGCGAGGTCACCGGCGACACCGGGACGCTCGTCTCCCCGGCGAATCCCAACGTCAGCCGGGCGATGTAGTGGTCCGGCCGGCTGGCCGAGACGGTGAACGTGGCATAGTGCAGGTCTTCACCGAATCGGGCGAGTTGCTCCAGCATTTCGCCGATGGCCGGCGTCGACGGGGCCGGCGGCGAAAGCGTCAACTCGACGTCTATTAGCGCATCCTGTCGCCGGACGCGCAGGACCAACGGCCGGCCTTCCGGAAAACCTTGCACCAGCCGCCGCAGATCGGCGTTGGGGTGGTCCATCGAGAGCACCCGACCATTGATGGCCAGGATTTCGTCTCCCGCCAGGAGTTTTTCATCCGCCGGCGTGTCCGCATAGACGCGCGACACACAGACGCGTCCGGGTTTCTGCTGCACACTCATGCCGATGCCCAGCGATCGCTTCGGCCGCTCGGCGCCCGTGACATCGCTGGACAGAAGAAGCCGCCAGAACGAATCGCGATTGTCAGCGAAGTCGCCCAGCCAGCGGCGGACGATCTGCGCGCACAGGGCAGGCTGACAGACGCTCAAGGTCGTGACGCGGGCCCGCTGACGAACGGCCAATCCCAGATCCGGCGCGTCCCGCAATCGCGGAACCAGGCCGCGATCGGCGTCGATGATCGTCCGCACGTGGTCCGCGTGCAGGCCGATCACCAGCCAGCCGTCCAGCGGTGCGTACGACGGTTGAATCCGGCTCCACAGGGCCGCGGCGTGGGATCCGTCAGTCGCCGGTCTGCTGGTCGTATAGGCCAGCCGCGAGACAGTCGTGCCCGCGTATTCGTCCCGTGCCAGACCCGGAAGGCCCGGGCCCTCGTCGTGCGAAGGGCGGTCTTTCAGGAAAGCGGCAATCGCATCATCCAGGCCCTCCGCCGCGCCTGCCGCGTCAGGAGACTCGATCAACACCGCCACCTGCGGCAGGTCGTTCGCTTCGCGGACACCCTGCCCCCAGACGACAATCACACGCGGTCCCAACCCGGCCAGCCATCCGGACAGGGCCTCCTGCGGAACCGGCAGGGCGCCGGAGAGCGTGCCCAGCGTTTCGGTTTCGCGGCTCAACCGTTCGCGGATGGCCGGCCAGTTCACCGAGGTTCCCCAGGTGCATAGCGTAGATATGGGAAGTCGCATGAGGCGATCGATGTCCACGGGCGGTCGATAGATCCGGTCACGCGCCTGCTCCAGCTGGCCCCGGATGATGAAGTCCACTCGCCGCTCTCGCACATGGATCCCTATGACGCCCCATCGCAGCGACGGAAAACAGCCGCCGCCGTCACCCATGGGGGACGCGAAGTAAACGTGACCGGCGCAATCGCTACCGAGTTGTCGGACCTGTCCGACGTACGCGGGCTGATCGGCCAGATTCGGCTCCCTGGCACCGCCGAGCAGGGCAATGACTTCCTGGAAGAATTCCGTCGCCTCAGCCTGCTGGGAGACCACCATCACGCGCCCGTCGGTCGCCAGCCACAAACCGCGCCGCGTCTGGTAAAGCGTCGCTCGCTTCCCTCGCGGTTCCGTCGCGATGACCTGCTCCGGAGCCGTCAGCCGCTGGATAATGGACGGGTCTGGCGGTCGCAGCAGAATGACTCCGTGCCGCAATCGGTGCCAGTTCGGCGCGGCCAGGGCCGCCTGCCCGGCGAACAGATGCGCGAGCGCGTCGTCCGTGGAGATTCCGAAATTTGTGGAGATCACCGCGGCCCAGTCGGGCCAGCGGTCCGCCGCGCCGCTCTTCGTCGTGAACAACTCGGCCAGGCGCCAGGCGTTCAGGTCGCGGAGCTGCTTCTGGAGGCGATCCAGCCGGCGGAACTCCACAAACACGCCGGTGTCGGCGGGCACGAATCGAGCGAGCGGCGCCGGCGGCTCCGCGCGCGGGGCGTCCGCCAGAACAGGCGCAACCAAGACGGGCACCAGCGCGCTGGAGATCAGCCGAACGGTGAATTGCGATCGGGCCGCGATCATTCGATTGCGGGATCCGCCGAAGGCATCTGCCGGGACGAGCTACAGGTCTTCCACTTCTCCGGCGGCCGACGTGTCCGGCGACGCGGTCTCGGCGGATCGGGGCGCGTTTCCGGTCGAAGCACCTTTGTCGTTGGTCTGCGACCAGATGGCCTGCAATGTCGCCCAGAGTGTACGTTTGCTCGCTTCACCCAGCGCGTCCAAAGCGTTTCGGGCCGCCGTTGCGCCCTGCTGAAAGCGTTCCTGTATGGCCAGGGTGGCCTGGTCCAGCGGAATCTCCGGAGCCGTGAGCTTCATCCGGGCCTCGGCCTGCTCGCGCGTTTCCTTGTCGCCCAACACGAGCGGCCTGGGCGAGTTGGGCCAGAGCCCCACGACCACCAGCAGACAGGCGGCCGCCAGCGCCGGACCCGCTGTCCAGAGCACGCGGGCGCGGCGATAGAAAGGAATGGGAGCGATCGGCTGCTGCCGGATGCAGGCAATCAGCCGGTCGGTGAAATCTTCTGACAGGGACGGTTCGTCGTGCTCGGCGCGAATGACCTGTCCCGCCACCTCCAGCAGTGCCAGCTCCTGGCGACACGACGGGCAGCGCAGGCAGTGAGCCGTGATCTCCGTCGACAGATCATCGCTCAAGTCGCGGTTCAGATGAGCGTCAAACAGATTGCGTGCCTGTTGGCAAGTCAGACCCGACATACGGGGTATTCCTTGAAAGCCGGAAAACGGAATCGGCGAAAGGCCACACAACCCCGGCCGCTCCGTCCGCCGGTCCGATCTCTTCTACCCGGCCAACTCTCCCAGGATGCGGTCCCGCCGGGCATCGTCCGCCATGAGCGGTTCGAGCATCTCTTTAAGCCGGGCTCTCGCCCGGTGCAAGTGGCTCTTTACAGTGGCCACCGACATCTGAAGTATCTGCGCGATCTCGTTGCAGCTCTGGTCGTGCCGATAAAACAGCACAATCGCCGCCTGTTGCGGCGGACTAAGCCGATCCACCTGGCCCCAGATCATCTCCCTGAGCCTTCGAGCCTCCTCCGACTGGGCCGTTTCCTCGTCCGCTCCCGCCCCTGCCGCCGAAAACACGCTGAAATCCACCTCGCCGCTGAGGGCTTTCTTACGTCGCATCGCATTGAGGCAGAGACGGTACCCGATGGTGAACAGCCAGGTGCTGAAACGATACTCGGTCGAAAACGAATCCAGCGACGAGAAGGCCTTGAGAAACGCCTCCTGGCACAACTCCTCCGCGTCGTGATGGTTACGGACGATGCGCCAGACGAAAGAGAAAAGCCGATCCTTGTGGGCGTCGATCAATTCGCGCAGAGCCTGCCTGTCGCCGCGCTTCGCTCGATCAATCAGGCGTCGCTCCGCGCGGCGGTCCATGGGCCCTTCCAGGCTGGACTGACCGACGTACATGGACTTCTGGGTGATTATACCCACTCCTCTCGACACGGTTGCGGGGCTTTCGCGGAGGCGGACAGGTCGCTGCCGTACGGAACCCGGCAGACCCATCGAGCCACAGCCGGAACCCGGGCAGCCGACACCGGCCTCCTGATTGCCCCAAACCCGGTCGTCCTTTATTCTACCATCGGGTCGTGTCCAGGCACGAAGTTCCGCCAGAAAGGGCGAAAGGGATCCGGGCCGCAGGCCCGAACCTGGCGTAATGTCTTTATTTACAAGCTATTATGGGAACAGCCAAAGCCAAGCAAGCTCCCACCATCCGCAACAAGAAGGCCGGCTTCAAGTTTGAGATTCTGGAGAAACTCGAGTGCGGGCTGGTCCTCCGAGGCACGGAGGTCAAGAGCCTGCGCGCCGGTCAGGCCTCGCTGGACGAAGCATATGCCCGGTTGCGGGACGGGGAGATATGGCTCATTGGCTGCCATATCGCTCCGTATGAGTATGGGAATGTCATGAACCACGAGCCGCGCCGCGCCCGCAAGCTGCTGCTGCGCGGGCGCGAAATCCGCAAACTCACACCCCGACTGACGCAGGCGGGTTTGACCCTGGTTCCGCTGCGGGTTTACTTCAACCTGCGCGGGCTGGCCAAGTGCACTCTGGGGCTGGCTCGAGGCAAAACCCACGGGGACAAACGGCAAGACATTCAGAAGCGCGAACAGAAAAGGGAAATGGACCGAGCCGTCCGGCGCGGCAGAAAATAGACCCGCGACGCCGATTACGTGTCGGTCGCATGGCGGCGTCCCGAACAAAGGTCGCCTTCGGCGGTACTCCGCCCGGCTCAAACCGCTCGCCTCCAGCGCCGCCAGATGCAATTCACCGGGCGCGTATGATCGTTGATGCCATCCTCTGAAGATTGCTCCGGACGGGGCGGAGGAACCCATCATCCGCACTCAGAATTGTTCCGGCCGGTCGGAGGTCTCAATTGGCCTCCGGTCGTTCGCCGACCTGCAGTTCCAGCGTGTGGACGGCGCCGTCGCGCCAGATTTTGACGGTGACGCGGGTGCCCGGCGGGGTGGCCGCCACGGCTTCGAAGACGTCGGCGCGCTCGAGTACGGCTGTACCTTCGTACTCCAGAACGATGTCGTTCTCCTTCAGACCGCCGCGAGCGGCGGGGGAATCGTCCGTCACTTCGACAACGATCACGCCGTGCGGCTCGTTCCAGCCAAGCTTGCCGGCCTCCGGGCGATAGTCCGCCACCTCCGCCATGCGAATGCCGAGGAACCCGCGGCGGATCGGCCGGCCGGCGACCAGTTGCGGCAGCAGCTCCCGCGCGCGGTCGGAGGGGATGGCAAACCCCACGCCGCCGAAGTTGCCTGCCGGTCTGGCGATGGCCGTGTTGATGCCGATCACTTCGCCGCTGAGGTTCACCAGCGGTCCGCCGCTGTTGCCCGGGTTGATCACCGCGTCGGTTTGGATGAACTTCTGGTAGACGATGCCTCGGACGGGGACGTTGGAGCGGTCCTTGGCGCTGATGATTCCGCGGCTGAAGCTGCTGCCGAATCCGAACGCGTTTCCCACGGCGAACACGTCGTCCCCGACGGCCATTTTCCCACTCTCGCCCAACGGCACCGAAAAAAGCCCATCCGCGCCGATCTTCAGCACGGCAAGATCCGTGTTGGCGTCGGAGCCCAGCAGCGTGGCCGGCAGAACCCGGCCATCCGCAAGCTGCACGTGGATCAGGTCGCCGCCCTCGATCACATGGCGATTGGTCAGCACGTATCCCCGGTCGGCGTCCACGATGAATCCGCTGCCCAGGCCGGTCTGGAAGGAAAACGCCTCGTCTTCAACAGCGCGATGTCGCCGCTCATCGGCCGGCGCTTCCGGAGGCTCACCGGAGCCATCGGCGGAATACTCTTTCGGCGCCAGGAAGCGGCGGATGTCGTCTCCCAGCGAATGCAGATCGCCCGCCCCGTCGCGCGTGACGCGCTGCGCAGTGGTGATGCTCACGACGGCCGGAGCCACTGTCCGGGTCAGCCGGCGAACGTTTTCCACCGCCTCCGAGACCTGATCCGGCTTCGGCAGGGACTCCTGAACCGCCTTGAGCCGGGCTTTCTCGACGGAATACGCCAGCCGGCCGGGCAGGTCCAGTTTCAGAACGATCAGGAACGCCGCCACCGTGGCCAGAAAGAGAAGAAAGAACTGTCGTGCCAGTGAGCCTTGCTTTTCCATGTTTGATTCGTCCGACACCGCTAAATCGCCCGCCGGACGATTGTAGGACCGCCATTGGACGGTGGCCACAGGCGGCACGGACCGGCGGAAAAGCCGGCTCCGCAGGGAATACCGGCGGCGCGGCCAGAGCGCCCGCGGGCGCCTTGGCAATCAGGGCAGGTGGACGGCCACCATCGTGATATCGTCACTCTGGGGTGCGGGGCCGCAGAACGTGGCAATGGCGGTCCGAACGCGATGGATGAGCCGGTGCGGGTCGAGGTCCGGCTCGGCGTGAAGGGCGTCCAGGACCCGCGGCCAATCGAAGAACTCCTCCCGCACGTTCATGGCTTCCACCACTCCGTCCGTGTAGGCGAACACGGTGCAGGGGGCCGGACCCAGATCGTGCGTGGCGCAGGCGTACGTCTCCTTCGCGTCGATACCCAGGGGCAGTCCACGGTCCACGTCCAGCTCGCGACAGGTGGTCCGGTCGCCGGTGATTACCACGGGCATGAAGTGCCCGGCATTGGCGAAGCGGAGCGAGCGGCGCGCCGGGTCCACGATCATCAGCAGGCAGGTGACGAACGTTCCGGCGCCGGTGTTCTGGTGAATCAGCGCGTTCCACTGGCTCATGAGGTCTTCGGGATTCCGCACGGGATCCAGCGTCACGCGGACGGCCGCCTGCAGGTTGGCCATCAGCAGCGACGAGGCCACGCCCTTGCCGGTGACGTCGGCGATGAGGATGCCGATTCGACCGTCGGACAACGGGATCACATCGTAATAGTCGCCGCTGACCTGCCGACCGGGTTCGTTCAACGCTCCCACGCGAACGTGCTCATCATCCGGCAGCCGGGCTGGAAAGAGACGCTTCTGGATGTCGCGGGCCAGGGCAATCTCGTTCTCCAGTTGGACCTTGAGCGTCTGCGCCTCGAGCAGCCGGCTGTTGACCAGGCCGATGGAAACCTGCCGCGCCAGGCCCGCCAGAAAGTCCATGTCCTCGTCGGTGTAGACGGCGCTGGAGGTGACGCGATCACCGTAAATCACGCCGAACACATGCCCCTGATATGCCAGCGGCACACACAGGGCCGAGCGGATGCCGTGCTGGACGATGCTGATGGCGGGATCGAGACCGTTCATATCCGCGTCCGCCAGAACCGACCGCTCGCCCTTGTCCAGGGCTCGGGCCACGATGGTCCGGCTGATGGACAGTTCGCCCTCGATGCCGGTGGCGTTGCGAATGACCGGCCAATCCACGTTCCGACGTTCGGGCGGGCGGATTCCGATGGCGCCCCGTTCGAACCCGAACACCTCGAAGCAGATGTCCATCGCGTCGTTCAGCAGATCGCTTGTGTCGCGCAACGAGGTGAGCCGTCCGCTGAGGTCGTACAGCACCTTCAGCCGCTGCTCGGGCAGAACCGGCTCACGCTGATGGCTGGCGTAGCGGGTGGCCCTGTCGGACGGCATCCGGTCCGTCAACACCACGGACGCGGGCGGAACCACCGGCTCCGACCCGCGGAACACCAGCGAGCGCGTGCCGCAGACGACCACATCCCCGTCGTGCAGGCGGGAGAATTGCGCCGTCTGCCCGTTGACCTGTGTGCCGTTCTTGCTGCCGAGGTCTTCCACGGCATACCCGCCCTCATACGGTCGGATGCGGGCATGACGGCGGGACACGCCCACCTCGGGCAGGCAGATGTCGCATTCCGGTTCGCGGCCGATGACTAGGGCCTGCTGACCCAGCCGGATGACCCGCGGCGGTCCGTCGTGCGAAATAAGACGCAGCTCTGCCATGACCATGTCGTCTCGACGCCGACCGGCTACGGCTTCTCGTTGCAGGAACAGACCATCTTGCCGCAGCCCGGGCAGCCGGCCCCGTACTTGCCACAGAACGCCTCGGCGAGGTCTATCTCCTCTACGTTCGCCAGTGTGACCAGCCAGGCCAGCACGTCGGCGAACTCGCCGGCCTTCTCCTCACGTGATCCCTTGCGAATCGCCCCGGCCAGCTCGCCCACCTCTTCACAAAGCCACAAGAAGGTGGCCGTACTGCCCCGACGGCGGTCCTTGTCGCTGTACATCGCCTCGATAAGACGCTGGGCGTCGCGGAGCGTCAGGTTCCTCGCGTCGTCAATCATAGGTTTCTCGCCCGGAAGGCCGTGGAAGGCTTCGCTCGAAGCCACAATGGCCGTAGTATATCACGGGCCAGGGGATCCGGGCCAATCGTGGACGAGGCGGCCACGGAACCCGGCGCGCTGCCCGTGGCCGCGGGTGCAAGGGCTACCGGCCTGCTTCCACGGCAGCCAGGGCCGCGAGAAGCGGATCGGGTTCGGTGGCCGATCCGCCCTGGGCGTGGAAAAAACATGGTTCTTCCGGATGGTATGCACACCAGGATAATGGCAGCCGAGGTGACGCGGACGATCGGCACGGATGCGGCCCGAACCGGCCTGCTCCTGGCCGGAGTTCTGGCTGTCGTTCTCTGTGCCGCGGTCGTGGCGGAGGGGACGGCTCGCTCATTCCGCATCGCCCGCGGGCTGCGCAAAGACCCGAACCTTCTTCTGCGGCCGCTGCCGGAACCACCGCCGCTGCATACGGCGGGAAGCCTGATTGGCGCGGTCCTCGTTCTGCTGGCGGTGCTCGGGCTGGCGGTGCCGGTTGAACTCCGGCCGGGCGGCTATCGGCTGGCGGCGCTGGCGCACGCTTCCTTCACGTGCGCCGGGGGCGCTGCGCTGTTTGTGCTGGTGTGGCGGCGATGGCACCGGGTGCGGGCGGAACTGGCAATGGGTCTGATCACTCTGGGGGCCTGCCTGCTGGCCACGGCATTCGTGCCCAATGACACACAAGATCTGCAGGAACGGTATCCGATGCTTTTCAACGCGATGCTCGTCGCCCTGGCGGTCATGGCGTGGCTGTGGGGGTGGCTTTCCGGCGTCTGGCGTCAGCAGCTTGACGACGGAAAGGCCTGGACCACCACCGGGCACATGGTAGGACCGGCCGCGGACTTCGCGTTTCAGGCCGCGGGCGTCGGATTAATCGTGGCCCTGCTGATGGCCGCCTGGCCGCGAATGGACGCCATCGGCACCGGCGATGATTCGATGGGCCGGATGCTCTTCGGAATCGGCGGGCATCTGCTGTTGATCCTCGCCCTGCTGGCCGGCGGCCGGCGGACCGGCCGAACCCGCTACGGCCGCGCCGTCGTCGTCACGGTGCTCAGCCTGCTGCTCTTCATTGGCGTGCGGGCAATCTGAATAACCCCGGCTGCCCCCGGACACCGACGCCGACGAGGCTCCGCATCGGAGCTTCGTCCACGGCAGCCAGTATATTGATGAACAGGTGCTCTTGCGTCTGCCCATAGGCAAGGAATCCTATTGCTTGCCGAGAGAGCTGTATAGTGTGACCGCCCTGACGGACGAGCATGGCACGATTGTCGAAGCCGCGACGTACGACACGTACGGCCAGGTGGCCGTGTACGACGGCGCTGCCCAGACGGTTGAGCAGTTGCCCGTCGGCAATCCGTACTACTTCACGGGGCGAAGGCTGGACCTACAGCCTTTCGCGGACAGGCTCAAGCAGGCTTATCATTACAGGGGAAGGGAGTATGACTCGGGGAATGGCAGATTCATGCAACGAGACCCGCTGCAATACGTCGATGGGATGAGCCTGCAAGAATACGTGTCTTCAAAGCCTGCCGGTCTCGTGGATCCGTTTGGGTGGAAAAAGGACACCCCCTTGTGGATCCGGACGGCCAACTTGGTAGACAGATATATCCAGCTATGGGAGATATACAGCGAAGAGATTCCCGACGACGATCCAGGCAAGGCGAAGGCGCAGACGCTCATGCGGCATTATGTGTACGGCTTTGGTCGCCTGTTTGAGGAGACTTGGGACGGCTTCATGGAGGACCGTCCCGAACTTCAGGTAGCAATCAGGCCCGTGCTGGAGGCCGAAGCTGCCCGACTCTGTGCTTCAAACGCGCACGGCGCCACAGGGAAGATCAACCTTCGGACCAGCGCTAAACTCAATCAACTCATGTCCATGCGTTTGACCCTGCATGGAGGGCAGGTCACCATTACCGACGATTGGAAGGTGCTTCAACCGCCGGGAACAGCTGCGTGTTCCTGCCGTGTTACATTGGGAAAGTGCTATTCTTAGTTGAAATTTTGCAAGAGCGGCTCCATGAATGATGGGTGTAAAGGGAAACCCTCAAACAAGGAGCCGTGAAATGACCAAGACTATCGTGCAGATCGGCGGGCGGGGCAAGAGGAAAAATCGGAATGGGAAATCACGTGCAGCGGCGGCGGTTCTCTCCGGGATGGGCGAACTGAACGTGCGGGTGGAACTGGTCCGCACCCTGAACCCGATCGGTCTGGAGGCCGTGGAAGACATCCTGCAACGCGAGGTGACGAAGCTGGCCGGCGATACCCACAAACTCCTGGTAGATCTTCCGTGCCTCTCGGAGAATTCTTCTCCATGCAGGAACCCGCGCAGCGCGGTCCCGAGGGGCTCGCTCGTCAGTCAAACGCCAAACATCAGGCATACGTAACCGTTCACGGGTTTTTTCGGCTGACGGGGTGATGTGAAATGGCGGTTGCGTCCGATCCATGGAAACATGAAGCCGCTGGAATCGCACACCAAGGAAGAACTGATCGCGCTGATCCGCCGGTT
>JBPOIK010000071.1:0-43960 GCA_052034525.1 Planctomycetota bacterium
CTGGCGATTGCGGAAAAGGCCCTCGACCCGGACCATCCTGACCTGGCGACCAGCCTGAACAACCTGGCCGAACTGTACCGTACCCAGGGCCAGTACGAGCAGGCCGAGCCGCTCTACAAGCGGTCGCTGGCGATCCAGGAAAAGGCCCTCGGCCCGGACCATCCCGACCTGGCGACCGGCCTGAACAACCTGGCCGGGTTGTACGATACCCAGGGCCAGTACGAGCAGGCTGAGCCGCTCTACAGGCGATCGCTGGCGATCCGAGAGAAGGCTCTCGGCCCGGACCATCCCGACGTGGCGACCAGCCTGAACAACCTGGCCGGGTTGTACCACTTCCAGTGCAAGTACGACCAGGCTGAGCCGCTCTACAAGCGGTCGCTGGCGATCCAGGAGAAGGCCCTCGGTCCGAACCATCCCCACGTGGCGAACAGCCTGAACAACCTGGCCGGGCTGCACGATACCCAGGGCGAGTACGAGCAGGCCGAGCCGCTTTAAGAGCGGTCGCTGGCGATTCGGGAGAGGGCCCTCGGGTCGGACCATCCCGATGTGGCAACCAGCCTGAACAACCTGGCCGAACTGTACCGTACCCAGGGCAAGTACGAGCAGGCCGAGCCGCTCTACAAGCGATCGCTGGCGATTGCGGAAAAGGCCCTCGGCCCGGACCATCCCGACGTCGCGACGGTCTTGGAGAATTACGCCCAGTTGCTTCGAGCCACGAAACGGAAAGCCGAGGCGCGGAAACTCGAGAAACGCGCCGCGGCCATCCGCGAGAAGAAGCACTAATTCTTGCCCTGGCGATTTGTGACGCTGGCACACAGGGGAATGCCGCCCACAAAGCGGTTTCGCCCCCATCCCGCCGGACCGCCACGCTCGGACGCCAGATGATGCGGTTCGCGGAGCGCCTGCGGACGACGAGGCGGCGGGTCTTTTGCGGACGGCGTCTGTGTTCTTGCGGATCGTGCGTCCGAAACAGCGCTTGCCGTGCTGCGGCGGTTGGATGAGACTGGCTTTCAGAGGCGTTCCCCTTCTGCCGTATGGCCCGACTCGCAAGTCCAAGAAAAGGCCAATCCTCTGCGCGGCCTTCGTGCGGCGCGGCATTATTCAGACGATCAGCACGCGGCGGCGGCGGACGTAGTCCCAGACGACGTAGCGGTCCAGGTCGTGTCCGCCGCAGAAGAAGACCCGGCCACGGGTGGCCTCGGCCAGGCGGTGGGCGAATTGCACGTCCTCGCTGGTCTGGGCCCAGTTGGGCAGCAGAAAGATGTTGATGGTGATGCCCTGTTGCGCGCAGAGTCGGGCCTCCCGGAGCGTGGCTTTTTCCGTCCGCGGATGCGGCGGGTACAGCAGGTACAGGAATCGGCCTTCGTAGTGCGCGGTGGGCAGGCCGTCGGTCAGCAGGATAATCTGCCGGTTCGGCGTGTCCTGGACGCTGAGGTACTGCCGGGCCAGTTGCAGCCCGTGCTGAATGTTCGTGAAGTGCGGGGGAATGTCATACTCCGTCAGATCGGCCCGGCTCATGTCGGCCTGAAGGGCGACGCTCGGGCTGGTCAGGGTCACCGGCTTGGGCATCAGGGCGGCCAGCTCCGAGATGTGACGCGGCTTGGCGAACGTGTAAAGCTCGATGAACTGCAGGAAGTCGCCGGGGAACTCCGTCCGGATGAGGCCGTGCAGGGCCAGGCCCATCCGCTTGGCGTTGATGTACTGTCCGTTGTAGCGCATGGAGCCGCTCATGTCGATCAGAACGGCCGTGGCGCACTTGGGGTTGTTCCGCGTACGGTGGATCTCCATGTCGTCGGGCCGCACGCGTACCGGCAACCCCGTACCGTTGCGAAGCATGGCGTTGATCATGGAGGCCGGAATGTCCATGTGCGTCAGGGAATCGCCGAACTCATACGGCTTGGTCTGCGGCATCTCGACGGCGCCTTCGCCGACAATCGGGCCGCTGTGGCGGCCGGAGCGGGCCGCGTGCAGGTCGCTGAAAATCTCCTGCAACAGCCGGCCCTGAAACAGGCGGAGCGCCCGGGGAGTCAGCCGATAGCCGCCCTCGGTTTTCTCCAGCCCCTGTCGCTCGGCCAGCTCCCGCAGGTAGTCCTGGATGTACTGCTGCAACGCCGAGAGCTGTTCCATATCGCCCGGTTCGGCATATTGGGCCAGTGCCCGCATGTCGATGACGCCAATCTGCCCCGTTTGCGCCGCTTCCCGGAGTTGTTCGAGCAGTCGGTCGATCGCCTCCAGTTCCTCCCGGACGGCCAGTGCTCGGGGGATGTCCATGGGCGTCTGCCCGGTGAAATCGTACCGGGCGGCCAGTTCGTCGACCTGATACTTTTCGCCGAGGATTTCCATGAGCGCCAACAGCCGGGCGGCGAACTCGGGGGCCTTGCGTTCCGCCCGATACCAGAGGCGTTCCAGGTCGGCCAGTTGTTCGCCTCGGGCGGCGGCGTGGAACGGGGGAGCGAAGGGCTTGGGCACGCGGAGGCGGCGAAACGCACGCTGCCAGCGGTCGCGCGCCCGCTGCAGAACCGTGTCCGTCTCGTATGTGGAGAGGATTTTGCGTTTGCGCTCCAGGAGCATGGCCCGGAGGCTTTCGAGGCTGGGGCCCAGCGACGCGATCTGGCCGGGGTCTATGGGGACGGCCCGGGCCAGCTCTTCCTCGGTGAGGTCGCGCAGGTTGCCATAATACAGCATGTGCTGGAACGCGGGCGACACCAGGTCCGGGGGCGGCGCGGTGGGGCTGGGGAAGCTCTTCGGGTCGAACTTCTGGTACGTGTGAATGATGCCGCCCAGCCGCGGGGCCTGTTCAGAGCTCATAGGTGATCTTGCCGTGATGCTGGCTTCGCGAAATGCGGTCCTTGGCGTACAGACCGGCCAGAACGAACTCGACGCACGACGCCCGCACCGCGTCGCTCTGGGCCGGGTTCACCTCAAACGCCTTCTCCCAGATGTTCGGGATGCGCTGCACGCGCTGGGCGTAGTGCGACGAAGGGAGCATATCGCCCACTTCGATCTTCACGCCTTTGCCGAACACTTCGGTGATATCTTCGAGGCCGTGCCTGTCGACGTACTCGTCGAACACCGTCCCGACCGCCTCGGCCAGGATGGCGTCGAGCACCTGCCGCTCGGTCATCTGGTGCGAACCCATCATGTCCAGCTCCAGCTTGCCCAGCGACGACGCCTGGAGGTGGGCCAGGTCGGATATCCGCGGCACCGCCGGCCGCTCGTTCTGTCGAACCGCTCTCTGGCGGGCGCTGGCCACCATCGTGCGGTAGTTGGCGATGCTGAGCCTCGCACTGACGCCGGACTGCTGGTCCACGTATTGGGAGCGCCTGGCGCAGATGCTCATCTGCTCGACGATTTCCTTCATGAACGGCGGCACCAGCACGGGATACTCGCCGTCCAGACGGATGTCGGCCTCCTGCTCCATGATCTGGATGCCCAGCTCGCGCCGACGCGGATAGTGTGTGTGAATGACCGTGCCGATCCGGTCCTTGAGCTGTGGAATCACCTTGCCGCTGCGGTTGTAGGTGGCCGGGTTGGCGGAAAAGAGAATCAGCACGTCGAGGTCAAACCGGATCGGAAAGCCGCGGATCTGCACGTCGCGTTCTTCCAGGATGTTGAACAGGCCCACTTGGACCAGTTCGTCCAGTTCCGGCAGCTCGTTCATCGCGAAGATGCCGCGGTGCATGCGCGGAATGAGCCCGAAATGCAGGGCCTCCTCCGCCGACAGGCTGGTGCCCGTCGCCAGCCTGGCCGGGTCGATCTCGCCGATGATGTCCGCGAACTTCGTCCCCGGCGAGAGTCGCTCCGCGTACCGCTGCTCCCGCGGCCACCAGGTGATGGGCGTTTTGCTTTCCGCGTGCTCGGCCACGAAGCGTTTGCCGGCGGAGGTGATCGGGCGATACGGATCCTCGTGGACCGGGCAGTCCGGAATGTTCAGGCAGGGAATCTCGGGATCGAGGAAGCGGACGAGCCGCCGCATGAGCCGGCTTTTGGCCTGGCCTTTTTCGCCCAGGAACAGCAGGTCGTGCTGGGCGAGCAGGGCGATGCTGATCTCCGGGATGACCGTGTCCTCGTACCCCACGATTCCGGGAAACAGTTCTTCGCCGCTGCGCAGCATGTGCAGGAAATTGTCGTGTATCTCCCGCTTGACGGGCCGGGATTCCCAGCCGCTGTCACGGAGTTCCTTGAGCGTGGTCGGTTTGGATGCCATTGTCTGCCTTGTCGGGGCTTCAGGAGGCGGACCGGCTCGTCCACTCGGCGCCTCGCCGGCCGCCGCAACGTCCGCCAACGGCCGATTATAGGCCGCGCCGCGGACCGCGACCAAAGCATCGACGTTTCTGTACGGCCCGGGCTCCGGAAGCGCCCGGCTAATCGGGCGCGCCGGGCTCGAGTGAAGGCACGGGGGGCCCGGCCCGGACGGCCAGGAAGATGCCAGCCAGAATCAACACGCCGCCGACGACCTGCCAGGGCGTGACGGGCTCCTCCAGCAGGATGCAGGCCAGGACGGCGGAACCGATCGGTTCGCCCAGCACGACGATCGCCACCAGGGTTGCGCTGACGTAGCGCAGGGAAAAGTTCAGCGCGCCGTGGCCGATCAGTTGTGGCCCGATTGCCAGCAGAAGGAAGTACAGGTACGTGGTCTGTGCATAGCCGGTGAACGAGTGCCCGAGCAGCAGGGCAACGGACACAAGAATGACCGCGCTTACCGCATAAACCGGGGTGATGTACGAAAGGAAGGACACTTCCCCCCGCACCCGTCGGCCGACGAGAAAATAGCTGGAGGCCATGATCGCGCCGCCGAGGGCCAGGGCATCGCCGTAGAGCGATCCGCCCGCGTGCCGAGCGTCGGAAAGGGCAATCAGCGCTCCGCCCGCTCCCGCCATCAGAATGGACGCGACCAGTCGCCGGCCGACACGTTCCCGAAACAGCAGAAACGAGGCGATGCCGACGAAGATCGGATTCGTCGTCACAATCACCACGGAGCTGAGGACGGACGTGTGTTTCAGAGACGTGATCCAGAACAGAAAGTGGGCGGCCATGAACACGCCCGCCAGAACCAGGTGTTTGATGTGTCGGCGCGGGACGTCCAACAGTCTGCGGCCGCAACTGGCGGTGGCCGTCGGAACCAGGATGAGCGTGGCGAGCCCCAGACGGGCCGCCGCGATGACGACGGCCGGCGAGTCCGCGCAGAGCTTGATGAGGATGGCCGCCGTGGAGATGGCCAGCACCCCGATCACCAGGGCGGGCAGCACCAGCGGATGTCGGCCGCAGTTGTCCATCGAGCCTCCCGGCGGCGCCACAACGAGCCTCCCGCAGTCGCGGCGGCGTGGGTCGAATCAGGGCGACGCCGACATCCGACCGCCCACGGCCCGGCAGCAAGCGTCCTGCCGATCGCCTCAATTGTCCAGCTTCCGCGCCGCGTTTCCAGACACTGGCTTGCGCACGGCAACAGGTGTTTCGACCGGAGGCGACGCGGCATTGATCCTCTCGCCGACGACGATACGATAGCCGATCGGTCCGCGGGCGCCGTGTACGCGGGGCAACATCGGATGCGAGTCCGCGAATCAGGCAGTCATCCGGGCGTGCCGGGGAGTCTCGCCCTCAGCAAGGAGATAGGATCCGTGAAAAACAGAAACGAATGGACGTTGCGGTTGTGCATCAGTGTCGGTCTGTCGGGACTGCTGGGATCGATCTGCCTGGGCAATCCGTACGCGGGTGTGGACTGGGCGCACTGGCAGCAGCACCGTGCCAACCTGCACACGCACACGAACCTGAGCGACGGTCAGTTGTCGCCTGCCGAGGTGATAGACCACTATCGCGAGCTGGGATACACCGTGCTGGCCCTGACGGATCACGATACGGTGGGCCCCAAAGCCAACCGCGAGGACCCCAAGAGAGCCGAGACAACCTGGCCCTGGGAGCGTTTCGATCGCGACCCCGCCGCGCTGGGCATGGTGGCCATTGAGGGCAACGAGATCTCCAACAAGCACCACACGGGCAGCTACTTCACCAGCTACGGCAACGCGGAGGTGGAGTCCGCCGAACAGGCCATCGAGGAAATCGGACAGCGTGGCGGGGTGGCGGTGTTGTTCCATCCGGGGCGTTACGACTATTCCGCCGAGTGGTACATCAAGCTCTTTTCGCGATATGCGCATCTGGCGGGCATGGAAGTCTTCAATCGCACCGATCGCTATCCCGGCGACGTGGGGCTGTGGGATGAGGTCTTGCAGGCGAGTATGCCCGATCGGCCCGTGTGGGGTTTCGCCGACGACGACATGCACCGCAAAGAAGACGCCGGCCGAAGCTGGGAAGTGCTGCTGCTCCCAGAACCAACGCCCCAGCACGTTCGTGAGGCGATGACGACCGGTCGGTTCTACTTCAGCACGGTCTATGAGGCCGGCCGGCCGGCACCGACGATCAAATCCATCCGCGTCGACGAAGCGGCCGGCACCATTACCATCGAGGCCGACGAATGCCAGCACATCTACTGGATTTCCTGCGGGCGGATTGTTGCGGGCGGGCCGACCTTTAACCCCAAGCACGCACGGCACCCGGAGCGTTACGTTCGGGCGCAGCTCCGCGGAAAGTACGGGGACACCTTCACCCAGCCTTTCCGCCTGCCCGTCGGTCCGGCGCCGACCGACCCGGCCGCACCGGAAAAACCGAAGGCAGCGCAGGAACCTTCGCCGCCGTCGTCCGCTTCCGGCTCCGATGCCGGTCCGAATCGACAGGCCGGGTAACGCCGGCGGGCGCGTGGGCCGATCCGCCACAGTCCCGCCGCGGCGGTTGGGCGGGATGGAGTCGATAGAGCCGTGATAAGCTGATCCCCGACCACATTTCCGAGGGGGGGGCGGTCGGCCGGGGGGGTTGTCTGCGGTGCGGGCTTGCGGCGAACATTGTCAATGGTACGGTTGGTCGGTATACCAAGACCCTCCTGGAAACCTGCGGAATGGGCCCGGACAGAAGCACGCTGGACGCACTGCGGATCGACCGCACAACGCCGCCGCCTCGTCGGACACGAACCCCGTGGCTCGTGGTCGGGGCGATCGTCGTCGCAACGGCGGTCGGCGTGGGCTGGTGGTTCGTCCGGGAGCCGGCGGTTTCCGTCCGCACGGTGAGGGTTCAGCACGCATCGTCCGATGACAATCGAACGCTGCTGAATGCGTCCGGCTACGTGACGGCGCGGCGTGAGGCGACCGTTTCCTCCAAGGTCACCGGGAAAGTGGTGGAGGTCCTCGTCGAGGAGGGCATGAAGGTCGAGGCCGGCGACGTGCTTGCCCGCATCGATTCGTCCAACGTGGAGAAGAGCCTTCACCTGGCGATGGCGCAACTGGACTCCGCCCGAAAATCGCTCGGCGAGACGGAGGCCAACCTCGAGCACTGGCAGCGCGAAGTGCGGCGGATCTCCGGGCTGGTGGACACGCATTCGGCCAGTCCGGTGGAACTGGACCGGACCGAGACGGAAGCCAGGGCGCTGGCCGCGCGGCTGGCCAGACAGGCCGCCGACGTGGAAGTGGCGCAGCGCGAGGTGGCCCTCTGGGAGCAGCAGTTGGATGACACGATCATCCGCGCGCCGTTCGCCGGGATCGTCACGACCAAGAATGCCCAGCCGGGAGAGATGATCTCCCCCATGTCCGTGGGCGGCTTTACCCGCACCGGCATCTGCACCATTGTGGACATGAGCTCGCTGGAGATCGAGGTGGACGTCAGCGAGAGCTACATCAACCGCGTCGAAGCGGGCCAACCGGTGGCGGCCACGCTTGATTCCTATCCCGACTGGCGCATCCCGGCCCGGGTGATCGCCATCATCCCTACCGCGGACCGGCAGAAAGCGACGGTGAAAGTGCGGGTGGGGTTCGAGAGGCCGGACCCGCGCATTCTTCCGGACATGAGCGTGAAAGTGGCGTTTCAGAGCGCGGGGGAGGCGGAGTCGCCCACGGTCCGGGCAAGCCTGACCCTCCCGGCCTCCGCCGTCCGCCGGGATCACGGGCAGAGCATCGTCTGGATCGTCCGGGACGGGCATGTCGAGCGGCGGGCGGTGACCGTCGGCGAGGCGCGCGGCGGTGAGGTGAAGATCCTCGACGGAATTCACGGCGGCGAGCGCGTGGTCGTGGACGGCCCCGATCGTCTCGCGGAGGGCATGCGTGTGAAGGAGGACGCGCGGTGACCAACGGCCACAGTGTTCTGGTTCGCGTGGACAACGTGGCCCGGACCTTCCGGCGCGGATCGGAGGAGGTCCACGTTCTCTCGGGCCTGAATCTTCAGGTGCGCGAGGGCGAGTTTCTGGCCCTGATGGGCCCGTCGGGCTCCGGAAAAACAACGCTGCTGAACTTGATCGGCGGCCTGGATCGTGTGACCAGCGGATCCATCACGGTCGGGAACGATCGCGTCGATCAGATGTCCAACCGGCATTTGCCCGCCTGGCGGGCGAGGCACGTGGGCTTCGTATTCCAGTTCTACAACCTGTTGCCCGTGTTGACGGCGGAGCGCAACGTGGAACTGCCCCTGCTCCTGACGCATCTGCCCAAGGCGGCTCGGCGCAAACACGTGGCCGCCGCCCGGGAGATCGTGGGCCTGACTCACCGGGCCCGTCACTATCCGTCCACGCTCTCGGGCGGCGAACAGCAGCGCACCGGGCTGGCCCGGGCGATTGTCACGGACCCCACGATCCTGCTCTGCGACGAGCCGACCGGCGACCTGGACCGCAAATCCGGAGACGAAATCCTCGACCTGCTGGCGGCACTCAACCGCGAGCACGGCAAGACGATCGTCATGGTCACGCACGATCCGCACGCCTCCGCCCGGGCCACGCGAACCGTACACCTCGACAAGGGCCGGCTTTTCGAGGAGACGCCTCAATGAGGTATTCCTCGCTGATCTGGGGCAATCTGAAGCGTCGGAAGATTCGCACCGCGCTGACGATTCTCTCGGTCGGCGTGGCCTTCCTCCTGTTCGGCCTTCTGTGCGCGCTCAAGCATGCGTTCACCGCCGGCATCGAGCTGGCCGGCGTGGATCGCCTGGTCGTGCGCCACAAGGTGTCGCTCATCATGCTGCTGCCGCAGACGTACGGCAGCCGCATGGAGCAGATTCCCGGCGTGGACCGAACCGTGCATTTTACCTGGTTCAACGGCGTCTATCGGAACGAGCCGAGGAACTTTTTCGGCAGCTTTCCCACCGATCCGGAGCCGTTTCTGGACCTGTTTACGGAATACCGGGTCCCGCCGGATCAGCGGGAGGCCTGGTTGAAGACGCGCACGGGTGCGATCGTAGGCCGCTCCCTGGCCGACCGGTTCGGGTGGAACATCGGCGATCGGGTGCCGCTCACCACGCCCATCTGGCCGCACCCGGACAGCGGGGCCTGGACATTCGACATCGTGGGCATCTATGACGGGGTCGGCAAAGACGTCGATACGTCCGGCTTCTTCTTCCGCTACGATTATTTCGATGAAGGACGCCCGTACGAGAAAGGCAAGGTCGGCTGGTACATGGTCCGTGTGCACGATCCGAACCGCGCTGCGGAGGTGGCCAGGGCGATCGACGCCGAGTTCGCCAACTCGCCCTTCGAAACCAAGGCCGAGCCGGAGGGCGCGTTTGCCCAGGCGTTCATTCAACAGATCGGCAGCATCGGCACCATCCTGATCGCGATTCTCAGCGCGGTGTTTTTCACCATTCTGCTGGTGGCCGGCAACACGATGGCCCAGGCCGTTCGCGAGCGATCAGAGGAGCTGGGCGTGCTCAAGGCGCTGGGCTTCAGCGATGATCTTGTGCTCGGACTGGTGCTGGCCGAATCGTGCCTGATCGCCGCCGTTGGTGGTCTGATCGGCCTGGGGCTGGCCTGGCTGGTGACCGCCCGGGGCAGCCCCGTGCCGTCCATACTCCCGCTCTTCTCGCTGCCTCGCCGTGATGTCGTGATCGGCGCGGCGATCGTGCTGGCCCTGGGCCTGGCGGCGGGGATTCTGCCGGCGTGGCAGGCCCGGCGGCTGCAGATTGCCACGGCCCTGAGGAGACACGTGTGATCAACTGGCTTTCCCAGGTCGGCTCCGTCACGCTTTTCAACCTGCGCACCATTCCCCGGCGCAAGGGCGCCGCCATTACGGCCGCGGTCGGTATTGCCGGCGTGGTCGCTGTGCTGGTGGGCGTGCTTTCCATCGCGGAGGGGTTCCGGACGGCCATGACCGCCTCGGGACCGGCGGACGTGGCGATTGTGCTGCGCGACGGAGCGGACACCGAAATGACCAGCATCCTTTCCCGCGCGGATACGCGTCTGATCGCCGACGCGCCCGGCGTGGCCCACGCGCCCGACGGACCGGTCGCATCCGCCGAGCTGTACGTGATCATCGATCTGGCGAAGCGCTCCACCGGCACGGAGGCGAACGTGGCGCTCCGCGGCGTCGGAAGCATGGCCGCCCAGGTACGCGGTGACGTCCGGATCGTCGCGGGCCGGTCGTTCAAGCCCGGCCGCAACGAGGTGATCGTGGGGGCGGGCGCGGCCCGGACCGTGGCCGGACTGGATCTGAACGAACGAATCCGCGTGGGGAATGCCGAGTGGGAGGTGGTGGGCCTGTTCAGCGGCGGAGGCGGTGCGGCCGACTCGGAAATCTGGACGGATGCCGCCGTGCTGCAGCCCGCCTACCATCGCGGCGATTCGTTCCAATCCGTATATGTGAAGCTCGCCTCGCCGGAGGCGTTCGAGGAGTTCAAGAACGCGCTGGACACGAATCCGCAACTGAAAGTCAGGTCGGTGCGCCTCAGTGACTACCTGGCCGACCAGTCCCGCCTGCTGACGACCTTCATCAAGACCATCGGCATACTCATCGCGACGATGATGGCCCTGGGCGCGCTGTTCGGCGCGATGAACACCATGTACAGCGCGGTGGCGGCCCGCACCCGGGAGATCGCCACGCTGCGGGCCTTGGGTTTCGGGGCCGGCCCGGTCATTCTCTCCGTCCTCTCGGAGTCCCTGGCGCTGGCCCTGATCGGCGGGGGCGCCGGCGCGGCGCTGGCCTATCTGGCCTTTGACGGCTTTCGCGCGTCGACCATGAACTGGCAGACCTTCAGCCAGATCGCGTTCGCGTTCGCCGTGACGCCCCCGCTCCTGGCTTGGGCCATCCTGCTGGCCGCGGCCATCGGACTGCTCGGCGGCCTCTTGCCGGCCATCCGCGCGGCTCGCCTGCCCGTCGCCGCCGCCCTGAGGAAAACGTAGCGGCCTCCGGCCGCGAACGCGGGCCGCCGGGCGGACCTCGTGTGAGCAGGGTCGAGCGCACAGCCCGGGATTTCGCGAGCCCTCGATGGCCCAGCGCCGTCCGGACCCCGGAGAAACCGCCTAAGCCGATGGACCGGCGCGCGGCCGTCTTGCCGGGGAATTGGATGAGGCTTACAATTTGCTGTGCAATCGCGAGTTGCGTTTTGGGCCCGCAGAGAAGAGAACACGACAATGAGCCGCAAGAACCGCTTCAGGCGTCTGGTGGGCACGGCATTCCTCCCGGCGGTCGCGTTGGCTGCGTTTTCGGCGGCAGCCGAAGCTCCCGAAGTGAAGTCGCGCGGTGCGATCATCCCCATCGATGACGAAATCACGGATGTCACCATGGAGAGTCTGAAGCGGCGCGTGGAGTTGGCGACGCAGGACGGCGCGACCGTGATTGTGTTCGAGCTGGACACGCCCGGCGGCATGTTGTCCAGCGCTTTGGACATCTGCGACTACATCAAGGGGCTGCGCAGCCTGAAGACCGTGGCCTGGGTGAATACGCAGGCATACTCCGCCGGCTCCATGATCGCCCTGGCCTGCGACGAGGTGGTGATGGCCTCTCGCTCGACGCTGGGCGACTGCGGTGTCATACTGGGAACTCCCGTCGGACCGGCACCCGTGCCCGAGGAGTTGCGAGCCAAAAGCGAGGCGCCGGTGCTTACGGAGTTCCGGGAATCGGCGAACCGCAACGGCTACAACCGGCTTCTGTGCGAGGCGATGGTCGTCCAGGAGCGCGAGGTCTGGTGGATCGAGCGAACGACCACCGGGGAACGCCGATTCGTCGGCACCGCCGAGAAGAACAAACTCATTCCGGAAGGGGCAAGCGCGACGCAGCCTGCCCAGCCGGACTGGCAACTCGTGACGGCGTATCTCGATCCGGTCACGGAGCAGGAAGTGGAGTTCGTCAACCCGGTGGTCGGCGCCGACGCGCTGCTCACCATGTCCCAGAGCGAGGCATACGCGTTTGGTTTTGTCAAGGCAATCATCAGCAATACGGATGAATTGCGGGCTCACTACAATCTCTCCGGAGAACTGCCGCGGATCACCTTCACCTGGCTCGAGCGACTGACCGGATGGATGACTTCCATGCCGGTGCGGGCGTTCCTGCTGATCATCATTTTTCTGGGCGCCTACGTGGAGTTCCACACGCCCGGAGTGGGCGTACCCGGCCTGGTTGCGCTGATTGCCCTGGCCATCTTCGTGGGCGCCCCGTACATGACCGGGCTGGCAAATGTCTGGGAGATCATCATCATCCTCATCGGCGCGGTTCTGCTGGCCATTGAGCTGTTCGTCACGCCCGGGTTCGGCGTGGTGGGCGTGCTGGGCATCCTGGTGATGCTGGTCGGCTTGCTGGCCACCTTCGTGCCGGACGAACCGGGCCGCCGTTTTCCCATCTACTGGCCGACGTTGCCGCAGTCGCTGGAGGCACTGCGGTATGGGCTCATGACGCTGGCCGCCGGCTTCGTCGGCGCGTTGGCGGGGGCCTGGGCCCTAAGCAAATACCTGCCGGAGCTTCCGCTGCTGCGGCTGGCCGCACCGGCCAACCCCACGCGGGAAACGGTGGCCGTGGCAGATCCCTATCACGGAGCGGCGCAGCTCGGGGACATCGGACAGGCCGTCACTCCGTTGCGGCCGGGAGGCAGCGCGCGGTTCGGCGCGACCCTGGTGGACGTGGTTACGGAGAGCGAGTGGATCGAGAAAGGGGCGGACGTAGAGGTGGTCGAGCGGCGCGGAAACACAGTGGTGGTCCGGTCGATGCCGTCCTGACGCGTCTGCGGACCCGGCGGAACGCCGTCGAGGCAGAGTATGTGGCATAGCGACGCAGTTCTCATCCTGCTCTTTACGTCGGGCGTGCTGTTGCTGGTGCTGGAATTCTTCATCCCGTCCGGCGGCTTCCTGACGGTCGGTGCCGTTATTGTGCTGGTCTGTGCCATCGTGCTGACCTGGCAGCGCGACCCACGGGCGGGGCTGGCGGCGGCCGTGACCAGTGGAATCGCGGTTCCGGCGCTGCTCTTGTTCATCCTGAAACACGTGACGCGCCTTCCGATGGGCAGGCGGCTGGCCCCGCCGAATCCGGAATCGTCCAGCGGTCGAACGACCGAGCAGGTCGAGGCGCTGCGGAACCTGGTGGGGCGGCGGGGTCGGGCCGTGACGCCGCTGCGTCCCGTGGGCATATGCGAGTTCGACGGGCGGCGCGTGAGTTGCGTGGCGGAGATGGGTATGATGGAGAAGGACACGAGCGTCGAAGGCTGCGGTGTCAGCGGCAGTGATCTGATCGTGCGGGCGGTGAGTGATGGACAGTAGATCCGCCGCCGGCGCGCGGCGATCGGTTTGAAGCCATAGGATTCAGCGACAGGGGTCGAGGAAGGGCGGGTACAGATGTATATGCCGTTCGTATTGGCGTTGGAGAGCAGCGTTTGGTGGGTGGTCGGGGCCATCCTGGTCATCGGCGTTGTGCTGGTGTTCGTGCTCTTTGCGGCCCAGGTGATCGGATTGTACGTCCAGGCCGTGCTGACCCGGGCGGGCGTGGGACTCATCGAGCTGGCCACCATGCGGCTGCGGAAGGTCAGCCCGAACGTCATCGTGGGCAACAAAATCGCCCTGGTGAAGGCCGGTATTCACGACGTGACCGTAAACGATCTGGAGGCACACTACCTGGCAGGCGGCAACGTGACGTACGTGTGCCGGGCGGTCATCCAGGCCGATCGGGCGAACCTCGACCTGGACTGGAAGGTGGCCTGTGCCATTGATCTGGCCGGTCGCGACGTGGTGGACGCCGTGCGAACGTCGGTCAATCCCAAAGTCGTCGATTGCCCGAAGACCGATCCGAAAACCGGGCTGGACCGCCTGGATGCCGTTTCGAAGGACGGCATTCGTCTGCTGGTCAAGGCGCGCGTGACCGTCAAGACGAATATCCGGGCTCTGATCGGCGGAGCCACGGAGGACACCGTGATCGCCCGTGTGGGTCAGGCCATCGTGAGCGCCATCGGCTCGGCGGAGACGTACAAGCAGGTGCTCGAGAACCCGGATCGAATCGCGCGCAAGGCGCTCGACAGCGGTCTGAGCCCGGGAACGGCGTTCCTGATCGTGTCGGTGGACATCGCCGACGTCAGCGTGGCGGCCGTCTCGGACAAGGCCAACGTCGGCGCGTCGCTCCAGGCGGAACAGGCGGAAGCGGACAAGCGGCGGTTCCAGGCGGAGGCGGAGAAGCGGGCGGCCATGGCCCGGGCCCGCGAGGCGGAGATGCAGGCGCTGGTGGCGGAAAACCGGGCCAAGGTCGTGGAAAACGAAGCCAAGATCCCGCTGGCCATCGCCGAGGCATTCCGCACCGGCAACCTGGGCATCATGGATTTCTACCGCATGAGGAACATCGAGGCCGATACAGCCATGCGCGGCGCCATCGGCGGCGTGGGCGAGCGCAAGACCGAACCGCCGAAAACTTGATCACGAAACGGCAGGGCAGTTATGAACCTCCTGTGTATGGCAACACTCGTTCCGGCCCTGGCGGTCCGGGATGATGATGACGGCCTGACGAATCTGCTCTACATTTTGGTTGTGCTGGTCTTTCCGTTGTTGGGCAGTCTGGGGGCGTGGCTTCGCAAGCGATTCGGGAAACAAACGGAAGAGTTGGTCGGCGATCTGGAGGGCAGTCCCCAGGAAGAGTTGATTCTGTTGCCCCCGTCGCCGGCCCTGCGCCCCGCGATTCCCCAAGCCCGTCCGACGACGCCTGACCGGCCGATCATCGTGATGGCACCGACTCCGCCCCCCGTACGGCCGGTGGCGGAGCCCGTTTTTCCGTGGGGGCCGCCGCAAAGTCAGTCGTTGTCGACCCCGCCGCCAGTCTTGGCTCGAAAGCCGAAGGCACCGGCACGGGTTCACCGCCCCCGGACCGGGCTCCAGCGTGAGGTTCCAGAGGTTCGTGCGACGGGTGAGCCTCCAGTGCCTCAGAGGCGGACGGAACTCGGCGTACTGACACGGGAAGACCTGCGGCGCGCGATCCTGCTGCGGGAAGTGCTCGGTCCGCCCGCCGCGTTGCGCCCGCCCGGCGAGGCCTCGTGGGAACGATAACGGCGGCCGCTTCGACACGCGCCGTGGGGAATGCTCGCCCCCGGCTCAATGAAAATCCCGCGACATCCGGCGCAGACGCCCCGGCGATTCGCAGAGTTCGCGCAGGCGGTGGGTTTGGACGTGTACGACTTGGCCCTGCTGTTCAACCCGGCCTTCCGCGATGAGGGCGATCGCGCTGCGGGCGGCCCGTCGATCGCGCTCGAAGATGGCGGGCCGGACCACCAGGTTGGCAATCCCCGTTTCGTCCTCCAGCGTGATGAACACCGTGCCGCCGGCGGTTAACGGCCGCTGCCGCACGAGTACCAGGCCGGCAACCTTCACATTCTGCCCGTGTCGCGCGCCGGCAAGCTGCTCCGCAGAGAAAACGCCTTCGTGACGCAGGCCGCTGCGCAGCAGGCCGATCGGGTGGGCGGTCAACGACAAACCGATCGCCTCGTAATCCTGAACCACCTGCTGCTCGATGGGCAGGGCGGGAAGGAGGGGGTTCGGCTCCTCCGGCACGAGTCCGACAAACAGCGGCAGATCCTCGTCAATCGCCAGCACCTGCCAGAGCGCCTGCCGGCGATCCAGGCCCAGAGACCGGAACGCATCCGCCGCGGCCAGCCGGGCCAGCACCGCTCGCGATACGCCGGCCCGCCGCCAGACATCCAGCACGCTGGTGAACGGCCCACCTCTTCGCGCCGGCTCGATGCCGGCCACGTTCTCCCGCGAAATCCCTTTCACCAGCCGCATCCCCAGTCGCAACGCCGGCCCCCTTTCCCCCGGCCCCTCGATCCCCCGATCCTTCGATCCCTCTCTTCCTTCGTGCTCTCGTGCCTTCGTGTCTTCCAACCCACAATCATATCCGCTCCAATTGACGTCCACCGGCCGCACTTGCACTCCGTGCTGCCGGGCGTCCCGGACAAGTTGGGCGGGAGCGTAAAAGCCCATCGGCTGCGAGTTGAGGATAGCCGCCGTAAAGGCCGCCGGGTGATACCGTTTGAGCCAGGCGGATACGTAGACCAGCAGAGCGAAGGATGCGGCGTGGCTTTCGGGGAACCCGTATCCGCTGAAACCGGCGATCTGCTCGAAGACGTGTTCCGCAAACTCCCGTGAGAGGCCGCGGGCCATCATGCCGTCGACCAGCCGCCGCTGGAACCGCTCGATGGACCCGGTCCGGCCCCACGCCCCCATCGTGCGGCGGAGCTGGTCTGCCTCGCCCGGTGTAAAACCCGCGGCCACAACCGCCAGCCGGATGGCCTGTTCCTGAAAGAGCGGCACGCCGAGCGTCTTGGCCAGCACGGCCTCGATCTCCGGTGTGGGATAGACGACGGGTTCTTCGCCGTTTCGCCGACGCAGGTACGGATGGACCATTTTGCCCTGAATGGGTCCGGGCCGGACGATGGCGACCTCGATGACCAGATCATAGAAATTCCTGGGCCGCAGTCGCGGCAACATGCTCATCTGCGCCCGGCTCTCGATCTGAAAGACGCCAACCGTATCGGCCCGGGAGATCATGTCGTACACGGCGGGGTCTTCGGGGGGGATGGTGTGGAGGGCAAGGGACGGAGGGACCGAGGGACCGAGGGACCGAGGGATCAAGGGATCGAGGGATCGAGGGACGGAGGAAAGAAGGGACGGAGGGACCGAGGGACCGAGGGACGGAGGGAAGAAGGGATGGAGGGACCGAGGGACCGAGGGACCGAGGGACGAAAGGGAGGAATACGAAGCTACGGTTTCTTTCGTTCGATGTTGCGAAGGAGACCCTGCAGAACACGATCCGTCCCCGCTACCGAGTTGTTGATGGCTTGTGTTGGCTTCATGAAGTTCAACTGTTCTGCCGGAATCAACTGTGTCTGAAGTTCGGCTAGTGAGCCGCGGGCAATACGAAGGAATCGTATGTACTCCGGGCGGGTGCCTCGGGCATAACCCTCTGCGATATTCGATGGGATCGACACCCCTGCTCGTCGCATCTGTGTGATCAGGCCGAATCGTTCCGAGTCCGGAAATTTCTGAGTAAGGCGGTAAACCCGCTTGGCCAGTTCGATTCCCTTCTGCCAGGCGATCAGATCCCGAAACGTGTTGATTCCAGACATTGTTCTCATTCCCTTGCAGGGATGCATCATTTTCGTGACTGCAACTTCGTTCTCTATAACCACTCGCTTCCCCTCCGCCCCTCCGCCCCTCGGTTCCTCCGCCCCTCGGTCCCTTGATCCCTTGATCCCTCGGTCCCTCCCTCCCTTCTTCCCTCCGTCCCTCGATCCCTCGGTCCCTCGCTCCCTTGGTCCCTCCCTCCCTCGGTCCCTCATTGATCAATGCCAGACATTTTCTGATCGCCGTCAGCATGCCCAGCGCCAGGCAATCCACCTTCAGCATGCCCAGGGCATCGATGTCATCCTTGTCCCATTCAATGAAGGTGCGGTCGGGCATGGCAGCGTTTTCGATCGGCACCACTTCGCACAGCGGGCCGCGGGTGATCACGAAGCCGCCGACATGTTGCGACAGGTGACGGGGAAAACGGAGAATCTGTTCCACCAGCCGGCGGAGGCAGCGGACAGAATAGTCGTTCGGATTCAGCCCGGCCTCGCGAAGACGATCCTCCGCGGCGGGCGTGCGGTCCCACCATTCGTGCGCCCGGGCCAGCCGGTCCACGCGATCCGGCGAGAGGCCCAGAGCCTTGCCCACCTCGCGCACGGCCGAACGCGGTCGGTACGTGATCACCTCCGCCACGATGCCGGCCCGATCCCGCCCATATTTGTTGTAGATGTACTGAAAAACCTCCTCGCGGCGCTCGTGTTCGAAGTCCACATCAATGTCCGGCGGCTCGTTCCGCTCCCGACTGACGAATCGCTCGAAAAGCACGTCGATGCGGTCCGGGTCGACGGCCGTGATCTCCAGGCAATAGCAGACGGCCGAGTTGGCCGCACTGCCGCGACCCTGGCAGAGAATTCCGCGGGATCGGGCGAATCGCACGATGTCCCAGACCGTCAGGAAATACGGCTCGTAGCCCAGCTCGGCGATCAACGCCAGTTCGTGCTCGATCTGGGCCCGTACCCGCGGCGTTACGCCGTTCGGAAAGCGCCGCCGGGCACCCTGCCAGGTCAGTTCCGACAGGTATTCCGTCGGCGTGCGGCCGGCAGGGCAGATTTCCTGCGGGTACTCATATCGAAGCTCGTCCAGGCGGAAGGCGCAACGCCGGGCGATTTCCACCGTGTGCCGGATCGCCCGGGGATACGCCGCAAACAGCCGGGCCATCTCCCGCGGCGCTTTGAGATGCCGTTCGGCGTTGGCAAACAGCCGGGCGCCGGCGGTTTCCAGGGTGCAATGCTTGCGAATGCACGTGAGCACGTCCTGAAGAAACCGCCGCTCCGGCACGTGATAATGCACGTCGTTGGCCGCCACCAGCGGCACACCGGTGCGACGGGAGAATTCAGCCAGGCCGGCCAGTCGGCGGGCGTCGTCCGCCCCGTAGCCGGTTTCAGCACCGAGATAGAGACGCTCGCCGAACACATCGCGGTACGCTCCTGAGACGCTTTCAAAATCGCATCGTCGACCGGGAACCGGAAAGACGATCCCGATCCATTCGCGATCCAACTCCGCGATATCTTCGAAGCGCAGAAGACATTCTCCTTTGCGGGCACGGCGCCTTCCTTCCGTGATCAGCCGGCACAGCCGACCGTAGGCCGTCCGCGTCGGGGCATAGAGGGCGATGGGAGGAGCGTCAACCGGAGTGATCTCCGCGCCGATGATCAGTTTGAGGTTATGCTCGCGGGCCGCTCGATGCATGCGCACCACGCCCGCCAGCGAGTTGCGGTCCGTTACGGCCAATGCCTCGTATCCCAGCTCCGCGGCTCGAGCGACCAATTCTTCCGGATGCGACGCGCCGCGCAAAAACGAAAAGTTTGTCCGGCAGTGCAGTTCCGCATACCCCTCACCCCGGAGGCCGGGCGGGTGGGCGACATGCCGCTGTTCGCGGAGCCGAACCTCGCAACGGTCCGACCGGTCCGATACGAGCGTCAGAGATTGCCTCCTGTTTTCAGGGGTCATGTCCGGAATCTTCCAGCACTGCCGTTCGAGCAACCGGACCGGCTGGAGACAAACCAGTCGCCCGGCGGACCCCCCTTCCAACTTTCCGACGGCAGATTGCCCGGAAACCTAACATACACCAAACAAAAAAATCCGGCAAATGGATTTGATTTTTTCAGGAATGATTCCTATTACTAAAAGAACGAACATGGTGCCGTCCACACAAAACATAAGAATGACTGAGCCGCGCAAAGTGATACTGGAGGAATTGCGCCGGGTGGATACACACCCCACCGCCGATAAAGTCTACGAAATCGTTCGACGCAGGTTGCCCCGAGTGAGTCTGGCCACGGTCTACCGCAACCTGGAATGGCTGGCGCAAACGGGCCTGATTCAGAAGTACGAATCGGCGGGCTCCCAGCGACGGTATGATGGGAACCCCCACAGCCACGACCATATCCGTTGTGTGGCGTGCGGACGGCTGGATGATCTTGTGGCCGACCCGCTTGCGGCGGTGGAACAGCGCATTTCCGGCAAAACGGATTATCAGATCGTGGGATACCGCCTGGAATACCTGGGAATCTGCCCGTCCTGCCAGGCCTCTTCCGCCAGGAGGATGAGCCGCGACGACGACGACGAACTCGATACCCCTCCGGCGGGTCGGACATCCCCGGCCCCTGGATTCAGATCGACGATACGAACCCCGCGCGGAAGCGCACCCACAGAGGAGGACAAACATGATCAGCGAGAAGATGCAGGAGCGACTCAACAAGGCGATCAAACTCGAGTTTGACTCGTCTTATCTCTATCTGTCGATGGCGGCGTATTGCGAGTCGATCGCCTTCGACGGTTTTGCGGGGTGGATGCGGGCCCAGTCGGCCGAGGAGTGGCGACACGGCATGCGCGTCTACGAATACCTCTGCGACCAGCAGGCCCGCGTCGTGCTGCACCCCATCGACCAGCCCAAACACGAGTGGGTTTCCGTGGTGGAGGTCTTCGAGGAGACCCTCGCTCACGAGAAAAAGGTCACCGCGGCCTACCACGACCTGATGGCCTATGCGCACGAGACGAAAGACTACGCCACCCAGGCGTTTCTCCAGTGGTTCATCAACGAACAGGTGGAGGAAGAGGCCACGGCCGCCGGGATTCTGGACAAGCTGCGCATGGTCAAAGACCGGCCGCAGGGCCTTCTGTACATGGACCGCCATCTGGGCCAGCGGCAGTCCGCCTCGGCGGGCGCCGCGGAAGACGATTGATGGGAGCCGGACCGGCGAGTCCGGACGAACGGAAGCGTGATGGTTGGCCGGGCCGCCGCACGCGGCGTGCCCGCGCCGCCGCGCCGAAAACCAGGCGCTGTTTTCAGAAGATATTACGGAAGGAGAGTGCCGCGTCATGTCGACTCTGGTAACCAGGCAGGCGCCCGATTTCACGGCGGAAGCCGTTCTGCCGAACAACGATTTCGGCGAGGTGAGCCTGTCGAAGCTGCGGGGCAAATATGTTGTGTTGTTCTTTTATCCGCTGGACTTCACGTTCGTGTGTCCTTCGGAGATCATCGCGTTTGACAAGAAGATCGACGAGTTCAGGAAGCGCAACTGCGAAGTGATCGGCGTGTCCGTCGATTCGAAGTTCTCGCACTACGCCTGGAAGGCGACGCCGCGGGAGAAGGGGGGGATCGGCCCGGTACGGTTCCCCATCGTGGCGGACATCACCAAGAGCATCGCACGCGATTACGGCGTGCTGCTCAACGAGGCGGTGGCTCTGCGGGGCCTGTTCCTGATCGACAAGGAGGGGGTGGTTCGGCATGCGGTGGTGAACGATCTGCCGCTGGGTCGAAGCGTGGACGAAGCGCTCCGCATGGTGGATGCTCTTCAATTCACCGAGCAGCACGGCGAGGTCTGCCCGGCCAACTGGCGGCCCGGCGAGGAAGGCATGGCCGCGACGGCCGAGGGCGTGGCCGCCTATCTCGCCAGACACGGATAGGCTTATCGTCGCCCGTCCGCATCGGGCGGACTCCGGATGGGTCGGTGTCTCCCGGGCGGCGCGAAACCGGCCCTCGTCTGCCGGCGAACCGGCGTTTCCGGCACGCGAGGGCCGTTTTGTGTCAGGCCTTCGGACGACCGGCGTGTCCGCGTTGCGGACGGGCCGTTGCCGTCGCCGGCCACATTTGACAGGCCCGATCACCCGGGGTACGGTACGGCCGCGAAAGCAGGACTGCGGGGTAGAGCAGTTGGCAGCTCGTCGGGCTCATAACCCGGAGGTCGCTGGTTCGAGTCCAGCCCCCGCTATTGACCGCTTCACGGCCTCGGCTTCGGCCGGGGCCGTGTGCTTTCTGGCGATGTCCCCGCTCGGTTTGAGCACCATCGGCCCAACGTACTGCTCAATGAAGTCCCGCATCTCCGTCGGCGTGGCGACCGTCGCAAGCGATTCCTGAGCTTCCGCCAAGGTTTGGCGGACGGCGCCGGCCAGTCGGCCGGTGTGGTCGTTGGCGTCGCCGGCGAGTTCGGCCACCCGCTGCTGAAGCCGCTCGCGGTCCGCTTCCAGTTCTCCCACCTGCCGGGACACCGCCCGCTTGGCGGTGGCGTCGATGTCCGGGTCCACCAGGAGCCGGGTCATCGAACCGATCTTCTTGTCGAGTTCCCCGATCTTCGCGCGAACGCGCTGGAGCTCGCCGCGGTTCGACTGCGTGAGCTTGCGCGCCTCTTCGACCGCGTCCTCGATCAGGGAGTCGGCGTCGGCGAAGACTTCCTGGTAGGTCCGCGTGATCCGCTCCATCAGCAGGTCTTCGCGAACGCTCCCCGTGTTGCGGCAGGCTTCCGGGCCGTTCCGCTGGCGGCAGCCGCACTCGTAGTAGTGGTACTCGCCCTTGCGGTTCCGGCTCGTGCGGCGATAGCACACGCTGCCGCACGCTTCGCAGAAGATCATCCCGGTGAACGGCCGGTAGGCCGGGGCGAGAAGCTGCCCGTTGTCGCGGCCCGGCCGCGCGTGCAGCGCGAGCCGGTCCTGGGCCTCTTTGAACGTCGCGTCGTCGATAATCCGCAGGCGTTCGTCATTCTGCACGATGTGTTCGGAAGCGTCCCGCCAGACCGGCACCCGCCGGCCGGTGCGCTTGTTGAGCTTGTACTTGCGGCGGTTGTAGATGATCCGCCCGATGCAGATGTCATTCGTCAGAATCCGCCGCACGCTGGTGTGCGTCCATGTCGGGCACCGCCGCGTCGGCACACCGCGCTTGGCGAGCCGCTGGGCGAGGACTTTCAGGCCAACCGACTCGGTCGTGTAGACTTGGAACACCCACCGCAGGACCGCGGCTTCCGCTTCGTCGATGGCCAGCCGGTGCAAGCCGTCGGCGGTCTGCTCGATCCGGTAGCCGTAAGGCGGCGGTCCGCCGGTCCAGGCCTTCTGCTCGAACCGCTTGACCAAGCCGTCGCGTGTGCGCTCGGCCAGAACGCGCGAGTAGTGCTCGCTGATGACCAGGTGCATCCCGCGGGCGAGTGCGTCCTTCCCCTCGGTGGTGCTGACGACCTCGACGCCGCTGTCTTCGAGCTGCGCGATGATCGCGCTGGTCTCGGCGAGGTTGCGGCCGAGCCGGTCGTACTTGTAGACGAGGAGCCGTTCGATCTCGCCGGCTTCGGCGTCGGCGAGCAGCCGGAGCAGGGCTTCGCGGCCGGCCATGGCGCGGCCGGTGCGGGCACGGTCAACGTATTCGCGGAAGCTGCGGGCCGGAAGGTCGCGGCGGCAGGCGTCAAGCTGGACTTCGATCGAGGTGCCGCCGTCCTGGGCGTGGGAGGAATAGCGCGCGTAGATCGCCGTCGTCTTCCTCATGGGCCGGTCTCCTGGGCTTTGAGGATGTCCACGGCGCGGCGGGCGATGACCCGCACCAGCCAGCTTCGGGCGTCTTCGATCTGCCGCCGAGTGGGCCGGAATAGCTCGCGCCGCTCATCGCCATAAGTCCTTTTCTGACGGCATTTTACCGCGCACGCAGCCCCGTGAGAAGCAGGCGCGGGGCCCGATTTTGAACTTCCAGCTTCCGCAGCGCGGCTCATACCTTAGACCTATCCCGAAGGTCGGAAAGTGGCCTAAGCCGCTTCCAGCAAACGAGTTGGGCGATGCCGTAATCCAGAGGACCAGCCTGTCCTGATTCCCCTTGCACCTGTCGGTCCGGGCGCTATCATGTTCGGTATTTGTTAGAACAGGAGACCAACGATGGGGAAGTTCAACCTTCACCGCCTCTTCACAGACCCGGCGACGCTGCGGAGCATCGCTCCCGAGAACCTACGGTCGCTCCTGGCCGGCCATGCGGACGCAGTCGCGGCCGACGGCTTCGCGCTGCCGGCCGACAAGGGCCGACCGCTGGACTACGAGGCCCTGGCTCGGCTGCTGATGGTTCCGGAGAAGCTGCCGTCTGCGTTGCGCGAGGCGTTCTTCTTCATCCATGAGATGGCGACGCCGGCGGGCATGGAATGCCTGCTTTCGGCGGCCGAGGAAGCCGGGATCGAAATCCTCGGCCTGCCCGCGCCCTCGCCCGCGGACGTAGCGGTGCAGGTCTGGCTTACTGCCCCCGACCTTCTGGAGCGAAAACACGCCGAGCAGTTCATCTACCGCCTGCGGGGCATCGAGAGCTACCATGCGATGATCTCACCCGTGCCCGATGCGCGCGAGCCGACGCCGGCGGTGATCGAAGCTATCTCCAACGACTTGAACGATTGGTTCGAGAAGCGGAAGAAGGGCCGCAGCGCCAAGGTGTTCCACTATCCGCGACCCGATGGCATCTGGTTCATGGTGCGCCACGGCGACCCGTTCAAACGAGAAGGCGCGATCGACGAGCGCGGCGAGTCAGTCGGCGTCTACTATTGGCCGGAACGGTTCGACGTGGTAGTGCTGAACACCGACGACGGCGAGCTGGGCATTCGCACGCCGAACAAGGGCGAGAAGAAGAAGTACCGCGAGGTCTTCGGCCGCTACCTGTACGGCGACGCGGAGTTCTTCGGCGGCGACGACAAGTACACGCTGGAGCCGTTGCGGGAGCGAGGCTCCGACTGCCTGGCCCCGGTCGAGGGGATCGAAGAAGTGTCCCTGACTGAGGTGGCGTTCCGGTGGCCGGGGTCATTCAGCGAGCGGGAAGTTCACCGCGCCGACGACGTGTTCGGCGCGTACGCTGCCCGCGGCGCGGAGTTTCCGCGTGGCTTGCCGATCATCAAGGCCAGCTTCCGCGTACGGTTCACGGACTCGGAGACACCGCGGACAGTCACGGTCAAGCCGCCCAATGTCGCGCAGTACACACGGGACGGCGACAGCATCATCATCGAGAAGTGGCTGAAGTTGCGCGGTTTCATCGTGGGCAAGGGAGAGCCGAACCATGAGTCGGCCGCTGAACCAGTTCTGGCAGGCGCTTGAGATCTTCCCCGATCTCGCGGCGGTTGCGTCCGAGTGGCAGGCCGCATTGGGAACGGAATACGAGCATGTCCGCCCACTGCTGCTGCCCACGCCGCGGCTGGCCGGATCAATCAAGTCCACGGTGCCCGGCCGCTGGTGCGTTCACCAGATCAAACGGTTTAAGGGCGACTATCTGGCCGTCTGCCCTGACGGCTGCGATACCGTGACGCTCTCGCGGGAGGACATCGTCGTTCACAAGCTGGACCTGCCCGTCTTGTGCCGACAGGTCTCAGAGGCGTTGGGGCTTGAATCGCGACGGCCCGAACCACTGCCCCAACTGCCCAAAGCGATGAACATCGGGGCCTACGTACCCTACGGCGGCCGGCGGTTCGATTGTTGGCTGGCGATGCTGGGAGAGCCGGACGATCTGGTCCGGGCCGTCGATGCGCTGGTGGCTGGCGGCAAGCCATTCATCCTGCTTTTGCCGACCCGCTCGGCCCTCACGCAGGCGTGCGCCGAGCGGATCGGACGCGCCCGCTCCTCCATCGTCGCCTTGGCCGAGACGCTGGGACTGGACGACCGCGGCTGGCTGGCCATGCTCGGCGGTCGAGTTTCCGCTGACCTGTTCACCGAGTTTCGCACCGCAAACAACCTCGGCGCCGACCGGCAGGCTGACGGGGAGTTCTTCCCGACGCCGGCCGGCGCCCAGTGGGGTGATCTGACCATCGTCTTCAAGGACGCGCACACCGTTTCGGTCTCCGTCGGCAGGATTCGGCGCGTGCTCAACTACAGCGCGATGGGCATGGCCAGCCGCAAGAATCGCAACCCGAACAAGCAGTGGGAGCTTCTCTACAAGTTTGCCCTGGGCAACGGCCAGTTCGGCGGTCGGAACCGTCATCGCCGCTCCGGGTATGTCGCTCCCGAAGACCTGACCGATACCCACCTTGCCAGCAGGCAACGGGGCGGTTGGGGTGAGACAATGCGTAAGCAGAAGCAACTGCTGGCCAAGGCCCTGCAACAGTTCTTCAAGATCGACGGCGACCCGTTCGTCCTCTCGGGCGGCGGCGGATGGAACGCCCGCTTCATCGTCACGGACCACGAAGATCGCCTGTGAATATTCACGGGCGGCTTTTCCGGTAGCCGCAGAAATCCTCTCCGCCTCACTCTCTCCGTAACTCGATTCGCCGCAGTTTCCTGCGCCGCTGTCTCTGCGCTCACCCAAGGGGCGTTTTGGTCCGCCGTGAAGTTTCGCCGCGCCCGCTTCGGCGGGTCCGGCACAAGCGGACACCATTACCCGCCCCCGTGAGACCCATCCAGCCGGACCTGTCTTGCGGGGGCCTTTCGCGTGACGCGCGGGAGGTCCGGCAATGAGCAAGGCGACCGTTCAGCCGCCTACGGCATCAACGCGCGTCTCTCCGCGCCTGCGGGGAGACGCCCATGTCTCAGCGGCTTGCTCTGGACGGGTTTGAAGAACGGTTCATCCACTACATGGCCAAGAAGCTCATCGGCAAGGCGGGCTACGCCGCGTCGGACCTCGACGACATCGAGCAGGACTTGCGGACAGACCTGCTCTGTTGCCTGCGCCGATTCGCCGCGGCCCGCTCGTCGCGGCACGGCTTTTCCGTGATGCGCGTGCGTGCGTGTGCCTCCAAGCTGCTTCGGAATCGACGCAGGTTGAAGCGAAACGGCGGGCGGCGGTGCGAATCACTGAACGCTCCGGTCCACGACGCCGACGGCCGGACTGTTGAGCTTCACGAACTCCTCGACGGCCAGCGAAGCCGGTCCGGCCGAAGCGAACAGGAACTCCGCGATCTCATTCTGGACGTGCGCGCTGTTGTCGCAACGCTCGAACCCAAGTTGCAGCGATGGTGCAAGGTCCTTGAGGGCTTGGGGGTACGGGAAGCGGTACGCGTGCATCACGTGCCGCGCAGCAGCCTTCAGTGCATCACGCGACGGATTCGCACGGCCTTCGAGAACGCCGGGCTCAAGGAGTGCGCGAACCGGGGCTGATCTGGGTGGCGCTCTGAGCCACTTCGGGAGTTTCGGAATAGGTCTCCAGTATGGGTCTCGGGTGAGGCCCGCGTGAAAGGAACCCCATGACCAAAGCCGCCTACAAGTACGAGTTCCGCGAGGGGACCGACCTGCGCGATGTCGAGGACACGCTGCTGCTGGCTCTACTGGCCGCGGAGGGCGTGTTCAGCGAAGCGCGGGTTCGGCTGGACAGCGCCTATCGCATCGACCAGGAGGCGCGGACGGCGACGGTGGACGCCTCTACCGCCGTCGGGCAGATCGTCAACGGCATCTTTGCCGCTTTCGCCATCCGCGAGTTCGGGCGGGACGGCTTCACGGTGCGCCGGCCGGGCGCGGAGGTGCCGCGATGACCGCTGCGGCACCACGCGCCCCATACGCCCTCCCCGTCCGGCGTGTCGCCTTCGGCGCGATCGAGCCGCAAGGCCATCGCGTCGGGATGTTCGGGCCGGGCGGAATCGGAAAGACGACCCTCGCGGCCACGGCGCCCGGGCCCGTCGCCTTCATCGACCTCGACGACTCGCTGCCGATCCTGCGCCCGTCGCTGGGCGAACTCGATATCCGCCGCGTCGGCGGCGTCGCCGGCTGGCAGGACATCCGCGACGCGCTGCACAGCGACGGCTGGGACGAGGTGCGCACGATCGTCATCGACTCGGCGACGAAGGCCGAGGAACTGGCGCTGGAATGGACGCTCCGCAACGTGCGGCATGAGAAGGACGGCGTCGTCATCCGGCGGATCGAGGACTACGGTTTCGGGAAGGGCTATCAACACAACTACGAGACCTTCCTGCCGCTGCTGAGCGACCTCGACCAGCACGTTCGCGCTGGCCGCAACGTCGTCCTCATCATGCACGACTGCACGGCGACGGTGCCGAACCCCAAGGGCGAGGACTACATCCGCTGGGAACCGCGGCTCCAGAGCCCGAGCAGCGGCAAGGCGTCAATCCGCTTGCGCGTCCGCGAGTGGCTCGATCACCTGCTGTACGTGGGCTACGACGTGGAGTCCACCAAGAACGGCAAAGCCCAAGGCCACGGCACGCGGACGATCTACCCGCAGGAACAGCCCTGGTGCATGGCCAAGAGCCGCGCGCTCGCCGATCCGGTCGAGCTGGTCCAGTTCGACACCACCCTTTGGAACAAGTTGTTCGGCAACGAAGCCGAGTAGGGAGACCACACCGATGCTGCCCACACGCGAAGGACTGTTCAACGCGCACCCGGTCGAGATCGGCATCGACGAGACCGGGCCAAACAAGCTGGCCACGTGCATCATCCGGTTCAAGCTATACGAGGAACTCCAACCGTCGGGCGAGTGGGACGACTGCGCGTCCGACAACTTCGAGATCACCGGCTACTTCTACGTGGAGAAGAAGGACGGCTCGCTCAACACCGTCACCATCGACGCGCTGAAGGCGGCGCTCGGCTGGGATGGCCGCGATCCGTTCTGGCTCCAGGAAACCGACCTGTCCGAACATGCCGTGCAGGTGAAGCTCGGCTTCGAGGAGTACGGCGGCAAAACCCGCATCAAGGTCCAGTATCTCAACCCTTTTGGCAGCACGGGCGCCGGCGGCGTGACGAAGGCCGACGACGCCACGCGCCGCACGATCGGCAATCGGCTCGGCTCGAAGCTCCGGGCGCTGTCGGGTCCGGTGCCCGCGCCAGCGAAACCGACCAAGCCGGCCGCGCCGCCGAACCTCCCGCCAGCAAAACCGAAGGCGCAGCCGACGATACCCCCAACCGCACCGGCGCCGAAGCCTGAGCCCTCGCCGCCGGCGGAAACGGCGGAAGGTCCGGATGATCCGCACGCTGCCACGATGCAAACGGCATGGAATGCGTTCTGTGCCGCTTACGAATCGCTGGGGGATCGTGGATCAGCGGAAGACCGGCACCAGCAGTGGTTCCGCATCCTCGCCGAGCTCTTCCCCGGCAAGCAACCCGACGAACTCAGCCCGACCGAGTGGGCGGTGATGCGCGATGAGGGACCGACGCGGATCGTCCCGTTCTGACGCGACGGCGGGTCGGCCCTGGTGGGCCTGCGAGGCTCATTACCTCGCGCCGGTCGGTTCGATTCCGACGCCCGCCTGTGGGTTGGTCTCCCCTGTCCGGCCGGGTCGGGGGCCGCCGCAAGGCGGCTCCCGCTCGGACCGGGCGGCACGGTCGATACCGGATTGAAGGATGATTGCGACGCCCACACGACAACAACTTCACGACTACCAGGAACGGGCGGTCGAGACCGTCATCGCGAAGCTCGACCAGCGGCCGATCCTCGTCAGCCCGACCGGCAGCGGGAAGACCACGATCGCGACGGAGATCGTAGAGCGGCTGGGCCGCAGGACGCTGTGGCTGGCGCACCGGAAGGAACTCATCGACCAGGCCGCCGAGCGGCTGGCCGCTCACGGCCTGCGCGCCGGCATCGTCATGGCCGGCTACCAGAGCGACCCGGATGCCCACGTGCAGGTCGCCTCGGTGCAGACGCTCGTGCGGCGGAATAAGCCGCCCGCCGGTCTGGTGGTCGTGGATGAATGTCACCACGCCGCCGCCGAGACTTATCAGAAGATCCTCAGCGACTACACCGATGCTGCACTGGTCGGCCTCACGGCGACGCCGTTCCGACTCGACGGGCGCGGCCTGGGCGACCTGTTCGGCGAACTCGTCGTCGCCGCCTGGTCGGACGAACTCTGCACGGCCGGCGTGCTCCACAAGCCGCGGGTCTGGGCATCCAAGGCCCCGGACCTGCGCGGCGTGCGCGTCGTGGCGGGCGACTACAACCTGGGCGCCCTGGCCGAGCGAACCAACACCGCCGAGCTCAACGCGGACATCGTCGAGACGTGGCAGAAGCGGGCCGCCGGCCGGCGGACCGCCGCGTTCGCGGTGGACATCGCGCACAGCGAAGCCATCACCGAAGCGTTCCGGCAGGCGGGCGTGCCGGCCGAGCACCTCGACGGCGCCACGCCGCGCGCCGAGCGCGACGCGATCCTCGCGCGGCTGGCGACCGGCGAAACGCTGGTCGTGTCCAACTGCATGGTACTTACCGAAGGCTGGGACTTGCCGGCGCTGGAGTGCGCCATCATCGCCCGGCCGACGGCCTCGCTGAATCTGCACCTCCAGATGATCGGCCGGGTCATGCGCGCCTGCCACGGCAAGGACGGCGCGCTCGTCCTGGACCATGCCGGCAACCATCACGTGCATGGCCTCGTCACGCGGCGGCTCGACTACACGCTGAGCGATGAGAAGGTCGGATTCTCGGAGCCGCTGGGCCTGCGGCGCTGCGGTCATTGCGGGCTGCTGTTTGAGACCGGCGCGCCGTGCTGTCCCGAGTGCGGCTGGGCGCCGGAAGCGACCGGCGCAGGGCGGCGCCACCGGCCGGCAATCCACGGCGAAGGCGAGCTCGCCGAGTTCGACGACTCGGCGTTCGAGTACCGGCGGCAGGTATGGGTCCAGATCGAAGCGCAGCGCGAGGCCGCCGGCTACAAGCCCGGCTGGAGCTACTACCGCTTTTTCGACCGCTTCGGCGTCGCGCCGATAGTCGCGGACGGCGAGCTGGTCAACCCACAGAACGCGACGGCCGGGCAGAAGGCCGAGGTCTACCGCGAGTTCCTGCGGGTCGCCGCCATCAAGGGTTACAGGTCCGGCTGGGCTGCATACCGCTTCCGCGAAGCTTTCGAGCACTGGCCGGAAAGAGGAATGGCATGACCGAAGCCAAACGGGACTGTCTTCAATTAGTGATTGGAATAGATGAGGACTCCGTTCCGACGCACCTTCGCCCAAAACGAGCAGCCATGCCACCGCAGCCCCATCTCGACTTCATATATACAGGTCTTGCCCTCCTCGACCACTTGGAACGAGTAAGTGCTCCCTCCGATGGATCTCCCTTGCGCCACGACACGGCCATCGTACCACACTACCTCCTTCCCAGTGAGGCTCCAGGTTTGGACCTGAATGACATGGCCGTTGGCGTTGATCGTGATCATGGGCCACCGCTCTTTGCCATCGTTGGCAAGGAAGGCCGCCATGCAACAGAACAACATGGGATCATAGTGTGCATTCTACTGGATGATCGCTCCCCCTTCAATCTGGTAGCGAGGGTGGACTTCGTCGTCCACCGCACGAAGCCCGACGCTTTGCTCGTCCGGCGGGGAAGCATTCGGGGAAAAGGCTCGCGAGGCGAAGCCGACGCCAACCTCGCCACGGGGGGCGACTGATGCTTCGCGAGAAGGCTCTCCAGAACGCCATCCTCCGCGCCTTCGGGACGTTGCCCGCGCTGCGCCTCTGGCGGGCGAACGTGGGCGTCGCCCGGCTGGGCCGGCGCGTGGTGCGGTTCGGTATACCCGGACAAGGCGACCTGACCGGCATTCTGCCCGACGGCCGGCGACTGGAGATCGAGGTCAAGGCCCCGACCGGTCGGCAGACGAACGAACAGAGGAGCTTCCAGGCAATGATCGAGAGGTTCCACGGTGTCTACATCCTCGCAAGGTCCGTCGAAGACGTGCGGCAGCGACTCGCCGCCGCCGGTGTCCGGCTCCCTTGACACGCCGCGCCCGCCGGAGGCGGGCCAGCCGCGAAGCGGCTGCGGGGCTTCGCCCCGAACGGCGTGTCAAGGGCTGGCGGCCAGCGTCCGCTACGGCTACGGCCTGGGCTGGTCGTTCCCGCCGCTGGACGGCAAGCGGCCGGTCCTGAAGGGCTGGCAGTCGGCGCCGCGCGAGTCGCTGGAACAGGCGCTGGCGTGGGCGGCGCAGGGCAACGTCGGCCTGCGCACCGGCCGGGCCAGCGGCATCGTCGTCATCGACGTAGACCCCGGCGCCGATATCGAGCCGCTCGATCTGCCGGGCACCGTAACGACGCTGACGGGGCGCGAGGGTGCGTTCCACCTCTACTTCCGCCACGACCGACCCTTGAAGAACTCGTCGAAGAAGCTGGGGCCGCACATCGACGTGAAGGCCGACGGCGGGCAGGTGGTCTTCCCCGGTTCGGTGCATCCCAACACCGGCGCGACGTACACGTGGGCGGAAGGACGCGAACCGTGGAACGTGGAAATCGCCGACTTGCCTGCGCACATCGTCGATCTGCTGGAGTCGCCTGAGCGCGCCAAACAGGTCGCGGCGGGGCCGCCGTTGCCCGCGGCGCTCGAAACGCCGCCTCGGACGGCTCCCGGATCGCCCGCCGCGAAAACGGCCCGCGCCGCTGCCAAAGCGGCTCGCTACGCGCAGCGGGCGCTGCAACTCGAACTGCACGCGCTGACCAGCGCCGCCGACGGCACGCGCAACGAGACGCTCAACCGGGCGGCGTTCAGCCTGGGGCGACTGGTCGGCGGCGGCCACCTGGACCGGGCCGAGGGGGAAGCGGCGCTGCGCAGCGCGGCCGAGTCGGTAGGCCTGAAGCCGAAGGAAATCGACGCCACGCTCCGCTCGGGCCTGGATTCGGGGCTGGCCCAGCCGCGTCAGATCGAGCTGCGCGACCGACCGGCGGGCGAACGCGACCCCGACGGCGATGCGGGCGAGTACATCCTGCTCCCCGGCCCACACAAGGACGACCAGGACGAGTACATCGAGCAGTCGAGTGCCGAGTTCGCCGCGGAGGTGCTGTCCCGGCTGCCGGACGACGCGATCTACCGCCGCGACTTCATCCCCGGCGAGATCATCGGCGCCCCCGGCCGGCGGAAGTGGGTCGAGCTGTCGGCCGACCGGATGCGGATCGTCGTGGACGGCCACGTCAAGCTGGGCAAGTGGGTCACGCACCGGCAGACCAAGGAGCAAGTCCTGCTCTATCAGGCCTGCCACAAGGACGCCGCCGGCCTCGTCGTCGCCCATGCGACCGGCGCGGCGGGCGTTCGCGAGCTGTCGCTGATGGTGTCCTACCCGGTCTACGGGCCTGGGTTCGTTCGAGCGGAGCCGGGCTGGCACGACGGCCCGTTCTACGACGAGCCGGACGAGCTCCGCGACCTGCGGCCGGAGACCGACGGCGAGGTCATCCACAACGTGCTGCACGACCTGGTCGTGGACTTCCCGTTCAAGAGCGGGGCCGACCGGCAAAACTTCTTCGGCCTGCTGCTGACGCCGCTGATCGCTCCGGCCCTGGACGGCAACCGGCCGATGCACTTGCTCAACGCACCCCTGGAGCGGACGGGCAAGAGCAAGCTGGTCAACGAGGTCTTCGGCGGCATCGTCACCGGCCGCGACACGCCGTCGATGCAGATCACCGACCGGGAGGAGGAGCGCGAGAAGCGCATCCTGGCGATGCTGCTCCAGGGCGAGACGCTGATGCACTTGGACAACCTGCCGTCCTACATCGACTCGCCGGCGCTGGCAAGCCTGCTGACGACACAACGCTTCCTGGGCCGGCTGCTCGGCTACTCGCGGAACGTGTCGCTGCCGAACAACCTCACGATCGTCGGCACGGGCAACAACGTCCAGGCGTCCGGCGAAATCGCCAAGCGGATCGTCCCCATCATGATCGAGCCGGCCTCGGCCAACCCAGAGGCCCGCACCGACTTCCAGCACCCCGACATCCGGGCCTATGTGCGCCGGCAGCGGCGGACGGTGTTGGAGTGCTTGCTCGGGCTGGTCGAGAACTGGCTCGCGGCCGGCCGGCCGACCTGCACGGACCGGCTGGGCGGCTTCGAGAGCTGGTCGGAGGTCGTGGGCGGCATCCTGCAAGTCAACGGCCTGCGGGCGTGGCGCACGAACGAAGGCGAGTGGCGTAAGGTGGCCAACCCGCACGGCTCCGAGATGGAGACGTTCGTCGAGGTCTGGCATGAGACCTTCGGCGCGGCCGAAGTGACCGCGCTCGAACTGATGAACCTCGCCGAGCAGAACGGCCTGTTCGGCTTCGTGTTCGCCCGCAACGGCATCGCCGCCCGCGGCGCGGTGTTCGGCAAGTTGCTGATCCGGCACGTCAACGCGCCTATCGGCCAGTGGCGCATTCGCCAGCGCAAGGCTCGGCAGGCGCTCTACCGACTGGAGGACATCCATGGGGCTTGAGAACGTCCTTCGCCGGCTGGCCACGCAGGACGCAGAGGTTGCAGGGGTGTCGCTCGACCACAGGCCGTGCAGGGGTTGCAGGGGTCATGCAGAGGTTGCAGAGGTCGTGCAGAGGTTTCGCGAAACCTATGCATCGCCAAGTTCTGCGCTAACCGAAGGTTGCGAAGGACGACCAGAGGTTGCAGAGGTTTCTGACAGCCTTACGCATGCGCGGGCGCACACGCGCGCGCACGCGGGCGCACACGCGCGCGCACGCGCGCGCCCGTGCAGAGCGTATCGACGCCGGACCCGTGCAAACCCCGCAACCTCTGCACGCGCCCGGGCCGGTCACGCTGCTGAAGCACTGCCGCTGCGGCGACTGCCTGCGGTCCAAGGTGCCCGCGGGAAGCTCGCTGGCGTGCCCGCTGCCGCACATGTGCCTGCCGGCGCCCGACGAGTGGCACTACTGCGCCGAGTATCACGGCCCGCAGATCAGCAAGGACGTGTGGGCCTGGCCGCGTCACCGTCGTGCAGAGGTTGCAGAGGTTTCCGGGGTCGCTGCGGGTCCTTCCGACGGTCCGTCGGAAAAGAACCGCCGCGAGAACGGCACCGGAGCAGGTTTGTTTCGTTCGGCGGCGCGCACGCCGGGGCAGGAGGTCCACCAGCCGTGAAGATCGAGCAATGGGACATCGACCGGGTCCGACCCTATGAGAAGAACCCGCGGCGCAACGACAAGGCGGTCCAGGCCGTCGCGGACTCCATCCGCGAGTTCGGATTCCGGCAACCCATCGTGGTGGATTCGGACGGCGTCATCGTGGTCGGGCACACGCGCTACAAGGCGGCGCTCAAGCTCGGCCTCAAGACGGTCCCCGTCCACGTCGCCGCGGACCTCACGCCCCAGCAGGCCCGGGCCTACCGCCTGGCCGACAACCGGACCGCGGAAAACGCCGAGTGGGACGTGGACCTGCTGCCGATCGAGCTCGGTGAGCTGCGCGACGGCGGCTTCGACCTGAAGTTGATGGGCTTCTCCGACAAGGAACTCGCCGAGTACCTCCGCGAGTTCGATACCGACCTCGAAGACGGCGACGCCGACGCGGACGCCGCCGACACCGTCCGCTGCCCCAAGTGCGGCCACGAGTTCCCGGTGGAGTGAGACCCATGAGCGCCGCAGTGGCCGTGTACGTTCAGTCGCGCTACGCGAAGCCCGCCTACGCGGTCGAGAGCTACAACGTCCGTGCCTGGCCGGGCCTGGAGACGGTCTGCCACGCGCTGCGGCAGGCGGATGTCGAGGTGGACTACTGCTCGTCGGCGACGGTCGGGCGGTACAAGGTCGTGCTGGTCTCGATTACGTCGGGCTGCGACTGGTACCCGTTCGTCGGCGAGCGGCTCCGCTGGCCGAGGAGCGCCCGGCCGACAGTCATCGCCGGCGGGGCGGGGCTGCTGAACGTGCGGCCGCTGCTGCGCTGGTGCGACGTGTTCTGTCTGGGCCGGGCGGAAGGGTACATCGTTCCGCTGGTCCGGGCCGCCCTGGCCGGCGAGAAGCTGGAGCACCCGTCGGTCATCTACGCGGCCGACTTCGACGTGAACCGGACGTACTTTATCGAGCCGGGTTCGGTCCTCTATCCCCGCCCCGTGCCGCTGGCCAACGGGAAGACCTGGCGGGAGACGGCCTACGGCTGCCAGCGCAAGTGCCTGTTCTGCGCCTACACCTGGCACCGCCGCCACGTCGGCGGGCTCCAGAACGAGGCCGGCGCCGGCGACGTGCTCTGGGGCGGCTCGGCTGAGAAGACGATCTTCGAGCTGGACCTCGCCCGCCCGGAGACCTGGGGCCTGCCGAAGCTCCGCATCGTCGGACTGGACGGCTTCTCCGAGCGGCTGCGGCGGATGGTCGGCAAGCCGATCACGCGCGACATGCTCCGCGGTTTCTTCCGCGGCCTGGCGGCGGCGCAGGTCGCGCCGAACCACATGAAGGTCTACAACATCGTCGGCTATCCGACGGAGACGGAGGCCGACTGGTTCGAGTTCCTCGAAGACCTCGCGGCGGCGGACGAAGGCTGGACCAAGATCGACCCGCAATGGGGCATCGAGGTCCACTCGACGCCGTTTCGACCGATGCCGGCGACGCCGTGCGCGTGCTGGCCGATGAGTCGCGTCAACTATCGCGGCCGAATCACGAAGGTACTCAGCCAGGGCCAACACCGGGAATACAAAGGCATCTTCTACCGCGGCAATCGGTTCTGGGCAGCCGAGTCGCGCGGCACCGAGAGCTTGCCGACGGTCATCCTCGACGCGCTGGTCCTGCGCGGCGTGGAGGACGACTCCGAGACCGTCGCCCGACTAGCCAGCTCGTCGAAGTTCCGCAACGCCAGCATGGCGCACAAGACGGCCATCCTGGAGCGGCACGTCGATGTCGGCCGGCTGTTCGCCGGCTACACGTGGGACACGCTGCCGACGCGGTACCTGGCGTCGTATATCCCGAACGACAAGCTGCGGGCCATTGACGCCGTGGCGCGGAAGCGGGCGGGCGTGCTGTGGCCGGCCGCGGAGAGCGCGGTCGAAGTTGGGAGTGCGGGCTAATGCGCGTGGCTACGGAAGAACTCGGCGATGTCCGGCTTGCCGGCCTGTCCGGTCGCGACGCGGAGCGTCAGGTCAACGAGCCCCTCCTCGTCGGCCTCGATCTCCACGCCGTTCATGTCCAGGAAGATGATTGCCGCCGCGGCCCCGGTGCGTTTGTTCCCGTCGATGAACGGGTGGTTCTGGACGATGTGGAAGAGGTAGGCCGCGGCCATCTCGAACAGGTCTTTGTGCAGGAACTCGCCGCCGAACGACGCCTGTGGCATGGCGACGGCCGAATGCAGCAAGCCGATGTCGCGGACGCCCGGCTCGCCCCCATACGCTTCAATGAGGCTCAAGTGCGTCCGCAGGACGCGGTCAAGGTCCAGAAAGAGTGGTGCCACGCCGCAATGCTACTCCGCCAGCTTCTTCATCGCCCGGCCGAAACGCGTGTGCACCTTCTCCAGGGCCTGCTGGAACTTCCGCTCCTCGGCCGGGTCCCGTACCGGCGTGAGGACCAGACAGCGGCCGTCCGTCATGATCTCGAACGGCGTCTCCGGCGTCACCCGCAGAAGCTCCAGAATCGGCTTGTCGATCACCAGAGCATAGCTGTTGCCGTGCCTGGTCAACGTCTTGGTCATGGCGGGCCTCCTGCTCGGTTATCACAAAGTATATACGTCGTGGCTCTGGACGTCAAGGAGCCGGAGGACGGGATTCGATATGCCGACTCCGATAACTGACCCGCTCGACATCCGCGCCCTGACGGTCGCCGCCGCGGCGAAGCTGCTGAAGGTGGCGCCGCAGACCATTCGCGCGCACATCCGCCGCGGCCTGCCGCTGGTGGACAAGCGGATCGACCTGATCGTCTACGGGGCGTGGCTCAACCAGCAGGAACAGAAGCGACCGCACGATGGCGCTTGATCCGAATAAGCTGAGCCGCAACGAGCTCGTCCAGCTTTTCAACTCGACGGCGCTGGGCGAGTCGATCACGCGCTCCCGTCTCGACCGGCAGATGAACCGCGCCGGCCGGCGCTGGCACGACGGCCGGCATATCCGCCTGCTGGACTACCTGCGCTGGCTCATCCGCGAGGTGGAGCGGCCGGAAAAGCCCGCGATCGACGCGCGGGCCGCGGACCTGGCCCGCAAGAACACCGAAACCTGGCGCAGTCAGAACGTCGCCCCGCTGCCCGACATCGTCAACCTGGAACGGCGCGAACGGGCACGCGCGGACTTCCGCTTCTTCTGCGAGACCTACTTCGCGCCCACGCTCTACCGTGGCTGGTCGGAAGACCATCTGCGCGTGATCGACAAGATCGAACGGGCCGTGAAGGAAGGCGGTCTCTTCGCCTTTGCCATGCCGCGCGGCTCGGGGAAGACGACGCTCGCGCGCCTGTCCGCGCTGTGGGCGGTCCTTTCCGGCTACCGGCCGTTCGTGTGCCTGATCGGCGGGTCGCAGGAGCGGGCCATCGAGCTGCTGGCGCCGATCCGCAAGGCCATCCTCGAAAACCCGCTGCTGTTGGCCGACTTCCCGAAGGCGGTCTATCCGCTGCGCCGGCTCCAGAACAACGCCCGCCGGCAGATCGGCCAGCACATCGACGGTCAGCCGACCTACTGCACCTGGTCGGCGGATAAGCTGGTCTTCCCGACGGTCGCCGGCCCGTACAACGATGCGTCCGGCGCGATCATCACCGTCACGTCGCTCGACGCCAACATGCGCGGCCAGCAGCACACGACGATGGACGGGCGGACGCTGCGGCCGTCGCTCGTGCTGCTGGACGACCCGCAGACGCGGCAGTCCGCCCGCTCGCCGTCGCAGACGCGCTACCGGCTCCAGCTTCTCACCGGCGACGTACTGTGCATGGCCGGTCCGGGCGAGTCGATCGCCGCGGTGCTGACGTGCACCAAAATCTACGCCGGCGACCTCGCCGACCAACTGCTCGATCGGCAGAAGAACCCCGAGTGGCAGGGCGAGTGCACGAAGCTTGTGTACGCGTTCCCGGCGAATGAGAAACTCTGGGATGAGTACGCCCGGCTCCGGGGCGAAGGCTTGCGCACCGGCAAGGGCCTCAAGCCGGCGACGGCGTTTTACACCGTGCACCGCGAGGCGATGGACTCCGGCGCCGTCGTCGCCTGGCCCGAGCGCTTCGACCCGAAGACGGAGCTTTCGGCGCTCCAGCACGCGATGAACCTCAAGCTGCGCGACGAGGAGGCGTTCGCCGCCGAGTATCAGAACGAACCGGTGATGGAGCAGTTCGAGGACGAGCGGCTCACCGCGGAGCAGGTCGCGGAGAAGGTCACCGGCCGGCCGCGGGGCGAGGTGCCGCTGGCCGCAACGCGCGTGACCGCCTTCATCGACGTGCATGACAAGCTGCTGTTCTGGTGCGTGTGTGCGTGGCAGGAAGACTTCACCGGCTACATCATCGACTATGGCACGTTCCCCGATCAAAAGCGGCTGTACTTCACGCTCCGCGACGCGACCGCCACGCTCGCCGCGGCGTTCCGCGGCGCGGGCAAGGAAGGCGCCGTCCAGGGCGGCCTGGAGAAGCTCGCCGGCGAACTGCTCGCCCGCCGGTGGGAGCGGACCGACGGCGTGTTGCTGAGTGTGGAGCGGCTGCTCATCGACTCGGGCTATCTGCCCGCGGTGTGCAACGCGGTGGCGATCAAGCTCGGGCCGGCCGTGATGCTCTCGAAGGGCATGGGGCTGAAGGCGGGCAACAAGCCGATGGCCACGTACCGCCGCCGGCCGGGCGAGCGTCACGGCTGGAACTGGTACATCCCGAACGTGTCACGGTCGAGCGAATTCCGGCACGTCGCTTTCGACGCCAACCCTTGGAAGAGCTTCGTCCACGCGCGGCTGGCGACAGCCGCGGGCGACCGCGGCGCGCTGTCACTGTTCGGCAAGAAACCCGAGCACCATCGGCTGTTTGCTGAGCACGTCGCCGAAGCGGAAAGCTACGTCGTCACGGAAGGCCACGGGCGGACGGTACGCGAGTGGCGCACGAAACCGTCGAGGCCGGACAATCACTGGTTCGATTGTCTCGTCGGTTGCGCCGTCGCCGCGTCGCTTCAGGGCGTCGTCGTCCCCGGTACCGACGCGAAGCTGCCACCGCGGCCGCGCCTGCGGCTGTCCGAGTTGCAGAGGAGCAAGCGGTAGTGCCCAAGGTTCGACAGCGCGAAGCGGTTGTTGATGGGCAGAAGGCCGGGCTGGTTTGCCGGGCCTGCGGCTGCCAGCACTTCCGCGTCGTCTACGTCAAGCCGCTGCCCAACGGCGCGGTACGCCGACTGCGCGAATGTCGGCACTGCGGAAAACGCATGACCACGCGCGAAGCGCCGTCATAGTCATTCGATCTATCGAACAATCTTCGCGTGTACCGTGTTTTCTCGTTGCAGGAGTCGATCCGACGCCGTAGATACCGAATAGACAACCGGACCGGGCTTTCCCGGAGGCGAGCGGGCGGCGGCTGATCCCCGCCGCACGACAAGCCAGCAAGTGACACGCCGTGCAGGGCTGCACACCCGCGCGGCGTTTTCTTTTGGCGTCGCCTCCCGGAGCGCCCGGCCAGCAGAGCACGACGTGGCCGAGGACCTCGAACAGACGATCCGCGAGAACGCCGCCGGGCCGAAGCGCGCCCAGGGCGACTCGGGCAGCGTCGAACAGCACTCGCTGCCCGACCAGGTCGCAGCGGATCGATACCTGGCCTCGAAGGAAGCGGTGAAGAAGCCGACGAAGGGCCTGTGGTTTACCAAGCTCGTGCCGCCCGGCACAAGCTGAGTCGGGAGTTCGGCGAGACGATGTTCGCGTGGATCAGGAACAAGCTGGCAGGTCGGAATGACACGAAGCCGGGCTGCGCGCCGGGTGCGCGCATCCGAGCCGTGCGGTCCGGGCTGCGAGCGCTGCTCGCCGGCTACGACGCCGCGGCTACGAACGATGAGAACCGCCGGCACTGGGCGAACGCGGACGGGCTGTCCGCCGACGCCGCGGCCTCGCCCGAGGTGCGGCGCCTGCTCCGCAATCGCGCGCGGTACGAGGTCGCGAACAACTCCTACGCCAAGGGCATCGTGCTGACGCTCGCCAACGACGTGATCGGCACCGGTCCGCGGCTCCAGATGCTCACGGAGACCCCGGAGGTCAACCAGCGTATCGAGCGCGAGTTTGGCCGCTGGGCGAAGGCCGTCCGGCTGGCGGAGAAGCTCCGCACGCTGCGGACGGCCCGGGCCACCGACGGCGAGGCGTTCGCCATCCTCGGCAGCAACCCGAGATTGCCCGGCGCGGTGAAGCTCGACCTCCGCCTGATCGAGGCCGACCAGGTCACCACGCCCGACCTGTCGATCCTCGACCCGAACGCCATCGACGGCATCGTCTTCGACGCGTTCGGCAACCCGATCGAGTACCACGTCCTGAAGGTCCATCCCGGCGACACCCGCGCGGGCGGGGGGCTGGGGCTGCGCTACGACCGCGTGCCGGCGGACGCCGTCATCCACTACTTCCGCGTGGACCGGCCCGGCCAGAGCCGCGGCATTCCCGATCTCACGCCGGCGCTGCCGCTGTTCGCGCAGCTCCGGCGGTACACGCTGGCGGTGCTCGGCGCGGCGGAAACGGCCGCCGACTTCGCCGGCATTCTCTACACCGATGCACCACCCGACGGGCAGGCTGAGAGCGTCGAACCGATGGACGCGATCGAGCTTGAGGCCCGCTCGCTGCTGACGATGCCCGGTGGCTGGAAGATGTCGCAGGTCCAGGCCGAGCAGCCTTCCACCACCTACGGCGAGTTCAAGAAGGAACTGCTCAACGAGATCGCCCGCTGTCTGAATATGCCGTTCAACGTCGCGGCGGCCAACTCCTCGGCCTACAACTACGCCTCGGGGCGGATGGACCACCAAACCTACTTCAAGAGCATCCGCGTCGAACAGGAACACATCGAAGACGTGGTTCTCGACCGCATTCTGACGGCCTGGATCGGCGAGGCCGTGCTGGTCGAGGGCCTGCTCCCGCAGCCGGCCCGCACGCGCGACGCGGAGTTCCCGCATCAATGGTTCTGGGATGGGCAAGAGCACGTGGACCCGGCCAAGGAAGCGACGGCGCAGGCCACGCGCCTGGCGAGCCACACGACCACACTCGCATCGGAGTACGCCCGCGTCGGGCGCGACTGGGAGTCGGAGTTGCGGCAGCGCGCCAAGGAAGTGGCGCTGATGGCCGAGCTCGGGCTGACGCCGCAACAGCTTCAGCCTATCGGCCAGGAGGCCGGCGACGATGAAGACGAGTGAGGCGCGACGCGCGCTGCAACTCTGCGCTCCGGTGGGCGAGTGGGCCAACATCGAGGCCGCGGCCGGCACCGAGGCTACGCCGCTGCGGCGCTTCAGCATGGTCGCGTACACCGGCGGCGCGATGGCGCTGGCCGGCTGGCCGCATCCGGTCGTCGTGGACCTCGCGGGGCTCCAGATAAGCGCGCGCAGCCGGCCGATTCTGAAGGACCACAACCGCAGCCTCATCGTGGGGCATACCGATTCGGTCGCCGTTCAGGGCTCGAACCTGCTCGTCACCGGCGTCATTTCCGGCGCCGGCCCGGTCGCGCGGGAGATCGTCGAAAGCAGTCGGAACGGCTTTCCCTGGCAAGCTTCGCTGGGAGCTCTCGCCGAGCGCGTGGAACTCGTGCCCAAGGGCCGCAAGGCCGCGGCCAACGGGCGCGAGTTTGAAGGACCGGTCCACATCGCCAGGAAGGCGACGCTCGGCGAGATCAGTTTCGTGGCGCTCGGCGCCGACGAAGACACCAGCGCCCAAGTCGCGGCGACCGCCGCGGACATCAAGGAGGATGTCATGGATTTCGAGAAGTGGCTGGAAGGCAAGGGCTTCGTCGCAGCCGACCTCAGCGAGGCGCAGCGGGCGAGCCTTCAGGTGATGTACGACGCCGAACAGAAGCGCCCCGGCACGCAGGGCGATCCGAGTAGCGACGCCGGCGACGCGAACGACACCAGCGAGCCGGCCGGCGGCGCCGATGTCGTCTCCGAACTGCGCGCCCTGGCCGCGGCCGAGACGAAACGCATCGCCGACATTCGGCGAATCTGTGCCGGCAAGCACGCGGACATCGAAGCGAAGGCCATCGCGGAAGGCTGGGACGCGACGCGGACGGAACTGGAAGTGCTCCGCGCCGAGCGGCCCACCGTAACCGGCGTCCGCCGCGGCGGCGAGCCGCCGACGGGCAAGGCGCTCGAAGCGGCCCTGCTGCTGAAATACAACGTCGCGCCCGAGGATCGCGTGGCGAAGTGGTACGACGCGCGGACGATGGAGGCCGCGCTGTCGCGCGACCTGCGCCGCGCCGGCCTGCACACGGTGTTCCACGAGATCATCCGCGCCGCCGGCGGGCACGTCGGAATCACCGGCTTCGACGATGACACCATCCGCGCGGCGTTCGTCGCCGAGCAGCGGCTCATTCAGGCCGCGTATGGGTTCTCGACCATCTCGCTGTCGGGCATTCTCTCCAACGTCGCCAACAAGGCGATGCTGGCGGCGTACGAGGCGGTCGAGAGCGTCGTCGCGCAGTTCTGTTCCGAGACCGATGTCAACGACTTCAAGGAAGTCACACGCTACCGCCTCACCGGCAACGGCGTCTTTGAGAAGGTCGGTCCGGACGGCGAGCTCAAGCACGCGACGCTGACGGAGGAGTCGTACAAGAACCGCATCGAGACGTTCGGCCGGATGATCGCGCTGACGCGGCAGATGATCATCAACGACGACCTCGGGGCGTTCCTCCAGATTCCGCGGATCATCGGGCGGATGTCGGCGCTGAAGCGTGAGGAAGCGGTCTTCGAGCTGCTCCTCAGCAACCCCAGCAGCTTCTTCAGCACGACCAACCGGAACTACATCTCGGGCGCGGAGACCGCGCTGTCGATCGAAGCCCTCCAGCTTGCCGAGCAGAAGTTCCGCGACCAGGTCGATGTCGATGGCAAGCCGATCTTGATCCGGCCGGCGCTGCTGCTGGTCCCGACCTCGTTGGCGGTCACCGGACGGCGGCTGTTCAACGAGACGCGCGTCAACGAGACGACCGAGACCGGCAAGCCCAAGCCGGCGGACAACCCGTTCGCCGGGATGTTCCGCCCGGTCGTCACGCCCTACCTCAACGCGCAGGGGCTGACCGGCTCGTCGGCGAAGGCGTGGTACCTGTTCGCGAGCGCGGCGGACGTGGCGGCGATCGAGATCGCCTACCTCCGCGGCCGGCGGACGCCCACGATCGAAAGCGGCGAGACGAGCTTCAACACCCTGGGGATGCAGTGGCGCGGGTACTTCGATTTCGGCGTGGCGATGCAGGACTTCCGGGCCGCGGTGAAAAGCAAGGGCGAAGCGTAGGCGCGAGGCCCGTAACGACAAAGGAACACAGCTATGGCACAGGCAATCTTCCGGCATGACGGCGGCTCGATCGACTACACCCCGGGCGCGGACGTGGCTGCCGGCGACGTGATCGTCCAGGGCGAACTCGTCGGCGTCGCAAAACTCGACATCAAGGCCAACACGCTCGGCGCGCTGGCCGTCGCGGGCGTGTTCGACTTCGCCAAGGCCACGGGCGGCGGCACGGCAATCACGGCCGGCGCCAACGTGTACTGGGACGACACGAACAATGTCGCCACGACCACGGCCAGCGGCAACAAGCTGATCGGCAAGTGCGTCAAGGCGGCGGCGGACGCCGACGCGACGGTCCGCGTGCGGATGACGCAGTAGGCGACGCCATGCCGGACCTGCTCGAACAAG
>JBPOIK010000211.1:0-11098 GCA_052034525.1 Planctomycetota bacterium
GCCTTGACTTCAAAGGAACGGCCCCGATCTCGAACTTTTGCCGAGCCATGACCGCAAAGGCCCATTGAAAAAATGGTTTTGTGGGAATTTTTGAGTGCCCCTGGCGCTGCCAGTGCCGTCGAGTCGCGCTTGTTTCAACACTGGCAAAGCCTGTGGCACAGTTTTTCAACGGGCTGGCAGGGACGTGCTGAGCGATGCCCACCCTACTTGGCACGAATTTTGCTCAGCCATGACCGCAAAGGAACGGCCCTGATCTCAACTTTTACCGAGCCGAGACCGCAAAGGAACGGCCCCGATCTCAAACTTTTGCCGAGCCGAGACTGCAAAGGAACGGCCCCCCGATCGGCCCAGACCGGGCAAAAGGAGCGGACGGCCGTGAATGGCTACGGGTTCCTTTCCATTTGGCAAAAATCTTGCGGAGCCCCTTGATCTTGGCCTATAAACTCAGTATATAGAGATAGAAGCGAACGTTGTGTGTACCCATAATGTTTCTGTTGATTGTCTTACAGCCGAGCAACAGTATATCGAGATAGAAGCGAACGTTGTGTGTACCTGGGGAGTTTATTCCCAGACCGTGTTTCTTATTCCCCGATAGCTCAGTTTGGTAGAGCAGGCGGCTGTTAACCGCCGGGTCCGAGGTTCGAGCCCTCGTCGGGGAGCCAGACTTCAGTCCGCCAACTCTGGCGGTTCTAAGTTAACGCGAGACCCCGTCGGGATGACCCGGCGGGGTCTTTGCTTTTCTCCTTGATTCACGCGGAGTTACGGCCCCGCGTACATCCCCCTTGATTCTCCGGTTCGAGATGAAGCGCGTGGGGTCCAAGCGCAACCCCCACGGTTGCAGGCGCAACCCACGCATATCCTCCTCGAACTCTCCGATTCTCCGTTTCACAGCCCGTCTTGTTTAACAGCCAGGTTGCAGGCGGGGTACCCACCCGACGTTTCGAACTCCCCTCCGGTAGGTAACCCAGCGAAGGCCGGCGCCGCGACCGGCGGCCCGGCGTTACGCTAACCACCAGACGGCGGGACGGCCGCGAAGCGGAGACCGTTGTGGGTGTCGCCAGGCCTGCCTGGGGGCAGGTCCGCAAGCGACCTGCATCGGTCCTTACCGCGGTGTGAGCCCCGCTGACCAATGGCGACGCCCACACAGCTCCTCCCCCGCGGCCTCCGCGGAGGAGGAACCACATGCAGCAGTGCGACCCTCGCCTGATGACGCCCCGGGAGATCGTCTCGGAGCTCGCCTCCATCCTGGCCAGTGGCTACCTGCGCCACGTCAAGGCGCGGCGGTTCATGATTGAGGGCGGCCCGCTCCCTCTTGAGGTGGCGCAACCCGACGAATCTCAAGAGTTTACCGAGAATCGCCTTGATAGTTCGGGCCACCGAAGCCTTCATTCCACAAGGGGTTAGCGCCCCGAGAAGCCGCGGAGATCACCTGGCCGCGGCATGGAAAAGAGAACGTCGAAAGGAGGTTTCGGATGAACACGGACACCTACAAGGAGATCATGAGCCTCTCCCGGATGACGGTCGGGGAGCTCCGGGAGAAGTACCTCGAGGTCTTCGGCGAAGAGACGCGCTCCCACCACAAGGACTTTCTGCGCAAGCGGATCGCCTGGCGGCTCCAGGCCCTCGCCGAAGGCGACCTCTCCGAGCGGGCCCGGCGGCGCGCCGAGGAACTGGCCGACGACGCCGATCTCAGAATCCGCGCTCCCCGCGCCCGGCACAAGTCCGGCTCGGCCGAGGAGCGGGACCGGAGCGTGCGCGGAAGGCTCCCGGCCTCACGCGACCGTCGGTTGCCCCTGCCCGGCACCCTGCTCGTAAGAGAGTACAAGGGTCAAAGCGTGGTGGTGAAGGTGCTCGATGAAGGGTTCGAGTACGAGGGGCGGCGGTACAAGTCGCTCTCCGCCATCGCCCGCGAGGTTACAGGCACCAAGTGGAACGGCTTCCTCTTCTTCGGCCTCGCAGGCGACGGCACGCCCGCGAGCGGAACGGCCGAAAAACGTAGAAGGAGGACCGGATGAGTATGACCTTGAACGAAGGAAGCTACACCCAGGCGGAACAGGCCAGAGGAACGGGAGCCCCGCCCCAGCGCCGCGACGGCCTGGTCCGTTGTGCCATCTATACCCGCAAGTCCACCGACGAGGGGCTCGACCAGGACTTCAACTCCCTCGACGCCCAACGGGAAAGCGCCGAAGCATACATCCTGAGCCACAAGCACGAGGGTTGGGCCTGCCTGCCGGAACGCTACGACGACGGCGGCTTCACCGGCGGCAACATGGAGCGTCCGGCGCTCAAACGGTTGCTTACCGACATCGAAGCCGGTGAGATCGACTGCGTGGTCGTCTACAAGGTGGACCGCCTGAGCCGTTCACTGCTCGACTTCGCCCGGATCATGGAGACCTTCGAAAAACACGGCGTCAGCTTCGTATCGGTGACGCAGCAGTTCAACACCACCAACTCCATGGGGCGGCTCACCATGAATATCCTGCTCTCGTTCGCCCAGTTCGAGCGGGAGATCATCGCCGAACGCACGCGGGACAAGATGTCGGCCGCGCGCCGCAAGGGCAAGTGGATGGGCGGCGGCCTGGTCCTGGGCTACGACGTGGCCCCCCGGGGCGGCCGCCTGGTCGTCAACGAGGAAGAGGCCGCGCAGGTTCGTGCCATCTACGAGCTCTATCTCGAACACCGCTCGCTCATTCCCGTTGTCCGTGAGCTCGACCGCCGCGGGTGGAGGAACAAGCGCTGGATCACGAAGAAAGGAAACGAACGCGGGGGCGCACCTTTCACCAAGAACACACTCTTCCGCCTACTCACCAACGTCATCTACATCGGCAAGGTGAGCTACAAGGGGACGATCTACCCGGGCGAGCACGACGCTATCGTGGATGCGAAGGTCTGGAAACGCGTCCAGGAACTGCTGCGCCGGAACGGTCGGAACGGTGGGAAGGAGGTGCGGAACAAGTACGGAGCGCTGCTCAAGGGACTTCTCTACTGCGTGCCGTGCAACACGGCCATGGTGCACACTTACACGGCGAAGAAGAACGGCAGACGCTACCGGTACTATGTCTGTCTCAACGCCCAGCAGCGCGGCTGGGACGCCTGCCCCACGAAGTCGGTGAACGCCCATGACCTCGAGACGTTCGTGGTGGACCACATTCGCGGGCTGGGGAGCGACGGGGAGATCGTCGCTGAAACCATCCGCCAGGTCCGCGAGAAGAGCGAGAAGCGGATGATCGAGCTGGAACGCGAACGTCGCAGCCTCGAGAGGAAACTCCGCCGGCTGCATGCGAAGCTCCGGGAACTGGCATTGATGCCGGCCGCTCCTGGTTCGGACGTATCACTCACAGCGGACCGCCTGGCCGACCTGCAGGACCAGATCCGGAGCATCGAACAGCGCATGACCGCTATACGCGAGGAGGTCCTCTCGCTCGAACGCGAGACTGTCGACGAGAGTGACCTGGTCAAGGCGCTGTCCATCTTCGACCCGGTTTGGGAATCCCTGAATTCGCGCGAGCGGCACCGGGTGATGCATCTCCTCATCGACCGCATCGCTTACGACGGGCGCGACGGCAGCGTGACGGTCAGCTTCCGATCCTTGGGGCTAAAGGCGCTCTGCAGCGAAGCCAACATGGTCTATGGAGGCGAGCATGAGGCGTAATCAGACGAGCGCGGTCACCGGGACCATCGAGGTCCGGTGGACCTTCAAGCCCAGACACAACGGTCGGAAACGCACGGAAGGCCCGGGCATTGGTCCGCGGGACATCGAGCCGGGCAACGTCCCTCGGATCACGCGCCTCATGGCTCTGGCGATCAAGTTCGATGGCATCGTCCGTCGTGGGGAGGTGCGGGACTATGCGGACCTCGCCCGGCTGGGTTACGTGACCCGGGCCCGCATCACGCAGATCATGAACCTCCTCAACCTGGCGCCCGACATCCAGGAGGAGATCCTGTTCCTGCCCAGGACCGTGAAGGGCCGCGACCCGATCCGCGAGCGGGACGTCCGCCCCATCGCCGCCGTCCCCCATTGGAACCGCCAGCGCAAGATGTGGGCACAACTTCTGCGACAGCGCCATTTGCTCTAACTCGCTGAATCTTCACGTCTTGTGGCGCTTTCCGGATTATTTTACTCAATCGCTTGACTTACTCATTCGTTTGATTTATATTGGTTGGAAAGGAGGTAGCAGAAAGGAGACGCCATGAAACCAAAGAACGAAAAACCGGACCCCAGAAGTAGCCGGGGCGACAAGACCATGGAACAGATGCTTGCGGCCGGTCTTGAGGCCTTTGCCAAGTTCGGACCTGAGGGCGTTACCACCCGGCATCTGGCGAAGGTAGCCGGGGTTAACAGTGCCGCGATTCAATACTACTTCGGTGGGAAGGAAGGCTATTACATAGCCGTCGTTAAGCACCTTATACGTGAAAAGGGCAGCCTGCTTGTCTCCGTGATAGACAAAATCGAACAGCACCTGAAGGAAAGTGTGCCGGATCAAAAACAGGCCTGCTTGCTTTTGTCCCACCTCCTACAGCAAATGGTCACTCTCATTCTCTCACTTCCTGAAGCACGATTCTTCGCCAGCATTTCGACCCGAGAGCATCTAAACTCAACGCCGGCATATGAGATCATCTACGAAACCGTTTCAAAGTTGCACGGTACGGTCGCCAGGCTCGTCGGTTGCGCCCTCGGAATTCCGGCGGAATCCCCCGATGCCATAATTCGCGCACATGCCATCATAGGCCAGGCAATGATATTCAGAATTGGCGCAACCACCCTGTGTCGTAGGCTCGGTATAGAAGAGATAGGCTCCGAGCAAGTCAAACAAATCGCGTCCATTGTTGCAGACATGGCATGCCGAAGCCTGGGGGTCGTCCCCTCGAACGAATCAATGGGAGGGAGCCAGAAATGAAACGTGTTCTCAAGGTTATCGCGATAATCCTTTTGTTTTTGGGAGTTAGCTTGTTGTCAATCTGGCTTTTCTACAAAGGCCAAGCATCTCCGGGGAATCTACGAGAGATCCTATTATCTTATCTCCATCCTGAATCCTCAACCGTCCTTGAACTTCAAGGGAACGTGGAGGTCAGGGAGGTGAGGCTGGGATTCGAAGTATCTGGCCGCATATCGGATATGGCTGCAGAAGAGGGAGATAGAGTAGCCCCAGGGCAGATCTTGGCAAAGCTTGAGACAGATTACTTTGAAGACGCACTGCGGCAAGCCGAGGCGGCTTTGGAAGCCCGGAAGGCGGAACTCCTTAAACTCAAGAATGGGTCACGTCCCGAGGAGATAGAACAAGCACGGGCTACGACTCTGGCTGCCCGAGTAGCCTTCATTAAGGCTGAGAAAGAATTCCAGCGAGCTCAAAATCTTCTTCCGAGCGGAGCGGTGTCAAAAGAGGTATTTGACAATGCAAAAGCCGCTCGCGACCAGGCAGAGGCGCAACTCAAGGCCGCCGAGGCCACCCAGAGACTCGTTGAAAGAGGTCCGCGACAAGAGGACATAGCAAGAGCCCGAGCCATGGTTGAGGAAGCGTGGGCACGACTGGCTGAGGCACAGCGCCGGTTGGAAGATACGCAACTGCGTTCCCCCACGGCTGGCGTCATTCAGACCAAGGTCCGGGAGGTGGGTGACTTTGTGGGCATCGGAGAACCCGTGTATGTCCTGTCCATAACCAATCCGGTTTGGGTGAGGGCCTACGTCAACGAAGTCGATTTGGGAAAAATCCGGCCGGGAATGAAAGCCATGGTGCGGACGGACGCCGGGCAATCATTTGAAGGTCAGGTCGGCTTCATATCGCCGGTTGCCGAGTTTACGCCCAAGACTGTTGAGACAAAGGAAATCCGGACAGACCTCGTTTATCGCATTCGGGTAATCGTACAGGATCCCAAGAACGAATTGCGCCAGGGAATGCCTGTGTCCGTTTTCATTGATCTTGAGCAGCAAGACAAGTGACAGGAGCACTCAGATGCATGCGGCAATTGAGCTGAGAAATGTAACCAAACGGTTTGGTCAAGACATCCCACCGGCCCTCGTGGATATCACCGCCGACATACAGGTCGGCCGGGTTACCGGGCTGGTTGGCCCGGACGGGTCCGGCAAGACAACATTGCTGCGGCTTATGGCGGGCCTTTTGAAGCCCACAGAGGGAGAGATCAGAATACTGGGGAAGAATCCTTCCAATCCCGCCTCTGAGGTTAAGGGCGTTCTCAGTTACATGCCGCAAAGATTTGGCCTTTACGAAGACCTTACAGTGATGGAGAACCTGCATCTATATGCGGACCTCCGGGGGATTCTAGGACGTCATCGACGAGAAGCGATTGATCGCCTGCTGGCTTTCACCAATCTAGGCCCTTTTACCAATCGCCTTGCGGGGAAGCTCTCCGGTGGAATGAAACAGAAGCTTGGGCTTGCATGTGCGCTTATCCAGCGTCCCAAGGTCCTGCTTCTCGATGAGCCGAGCGTCGGTGTCGATCCCCTGTCACGTCGGGAATTATGGCAAATGGTTCACGAGCTCGCAGAGGAACAGATTGCCGTGGTCTGGAGCACCGCCTACCTGGACGAAGCCGAGCGGTGCACGCAAGTGCTTGTACTCAACGAGGGGCACCTTTTGTATCAAGGTCCCCCAAGCCAATTGACGGAGAGGATCAAGGGGCACACGTTTCTGGTCAGTGTTCCGGAAAGTCGCCGGAGAAGGTTTGCGATTGAAACCCTGCAAAAACAAGAAGTACTCGATAGCGTCATTCAGGGCAAAAGAATCCGACTGGTCATGAATTCGTCCTTCGGTGACGCCACCCAGTTTGGAGAAGAGGCCGAGGCGGAACCCGTAGCACCACGGTTTGAAGACGCGGTCATGTTTCTCTTGGGAGGAATTCCCAAGGAGCGGGTGCAAAACGCTCGAGAGGTTCTTGGTAATGGCTCTTTGGAAGAGGAGACAGGCAACGAGGTTGTTGTCGAATCAATGGAACTGACTAAACAATTCGGTTCTTTCACTGCCGTAGACAGGGTGAGCTTCAAGGTGCGCCGCGGGGAGGTGTTCGGCCTGCTAGGGCCGAATGGTGCCGGGAAAAGCACCACCTTCAAGATGCTATGCGGCCTGCTCAGGCCGTCTTTCGGAGAGGCGAAGGTCGCTGGAGTAGACTTACTCAAGGCTCCCGCAACAGCACGAGAGCGTATTGGATACATGGCACAGAAGTTCAGTCTATATGGCGACCTCAGCGTTCGGCAGAACTTGGAGTTCTTCGGTGGCGTTTACGGGCTAAGTGGTAAGAACTTGGACGAAACCGTCAACCGTATGATTCATACATTCCAGCTTGGTCCGTTCAGGGATACGAACGCATCTGCCTTACCACTCGGTTTCAAACAACGATTATCGATGGCGTGTGCGATCATGCACCGGCCTGCAATCTTGTTCTTGGATGAACCGACGAGCGGGGTGGATCCGATCACGAGGCGAGAGTTCTGGGTACGGATCAATTCTCTAGTGCAGGGTGGTACATCGGTCGTGGTCACGACCCACTTCCTTGACGAAGCAGAATACTGTGACCGTATCGCTCTCATCTATGAAGGCAGGCTCATCGCGTTAAGTACCCCGGACGAAATCAAGAACATGGTGAGGACAACCGACCTGCCCGATCCGACACTGGAAGACGCCTTCATCGGCCTAATTAGACACAATGTAAAATCCTCTGTTGATGCTAAGCATGAATACGCGGGAGGATGATGTGCAAGACATGAAGAACTCTATTGACTCTACCCTTCGACTTCAGAGGCACGGGCATAATCGATTCATCAGGATCTGGGGTCTACTTAAAAAGGAGGTTTTGCAAGTCCTGCGTGATCCGAGCAGTATTCTTATTGCCTTCATTCTCCCACTAATACTCCTGTTCCTGTTTTCATATGGTGTATCTCTCGACCTTCGGGAAATCAAGATTGGGGTCGTCCTAGAGCAGGACTCGTCAAAGGCGAGGGACCTATTGTCAGCCTTTCAAGGAAGTACCTACTTTAAACTGCGTGTAGCAAGAGACCGACGTCAGTTACAGCCTCTTCTAGTTGGAGGACGGCTCCAAGCAATTGTTGTAATTCCAGCCGAGTTTACGAGGCGCAAGTACCGTGGGGATGACAATCCGGTACAGATTATTGTGCGAGGTACCGACGCAAACACGGGAGAGTTGATTCAACATTACATCGAGGCCACCTGGAGGAGATGGCTTTCACAGCAGGGAACGGCTCAGAGCAATGCCGCCGCAGCAAACCTCATCGATGTGCGTTCCCGGGTATGGTTCAACGAGGAGGTTGAATCGCGTGCTGCTCTCATACCAGGTTCTCTGGCAGTAATCATGACGCTCATCGGTACGATGCTCACCTCTCTCGTTGTGGCCAGGGAGTGGGAACGCGGGACTATGGAGGCTCTTCTTTCGACGCCTGTCACTCGCGGAGATCTGTTCCTCTGTAAGTTTGTTCCGTATTTCTTGCTGGGAATAATGGCAATGATTCTTGTAACTGTCATTTCCACTTGGGGCCTGGATGTCCCGTTGCGAGGGTCTTTCTGGGCGCTTTTGATGGTGACTTCGGCATTTCTCGCATACGCCCTCGGGCTTGGGCTCTTGATTTCGGTGGTGGCCGGAAACCAGTTTGTCGCCACCCAAGGTGCACTTATCGCCGGCTTTCTTCCAGCATTTATTCTTTCCGGGCTTGTGTTCGAAATAAACAGCATGCCGTGGCCAATACGATTCCTCACTTACCTGTTTGCACCGCGTTATTTTGTATCCTCACTGAGAACACTATTCCTTGCCGGAGACGTGTGGCAGATAATTGCACCAAACGTAATTGTAATGACTCTTCTCGGCGCAGTCTTCTTGATCATAACCGCTCGGAAAATGCCAATAACATTGGAGACTGGAAAATGAAGTTGATGTTATACCGCATTGCCCGACTTACAAAGAAAGAGCTCCTGGCGGTATTGAAGGATCGTCGGAGTCGGTTCCTACTGATAGGCCCGCCGCTTCTTCAGCTCTTGATATTTAGTTTTGCAGCCACGCTGGAAGTAAGGAACGTGACACTGGGTGTCTATATGGAAGATCACGGCCGAGCCGCAAGGGATTTGCTGGCGCGCTTTCAAGGGGCGCAAAGGACATTTCGCACGATTCGATATTACCGGGATCTGAAGACAGTCCGCCAAGCAATTGACAACCAAGAGATTCTAGCCGCGATACATATCGGGCCGGACTTTTCGAAACACATCGAGTTAGGAGTCCCAGAACGGGTCCAAGTCATATTGGATGGTAGAAACGCGAATGCCGCATCGGTTGTGCAGGGCTACATAAATCGGATCGTCGAAGACTACGTCAAAGAAACGTTGTCTCGCCTTCACGAGCCGGGAATAGCAAAGGCCACTTCGCTTGATTCTATCGTAACACGAAAGTGGTTCAATCCAAATGCGGACCCGCAGTGGAGCACAGTTTCCGCCCTGGTGGGGGTCTTATGCAATTTGGTGGTGTTGCTAATAACTGCACTCTCGATAGCACGCGAAAGGGAGCTGGGAACATTTGAGCAACTCCTCGTATCACCCTTGAGGCCGGCGGAGATTCTCATCGGAAAAAGTGTGCCCGCTATTCTGCTGGGATTTATCGAAGGGATATTTATGACCTGTATGGCGGTCGTGATATTTGACTTGCCGCTAACCCTGAAAGGATTTGTATTGCTTCTGGGGACGATATTCGCATTTGTCTTCAGCGTCGTTGGGGTGGGCCTTTTTGTGTCATCGATTGCGAAAACACAGCAACAAGGCTTTCTGGGCGCATTTACGTACCAGGTTCCAGCGACTTTGTTGTGTGGTTTCGCTACACCTGTGGAAAATGTACCGGACTGGCTACGTTGGCTGGCCTACGTCAATCCCCTGCAATACATGGTAACGTTATCCAGAACTATATTTCTGGAGAACCCATCAACACGAGTCGTGCTTAGCATGGCATGGCCGCTGGTACCCATTGGGCTGGTTACGCTGGCGGCTGCCACTGCATTATTCAGAAGAAGGATGCAATAGGAATGAGGATGCCTTGGTTGAAAAGGGAAAACCAACTGCCTGCCGGGAAAGGAGGTTTGCCAAAGATGCCGATCAAGTTGTTTAGGGGTGTTATCGGCGGGATGATTACCATTCTTATTGTCGGGTGTTCCGTTGGACCCGATTACACCAAGCCAAACATTCCCGTTCCAAACAGGTGGTCTACACGAGAGCTCCCATCTAAAGCTGGGCATGCGGGAGACGTTCAAAGTTGGTGGACGGCTTTCAATGATCCAGTCCTTACGCAACTCATAGAAATGGCCACGAAGGGTAATCTAGATGTGCGGCAGGCTATTGCCCGAATCGACGAGAGCAGGGCTTTGGTCCAGGCTGCAACCGGAAGACACTTCCCTGAGCTTGGGGCATCGGGATCTGTGTTGCGAGGTAAGCTGAGCGAGAATGCTATTGGCATATCCGTTCCGGGTGGAATGTCGATAGAAACCGTCACAGAAACCACCTACAGCATAGGGATGTCTTCTGCCTGGGAGATCGACCTTTTTGGGCGGATTCGCCGGACAGTGGAGGCAGCCTCAGCGAATTATCAGGCATCTATTGAAGACTTTCACAGTGTGCTTGTAGCACTTACCGCACAAGTTGCCGCAGCATATATTGATTACAGGGAATATCAGCATCGACTGGTCCTGGCCAGAGAACGTCTAAACGACATCGAGAAGCTCCGAGATCTTGTGGCCAAACGCGTGGAAGCTGGCATTGCCTCCAAAGTTGAACTATCCGATGTAGAGTCAAAGGTGGCGGAAACGAAAGCTCAGCTTCCAATGCTTCAGAATGGATTGGTGGTGTCGAGAAACCGTTTGTGTGCTTTGCTTGGCCTTCCTCCTGGCTCTATTGATGACGTGCTGCGGGAGGTGCGGTCGATACCGGCACCTCCGCAAGAAGTCCTGGTGAGCATACCGACCGAGGTCGTCCCGGGCTGTTGATTTAATCGTGTTGGAGTGCGTGTGATGTAGTTTTCCCCCTTCCCCCCCGCTCCCCGTTTGCGCATCGGGAGCGTGGAGAAAGAAGGAAACGTTCCGTTAGCTAGAGGGTAATAT
>JBPOIK010000202.1:0-65523 GCA_052034525.1 Planctomycetota bacterium
ATCATCCGCTTTCAGCCCCACGATGTAGGGGCCGCCACTCCAGCCTGTTTTGACGTCCGCGAGGGGCCCAATGCTCATTATTCCTTGAATTTCGGCCTATTAGACGTAAAATGAGCTGGATTAGTTGCTGCTGGGAGTGGGTAGTGGTGCGGGAACGTCGTCTTACCTCTGCGCGGTGCGTCGCGTCTGCTATCCTCCCACGAGTTATCAAGCGTAACTGATTCGCCTCCCGGCTGCCGCGCCCGTGGTGCGTCCCGGTGGTCGTGAGACGAACCCGGTGGCGAGGCCGAGTCCTGACCGGCCTGGTGGAGGAATCGTCACAGCGAAGGAGGATTCGATGATGACGCGATGGAGCCTGCTGGCGGCCTGTGCAATTCTGTTCGTGGGAATTCTGAGCACGGAGGCGGATGGAAGCAACCCGCCCGACTGGTGGAGCAAGATCGACAGCCGTGTGCCGGTCCTGTTCGAGCCGGGCCCGCGGGAGAGCGGCGTGCTCTATCTGGACGGATCGCCGACGGAGGTGGAGACGTTCCGGATCACGCGGTACATCTGCGGCAGCAATCTGGAGAACCTGACGGCGGAAGACCTGAGACGCGACGTGGAGGCGGTCCGCGCCCTCAATGCCGAGGCGCAGCACACCGTCATCCGCACGGCCGGGTCGCGCGCGGGTATGAACATTGTGTTCAACGTGTCCGGCTCCCTCCCCCCCGGCGCCGCGGACGCCCTGGAAGCCGTGGCGCAGTATATCGAGAGCCAGTTTGCCGACCCGGTGACCGTCAAGATCGACTTTTCCATGCGGAATCTGGGGAGCTATGTACTCGGCTATACGTCCTCAGCCTTCGTCGACGGAGTGTCCTACCCAACGGTTCGCGCCAGCATGATCGCCGACATGGATCTGGATGACGTGATCCAGAGCTGGCTGCCCACCGGCAGCACCGTGCCTGTTCGATACAACGGCGGCAGCCCGACGGTGACCAATGAGAATCGCGTTTTCTTCACGACGGCGAATTACAAGGCGGTGATCGGTTCCACGAGCGGGTCGGACGCTGAAATGGTGCTCAACACGGCATTTGCATGGGATTACGACCCCAGTGACGGCGTGCCCGGCAACCGGCAATGCTACCAATCGGTCGTGGCCCACGAGGTCGGCCACGTCCTGGGCTTCATATCCTTCGCGGACTTCCAGGACGCGGACGACATGGCGGCAATGGATCTGTTCCGCTTTCAGCGGACGCCCGGAGCGTACAATTACAATCCGTCCACGTACCCGGAATTTCAGACCACGCCGCGGCTGGTGTCCTACAACTCCCCGAATGATGACCACAACACCGATCTGATCGTCGCGGAGTACCGCATGTCAGACGGGGATCCCTACCAGGCCAGCCACTTCCGCGAGCAGACGCCGCCGATCGGCATCATGGACCCCGCCCAGGCCGACGGAGAGACGTTCTATCCGAACTTCTACCGGGAGGCTGACCTGGCCGTCTTCGATGCCATCGGCTGGGACTATTCCACTGCCCTGGACTGCAACAACAACGGCATTCCGGACGACGTGGACATCGCCACCGGCACCAGCCAGGATTGCAATCTGAACGGGGTGCCGGATGAATGCGACATCGACGACGGCACCAGCCCGGACTGCAACAACAACGGCATTCCGGATGAGTGCGACCTGGCGGATGGAACCTCGGAGGACTGCAACAGCAACCGGGTGCCGGACGAGTGCGACCTCAGCAGCGGCGCCAGCACCGACTATAACGCAAACGGCCTGCCCGACGAGTGCGAACCGGACTGCAACGGAAACGGCCTTCCCGACTCCTGGGAGATTTACAAGGGCTGGACCGCCGACGCCAACGGCAACGGCGTGCCGGACGTCTGTGAGGTGGCGCCGAAGTTCGAGGCGGGATTCACCACCGCGAATCATGTCGTAAAGACGGTGACTCTGAAGAACACATACACCAACCCGGTTGTCGTCTGCACCGGACAGTACTTCTTCAACGGCAAACGAATGATTCCACGGGTCAGCAACGTGACGGCCAACAGCTTCGGCTTGCGTCTGGTCGATCCGACCAATCCGTCCCAGACCTACTCCATCCAGGAAATCGTCGGATACTGGGTCATGGAACAGGGTGTCACGGAACTGAACGGCGTGAAGATGGAGGCCTGGAAATACACCTCTACGGTAACCGACGGCAACGACAACTGGACGGGCGAGCGGCGGCCGTACTGGCGGCATTATGCGAACCCCGTGGTGCTCGGACAGGTGATGAGCGCCAATGACAACTGGTCCGCCTTCTGGTCGCAGGGCGATCGACGAAGCGCCATTCCGTCCACCTACTCTCTGCGAACGGGGAAACACACGGGCGGCACCGGCCAGGATCGTGCGAACGAGACCATCGGCGTGATCGTGTTCGAATCCGTCACCGGCGCCAGCATGGGCGGCATCCCCTTCGAGGCATGGGTGGGGCCGGACACGGTGCAGGGCGTCCTCCACGGCACTCCGCCGCAGACGGCCTACACCCTGCAGACTCCGATGACCGCCCCGCAGTTTGTGGTTCTCGCCGCGGGCGCGGGTCTTCAAGGCGACACGGCGTACTGGGCGCAGCGTCACGGGCAGGCCGGATCCGGCGGATCGGTCTATCTGCTGCTTTCCCTTGATGACGACCTGACCCGCACCCACCTGACGGGTGAGCACGTGGCGTACGCGCTGCTCCAGAACACCCTGGTCTGGCCGCGCGTGCCGGACTTCGACGAGGACGGCGACGTGGACCTTCAGGATTTTCAGGCGTTCCAGGTCTGTTACGACCATGCGGCGTCCGGCGCGTGCCTGCCGGGCGATCTGACCGGCGACGGCTACGTGGACGAGCAGGACATTCCGCTGTTCCTGAATCAGATGCAAGGCCCGCAGTAGGCCGGATCGTACAACAAACGAACAAACGAATGGAGCGGGATGGTGATGCAACGGTATCTTCAGATGATCCTGTCGGTTGCGCTCGGTGGGGTGGCGGGGGGAACATGGCTGTCGGCCTCGGCCCAGACCCCTCCGGCCAATGACCATCGCGGCGCGCCGGTACTGTCGGTGGAACAAGCCGGCTCGCAGTATCGGCTTCAACTGGGCGAAGACACCCTGATTCAGCTCAGCGACCAGCCCATCCGCAACCCGCGGATGATCTCCGTTTCCGGCGCCTCCTCGCGTTTGGCACTCTGGGAAGAGGAGGAATCGATCGGTGCGCGGCCGTACTACGCCGTGAGCATCGACGGGCAGCACTTCGCGCGACCCCGCCCGGCGGACTATCAGCTTCGGCTGCGGCACGGCGATTTTGACCCGTGCCTGGCGGAACCGGCGGTGAACACCCGCCTTGCCCAGTCGCCGGCATCCGGTCTGTACATTGTGCAGTTTCTCGTCCCGCCGCTGGACGACTTCCGCGCGGTCCTGCGCGGCCTGGGGGCTACGGTTCACAACTACCTTCCCCACTATGCCCTTCTGGTGCGGATGGACGCCCGCACCCGCCCGGCCGTGGAGGCCCTGCCGTTCGTCCGCTGGGTGGGGCCGTATCATCCGGCCTACCGCCTCGATCCCGCGCTGGCGGCTATGCTGCGCGACGCTTCACCAACCGCCACCCGCGATCGCTATCGCATCCAGATGATCGACGCGGACCCCTCGGTCCGGCCGGCCCTGTTGGATCGGATCGTCGCGATTGGAGGCACGGTTGACGTGTCGGGCGATTCCAGCGCGTTTGTTCAGGCCACGCTGACCCCGCAGCAGCTTTCTGAGATTGTTCAGGCGGACGAGGTGCTGTTCATCGATCGCCAGGGAACGCCCGTGGCCCTCATGAACAATGCCCGGGCCATCGGCGGCGCCAATTACATCGAGACTGTCGGCGGATACACCGGGCAGAACGTCCGAGCGGAGGTCATGGACAATGGTTGTGAGATCACCCATCCGGCCTTTGCCTCGCGCCTGACGGTCCGCCTGGGCGGGTTTCCGACGGAGTCGCACGGCACGTCCACTTTCGGTATCAACTTCGGCGACGGCACCGGAAGTCCGGGCGGACGGGGTCTGCTTCCCTCGGGCCAGGGTGTTTTTTCCCTGTGGAACACCGGCAATCGGGTGAACGACGCCGCGCAACTGGTCGGCCCGACGTGGCAATGCCTGTACCAGTCCAACAGTTGGGGAACGTCCGACGGCAGCGGGTTCAGCTTTGACTACAACACCAGCAGTGCGGAGCTGGATCAGGCCGTTTATCTGCACGATCTGGTCATCGTACAGGGCCAGGGCAACTACCGGTACTCCGGCTCACTCCGCGAAGCCTGGGCCAAAAACATCGTCTCCGTCGGCGGCATCCATCACCAGGACACTCTCACAAAAGACGACGACTACTGGTATGAGGCCAGCATCGGCCCCGCCGCCGACAATCGGATCAAGCCGGACCTTTGCCATTTCTACGATTACATCCGGACCACCACGACTGGCGGCGGCTACACCAGCTACTTTGGCGGCACGAGCGGCGCCACGCCCATCGTGGCCGGCCATTTCGGGCTGTTTTTCGAGATGTGGGCGGACGGCCTGTTCGGCAACGCGACCAGCGGGCAATCGCCCTTCGACGAGCGCCCGCACAGCGCCACCGCCCGGGCCGTCATCATCAACACCGCCAGCTCCTACCCCTTCTCGGGCACGTCCCACAATCTGACCCGGACGCATCAGGGCTGGGGCCTGCCGGACCTGAAGTACCTCTATGAACGGCGGAACCACATCCGGATCGTGGATGAAACGGATATTCTGCTTCCCTTCCAGACGACCACGTACGAGCGGAGCATCGTCCCCGGCTATCCCTTCCACGACGAACTGCGAGTCACGCTGGTCTACACGGACTACTACGGCACGACCTCATCCAGCCTCCACCGCATCAACGATCTTTCGCTGCGGGTCACCTCGCCAGGCGGTACCGTCTATTACGGCAACAACGGGCTGCGCAGCGGCAACTGGTCAACGCCCGGAGGGTCGTCCAACACGATAGACGTCGTGGAGAACGTGTTCATCACCGCGCCCGCCGCCGGGCAGTGGATCATCGAGGTCATCGCGGACGAAATCAACATGGATGGGCATCCGGAGACGCCCGGCGTGCTCGACGCGGATTACGCGCTGGTGATCACCGGCGGCAGCGAAGACTGCAACGGCAACGGCGTGCCAGACCCGATCGACATCGCCGAGGGCACCAGTGCCGACTGCAACAACAACGGCATTCCCGACGAGTGCGACATTGACCGCGGCCGGAGCCTCGACTGCAACGGAAACGGCATTCCCGACGAGTGCGACATCGCCGACGGGACCAGCGTCGACTGCAACGGAAATGGCATTCCCGATGAATGCGACATCGCCCAGGGACTGGCTTCCGATTGCGATGGGAACCTCGTTCCCGATGACTGCCAGCCGGACTGCAACGGAAACGGAACGGCCGATGTCTGCGAGATTCTCAGCGGCGCCGTCGCGGACGCCAACGGCAACGGCATACCCGACGTGTGCGAAGTGGCGCCGAAGTTCGAGGCGGGATTCACCACGGCCAACCAGACGGTCAAGACGGTGACCCTGAAGAACACCTACACGGACCCGGTCGTCGTCTGCACGGGCCAGTATTTCTTCAACGGCAAACGGATGATTCCGCGGGTCAGCAACGTGACGGCCAACAGCTTCGATCTGCGTCTGGCGGACCCGACGAATCCGTCGCAGATCTACTCCATCCCGGAAGTTGTCGGGTACTGGGTCATGGAACAGGGCGTCACGGAGCTCAGCGGCGTGAAGATGGAGGCCTGGAAGTATACCTCCACCCTCACGGACGGCAACAACCACTGGACGGGGGAACCGCGCCGTTACTGGCGGCAATATGAAGATCCGGTCGTGCTGGGTCAGGTGATGAGCAGCAACGATGCCTGGTCCGTCTTCTGGACCCAGGGACTGCGGACGACGGACGCTCCGTCGGCCTACAACCTGCGCACCGGCAAGCACAGCGGCGCCACCGGCCTGAACCGTCTGGATGAAACCATTGGCGTGATCGTCTTCGAAAGCACCACCGGCACGAGCCTGGCCGGTATTCCCTTCGAGGCCCAGGTCGGCCCGCCGACCGTTCAGGGAGTGCTGCATGGCTCGCCGGCGCATACGGCCTATGCCCTCCAGACCCCGATGGCCGCTCCCCAGTTCGTGGCCATCGCCTCCGTCGCCGGGCTGCAGGACGGCTCGGGCGCCTGGACTCAGCGACATGGCCAGGCGGGTTCCGGAGGATCGACCTTCCTGATGCTCTCACTCGACGACGATCTGACGCGGACGCACCTCACCGGCGAGCGTGTCGCGTACGCCCTGCTTCAAAGCAGTCTGATCTGGCCCCGCGTGCCGGACTTCGACGAAGACGGTGACGTGGACCTGCAGGACTTCGCGGCTTTTCAGGACTGCTACGGGCAGCCGCCCGTCGGCGTGTGCCTCAAGGCGGAACTGACCGCAGACGGCGTCATTGATGAAGCCGATGTCCCCGTCTTCCTCGATCAGATGCACGGGCCGGCCCTGTGATATCCGCCCTTCCGGGGGGAGTTCCAACCGGTCCTGGCCGGGCAACGATGCCCCGGAAACGAAAGAGGCCACCGCAACCATTGCGCCGGAAAAAGACCCGCCGACCCATGGGAGCGCGCCCGTGTCGCGCTGCGCGCCGTGAACGGTGGGAAGCGCGACATGCTCTCGTTCCACCTTCGCCCTTGGTCAACGGCCGCATGCCCCCGGGAATGGGAGCTGCACCGGTTCGTGCGAGCAGAACACCTCCGTCCCGTCCGCTCCGCCTCAGCGGACCAGATACCGGATGACCACGAAACCGCCGATCAGCAGCACCATGAACACAACGCACAGCAGGTTGAAGTACCGGTCAATGAAGCTGCGTACGGGCGGCCCGAAGATGTACAGCAGGACTGCCACGAGAAAGAACCGCAGTCCACGACCGACCGCCGAGACCAGGGCAAAGCCGAGCAGATCCATCCGGGCCGCCCCGGACGCGATCGTGAAGACCTTGTATGGAATGGGCGTGAACGCCGCCGAGAACACGATCCAGAAGTCGTATTGCCGGTAAAGCTTCTGCACGTCTTCGTACTGCTGTTGTGCGTGATAGAACCGGATGATCGGCATCCCCACGGCGTCCATCAGGCCCCATCCGATGAAGTAGCCGGCGATGCCGCCGAGCACGCTTCCGACCATGCAGATCCCGGCCAGCCACCACCAGCGGCGGCGGGCGCCCAGTACCATTGCGATGAGCAGTACGTCTGGAGGAATCGGAAAGAAGCTGGACTCGGCAAACGCCAGGACGAACAGAGCCACGGCCGCATGGGGCGTGTCCGCCCAGTGCAGCACCCAATCATACAGGCGCCGGTGCAGTCCGCGTCCCGACGACCGGATTGGCGGAGCCTCCGCCGCGGCCGGTGCGTCTGTCCCTGTCGAATCGGTCAAAGACGGCTCTCCTTGCATGAAACGCCCGGCTCTATCCCCCGACCAGGCCCGCTACCCAGGCCACGACCAGATACACCAGCGCCGCCGTCGCCGCCGAACAGGGCAGCGTCAGAATCCAGGCGGTCACGATCTCCATGCCCACGCTCCAGCGCACCGTGCCCAGCCCGCGTGTCATTCCCACGCCGAAAATCGCCCCGGTAATGGTGTGCGTCGTGCTGACCGGAATGCCCAGGATCGACATGACCAGAATGGTTGCCCCGCCGCCGCCCTCGGCGGCAAACCCGTCGACGGGGGTCAGGCGTGTGACTTTGTTGCCCAGAGTCCGGACGACTTTCCACCCGCCCGAATACGTTCCCAGCGCGATGGCCGCGTTGCACGTAATGATGATCCACCATGCGAGCTCGTTCGTGGCGCCGTTCCGCACGGCGTAGTGCTGCAGCGCGGGCACGCTCAGCAGCAGGGCCCAGATGATCCCCATCGTTTTCTGGGCATCGTTCAATCCGTGGCTGAGGCTGTAGACGGCCGCCGACAGCAACTGCAATCCGCGAAATACCCGGTTCACCTGGCGCGGCGTGCGGTTCCGGCAGATCCACATCATGGCCACCATGAGAATCGCCGCACACACCAGCCCGATGATCGGGGAGAGCACGATGAAGACCGCAACCCAGCCGAGCGTCTTCCAGGCCAGGGCGCCGACGCCGCCCTTCATCAGGGCCGAGCCGGCCAGGGCCCCGATCAGGGCGTGCGACACACTGATGGGAAGTCCTTTGACCGTGCAGATGAAGGTCCAGGCGATGGCGGCAAGGAGCGTGGCGGCGATCACGTTCGGATCGACCACCCCGGTACCCAGCAACCCTTTGCCGACCGTCTTGGCCACGTGCGTGCCGAAGACAAAGGCGGCGATGAAATCGAAGAACGCCGCCCACAGCACGGCCAGTCGCGGCGAGAGCACGCGCGTGGCCACCACGGTGGCGATCGAGTTCGCGGCGTCGTTCATGCCGTTCGCGAAATCGAAGATAAGTGCGACGATAACCAGGACGATGACGTAGGTGATCATGCGACGCTCATCACGCGTTTTTCAGCAGAACCCGTTCCAGCACGTCCGCGATGTCCTCGCACCGGTCAATGGCCTGTTCGGTCAGGTCGTAAATCTCCTTCCATTTCATGACGGCAATCGGGTCGCCGGCCGCCGCGTACAGCTCGGCGACCGCCGCATGATGCGTGTCGTCCCCCTGGTTTTCCAGATCATGCAACTCCCGCAGGTGGCCGCGCATCCGGTCCGGCTTGCGCACCGTGCGCAGCCCGGGCATGGCCTGCTGCACGCAGCGCGTCGCCCGGCGCAGAATATCCGCCTGCTGGACCAGCCAGTCCTTCGGTTCGGCAATCTGGTACAGAACGAGCCGCTTGGCCGCCGCGTCAATGCCGTCCATCACGTCGTCCATCCGCCGCATCAGCAAATGGATGTCCTCACGCTCGAACGGGGTGATGAAGGTCCGGTCCAGGCGCTCGTACGTGCGGCGCTCCGCGGCATCCACGTCGTGTTCGAACTGCCGGATGACCAGCAGGTGCTGATTGCGACGCTCATAATCGCCCAGCAGATCCACGAACGCCTGCGCGCCGCGGGCGAGCAGGTCGGCCGTCTCCTCAAAGAGCTCAAAGAACTTCTGGTCTCGCGGTACGATACTGAACACACCCGACCTCCGCCCGCGTGCTCGTGGAATCCGGTCCGGAAACCGTCGGCGGCTGACCGCAACCGCCCGCGCCGATGCCCGGAACGCCGGCAGTGTACTCGCAGTCGCCGCACTCAACCATGCGGAGGCGACGAATCCGTCCCCTGCCGCGAATCGCCCGGCGGCAATTGGGCCGGGGGGGGGCCGCTCTCGAATCCGGATGGCGGCCGGTCCGACACCCGGGGCGTCTCCAGCTCCCGCTCCGCCTCGCGCAGTCCCTTTTTGAACGACACGATCGTCTGGCCCAGCGAGCGGGCCACTTCCGGCAGCCGCCGTCCGAAGATCAGCAGCCCCACCAGCGCGATCACAAGCCATTCCGCCGTTCCCGGCATGCTGATGAACGCCGACATACGGGTCATGATCAATCCTCCGCTGGCGGTTCGGAGCACGCCCGGGATATCAACCCATGCCCCGGCCGCAACCGACCCACGCGGTCCCGAATCCGACGCAGATACCGACGAGCCCAAAGGAACTCCGTCGCCAGAATGCCCAGCCCGACTGGAATCACAGCGACGGCCGGGCCCGGTAATACCAGCATCGCCAGCCCGATGGGCAGAACCGTCGTTGCCACCACCACGACGATTACCCGTCTGGCGGACTTCCAGAGCAGACCCACACAGGCCCTCCGCGAGACCTCCCCACCCGCGAATCGCCCAGAGCGTACGCCCGGACGATGAGCGGGTGAACCCCGAAATCATGGCCGAAACTGACCGCCGGGCAAAGACCCAAGTCCCAGCCAGAGCCTAATCCCTCCACGCCCCGCAAGTAATACTTGAATTCTTCGTGATTGGTAAGGCGGCGCGGATTATACGGACTCAAGGCTTGAGATTCCAAAGAGTCGCTTGAAATGGCGGTGTGCAGACGGGTATACTGACTGACAGAGCGGGGGGATTCAGAGAGAGAGCAGGCATTGCGTCGTTCGTTGGGCGGCGAATGCGTGCTCTTTGTTATTTGTGGTGTCCGTAAGCCGGTTGACGCGGCGAGCTGTTCTCTCGAGCCCGTCGCGCTGACCGGAAAAAGTGTGGGTTGTGTTGGAAACGTGTCTAATGGGCATTCACCGGTTCAGTCTGACCGGGGTGCCGGAGGCTCTCTTACTGGAGGAGGATTGTTTATGAGAAAACTGTGTGCGATGTTAATGGTTCTTGCGTTCGCGGGCGTTGCATTCGCGGACGCGCCGATTGACCGGGCGAGCACGCCCATTTACACCGCCGTGGCGCAGGATCTGAGTAGCGCTGCGTTGCGGGGCAGCTTCGACGGCGTGGCCTATTCCAACATGGAACTTGGGACCAACTATGCCGTCATTATCAACCCGGGGGAAATGGAGGCCGACGACTACGAGTCGATCGTGCCCATCGGCGACACGCTGATTCTGTCCGAGTACAGCTTTGTCGGCGGAGTCACCGCAGCGAACGGTATCCTGTGGTTTGACTTCTACGACGATGAGGCGGCGTACGTCGACGGTTTCGGGGTGCAGTTCCCGCAAGCCGGGAACTACATCTGGACCATCACGATCAGCGAGCCCTTCGTCGTGCCGAACGCGGGCTACCACAGCATTGAGGCGGACGACACCTACGGCAACACCACCGGCAAGTGGTTCCTGAACTCGGAGATCCCGACGGTGGGCTCCACAACCGACTGGCCGGGCTACATCGATGACGACGATGTTCCCCTGAACTTCAAGTTCGAGCTGGTATCGGTGCCGGAGCCGGCGACCCTGGCGCTGCTCGGCCTGGGCGCTTTGGCCCTGATCCGTCGTCGCTAGTGAATCGGCCGGTGTCGATCCGGTGTTCGGATCGGCCCTGAAAAACCAGAATGAGAGACGCGCCCTGCCGACGGTCGGCAGGGCGCTTTGCGTTGGTGGAACCCGCGGATCGCGAGCGCCGGCCGCCGCCGTACGACGATCGCCCGGTCTCTGTCGCCCGCGAAAGAGCCGCACGAAAGACCGGCGCCGGCAAACTCCGTCACCGGCCCTCGAGGCCATTTCCCGGCCGGCCGCAATCCGCGTACAACCCCTGCTCGCAGGCCACCGCGAAGGCTTCCGCGGAGGATTTGAGCTGCTCCCAACTGCGGCGAATCCGGTCGGCCTCGGACGGATCGATGGCCCCGTCATCCTCCACCGACCGCGTCACCGTCAGAAGCAACTGGCTGAACTCCTCCACCAGCTTCTGTGTGTTTACCAGCAGCGCCGTCTGAAGGTCCTCAGTGGTGATCCGGGGGTTGGACACGAAGAAGCCGCCCGCCTCGTGGCACAGCCAGTTCACGACCGCCACGCTGCCTGTCACCCGGACGACGTCGGCCAGACGGTCCAGCGGGTTGCGGGCCCCGCTGGCATCCACGTCCCCCCGGCCCGGCTCCTGGCACCACTTGTAAATCAGAGCGGGAGACAGCCGCAACTCGGCCGCCAGCGCTTTGACCCCGATCCCCTCCACGGCCTCGCGCAACACCTCATATGACTGCATGGCTGATCGCTCCTTGATACGCTCCGGGCCGGCCCGTTCGATCGCCCGAGAAAGCATACGCCATTGGCGACGCGGGGGGTATTATACCCTTTGCCGAATTGGAGAATGGACAGCCGGCCAGGGAGACGCCCTTTGGTCCAGACCAAGCGAGAAATCGAAGCCATGCTGAAGGCGGCCGGCATCCGCCCCAAGCGTCGGTTCGGCCAGCACTTCCTGATCGACGGAAACCTGATGCGGCGGCTGGTGGATGTCGCCGACATCCGGCCAGCGGACCTGGTTCTGGAGGTGGGCGCCGGCACGGGCGGACTGACGGACCTGCTGGTCGAGCGGGCCGGGGCCGTGGTCGCCGTCGAGATCGATCGCCGATTGTCCGCCCTGTTGGCCGAGCGTTTCGCGTCCACGGCATCGTTGATTCTCGTCCGCGGCGACGCCCTGGACACGAAACACCGGATCGCAACGGCTGTGCTCGAGGCCGTTCAGTCCGGCCGCAAACACGCTCCGGGCAGTCTTCTGCTGGCGGCGAACCTCCCCTACGACATCGCCACTCCGGTCCTGATGAACCTGGTCGTTTCGGAGCTGAACGTGCGGCGGATGTGCTTCACCGTCCAGCGGGAGGTGGGCGAGCGGATGGAGGCCGTGCCGCGAACGAAAGCTTACGGGCCGCTGAGCATCATTCTGCAGACGCTGTGCCGCATCGAGCGAATCGCCCGCGTTCCGGCGGAGGCCTTCTGGCCGCGGCCGGCGGTGGAATCCAGCCTCTATCGCCTGGATGCCGTCGAGCCGTCCGCCCGGGATGACCGGACGCTCGAGGCGCTGGTCCGCCTGGTGCGAGCCGGGTTTCGGCACCGGCGCAAGACGCTGCGCTACAATCTCGCTCACGAGTTCGGGCAGGAGGTTTGCGACAGGGCGGCCGGAGTCGTGGATCTGTCCGTGCGGGCGGAGACGATTGCTCCGGCTGACTGGATGGAACTCGCCCGCGCGATGAAAACGGCTATGGGTTCGACCCCTTCCGGGCCTGATACTCCGTCAGGGCCTTGCGGATGATCTCGTCGGCATCCTTGAGCACCTGCTTGCGCATCTCATTCACTTCCGGCGACAGGTCCGACTCCCTCACCACCAGCTCGATCTGGAAGTTCCCCCCGGGATCGGGAACGCAGATTTTGCCGACAAACGGGTCCGCCGACCGCGCCGGCCGGGCGCCGTCCATGAACCCGCTGGGCAGCTCGAAGACCACTCCCTCGGCGTCCACCCGATAGGTCAGGCCCGTCAGACCGGCGATCTCCTCCAGGGCCTCGACCGCGCTGACATTGTCCGCCAGCAGCGAGAAGTTTCTGCGCGTCTGCACCGGCAGCGCGTCGGCAACGCCCTCGCCCAGGCGAATCAGGATGCCGGCCTGCCTTCCGACGCTCCGCAGCACTTCGGTCAAGGGGCGGTTCGACATGCGCACGCTGATCATCGCATCAAGCTGCCGCTTCATCTGCTCCGTCAGCGAGACCACCACGATCTGCTTGTCCCACACGTACCATGACCAACCCAGTGCGTCGCACGCCGCCTCCAGAACGTCCACGCCCGAGCCGGCGCCGACCTTGCGGATTTCACTCTCCAGCTGCTCCCAGGGGTCTGCCTCCGTGACATGGAACTGCAATCGCTTGCGCAGCGCGGCCAGAGACTCCTCGTGATCGACGAACTCCGTCGCGCTCAGCCATTGCAGACTCTCCAGCTCCGACCAGGCGGCGCGCCGCCCCAGTCGATGCAGACCGGGCGTGGGCACCACGTCCAACCCGGTCGGCGTGACCACGCACGCCATGCCCAGACGCCCGAGAATCTGCCCGAGTCCGTCGCGCAGTGTCACGTTCCCCAGCGTCGCGCTCACCTGGGTCGCCCGACCGTACGGCAGCAGGCCGTACGCCTCGTCCGACATAACGATGGAAACGCCGGTTTTGTCCGAAATCTGTGAGAAGAAGTCCGCCAGCGGCGCGTTTTCCACCGTCAGCTCGATGGGCTCGTCCAGCACCTGCTCGATAAGCGGCTGAAGATCGGTCTGAAAGGCCGTCGCCGCCACCGCGCTGAGCCACAGCAATCCACCCGCAATACACATGCCATGTTTCCTCAACATGCTGCTTCCAATCATCTGCGATTTCCACACTTCAGTCAGAACAGAGACCACTCCGTGGAGAGTCCGGACTCATCCGCCGAAACCAGGGCGCCGGAGGTCGCCATCAGCCGCGGTTGCTCGTGCCGATGGGCGTACTCCTCCGGGGCCGCTCCGCGTGAAAAAGAGACGATCACAACGGCTTCCGGCCTCGCCTCGGCCGGCACCGGAACCTCGATCCCCGTCGGGGTTTCCGCCCGCTCTGGCCCGATTGTCGCCACCGTGCCGCCCGTGGGCGACGCGGCCGGCCGGCTTGAGTGCGTGACCACCCATCCCGTCACGAGCAGCGCCAAGACCGCCGCCGCCGCCAGGGGGGTCATCCACCGGTACAGGCGGACCACCGGCCGGCCCGCGCGGCTGTTTTCTCGCCGAAGACGAGCGTCGGCAACGAATTTCTCCGTGTCTGATACCGGGATTCGCTCCGCCCAGGCGCGAACCAGATCGTCCACGCGGCGCAGGTCGGCCAGCATCGACGCCCACTTACCGTCACCAGCCAGCTTCCGCTCTACCTCCGCACGAGCGGGCTCGTCCAACTGGCCGTCCATGTACTGGCTTAGCAGGTATTCCGGAGACTCTCGATTGTCAGAAGGATCAGGCATCATCCACTTCATCTCTGCCGCCCGGCGCGGCCTGGGTTTCCATACGCCGGCCTACAGGTATTCGGCCAGCATCTCACGCAGCTTTTTGCGGGCCTGAAACACGTTCCACTTCACCAGTTCCACGCTGCAATCCAGCAGGTCCGCCACTTCTTTCTGCGGAAGCCCTTCGATGGTGAACAACACCAGGGCCAACCGCTGCTTGTCCGGCAATGCCTCCAGGGCCCGCCGCACCGCCTCCTGGGTCTCTTCAGACCCGGAGGTGTCCCCAGGAGTCAGGCGCTGCAACACGGCCGCTCCGTCGGCCGTCCGCAGTTCCCCGGCCTTGCCGCCCACGTCATCCAGGGACAACGAGGAACCGGCCACCCCGCTTCGCCGGGATCGCAACGCGTTCAACGCCAGATTCCCGACTATCCGCATCAACCACTGGCCGAAACGAGCGGGATCCTTGAGGCTCTCCAAGCTCCGGTAGGCCCGAAGGAACGCGTCCTGGGCGACGTCCGAGGCGTCCTGGAGGGAGCCCAGACGCCGATAGGCCACGGCCATCGCCTGCCGATGGTAGCGTCGAACCAGATCGTCGAACGCGGTCGAATCGCCAGCCAGCGTCCGAGCGATCAGGATCGCGTCCTCTTCTGCTGGGCTGGCCAAGGCTCCCACCGGCGACTGCGTCTCCATAACCACTGACACTTCAAGATGGTTACAAGTTAGCGATCCACAAGGGCTGCGGATGGCGGTCGCAAGGTAGCGCCGCCGCCCGGCCGTGTCAAACGGCCCTGTTTTCAGCGCAGAAGTGGGATTCCCGCCCACGTGGAAGACATGTTCCGATCATGAGGCGCGAATGCGGGTATGGCAGTTGCCCTCATCCGCTTGGGTTCTATGATGGGCGACCCATGCGGACAGCGACGACAATCGCGGAAGTGCGAAAGGCTTTGGGGCCTCTTCGCCCGGCGGGTCGAAGCATCGGCTTCGTGCCGACCATGGGCGCCCTGCACGATGGACACCTTTCGCTGATTCGAGCCGCCCGGCGGGACTGCGCGTACGTGCTGGTCAGCATCTTCGTGAACCCGACCCAGTTCGGGCCGGGGGAGGATCTGGCAAGCTATCCGCGTACGCTTCAGGAGGATCTTCTGGCGTGCGAGCGCGTCGGCACCGACCTGGTCTTCGCGCCGCCCGCTTCCGAGATGTACCGCCCGGGCGCCGTCACCACGGTCCGTGTTTCGGGCCTGACGGAGTCTCTGTGCGGCGCGTCGCGGCCCGGGCATTTTGAGGGTGTCGCGACCGTGGTGGCCAAGCTGTTCAATATCGTGATGCCGGACCGGGCGTATTTCGGCGAAAAAGACTATCAGCAACTCGTGGTGATCCGGCAGATGGTCCGCGACCTGGACCTGCCAATCGAAATCGTCGGCTGCCCCACGGTGCGCGAGGCAGACGGCCTGGCGATGTCGAGCCGTAACCGCTATCTGAGCGTCGAGCAGCGTCACCAGGCGTTGAGCCTTTGCCAGGGCCTGACGGAGGCGCGGCAGGCGGCGGCCGCGGGAAACCGGGACGCCCGCGCGTTGTGCGACCTGGTTCGCCGGCACATTCTGGCGGCCGGCCCGATCGAGATTGATTACGTAAGCATCGTGGACGCGGTCTCGCTGGAGGCCCTGCCGCGGGTGGATCGGCCGGCGCGGATATGCGCGGCGATCCGCATCGGCGCCTGTCGGCTCATCGACAACATGCCCGTGGACGCTCCGCCGTCCCGGCAGTAGGATACGCGCGGCCCTGCGCGGCGGGCGCGGCGGGAGGGCCGTTGGCGCGATCGCACAGCAAAGGAAGTCACGAAGCGAATGTATCCAGAACTGTTTCGTCTGCCCATCGTGGGGTATCCGATCAAGAGTTACGGCTTCATGCTGATGCTGGGATTTCTCACGGCGATCTGGTTTGCGATGCGCCGTGCGGAGCGGGTCAAAGGCGATCCGGACCTCATTCTGAACCTGGGTTTCGTCGCGCTGATCTGCGGCGTAGTGGGCGCCCGCGTGTTCTACGTCGCTCATTACTGGAAAACGCAGTTCGCCCCGCAATCCAACCCCTGGCTGGCGGCGATCAATATCACGGCGGGCGGCCTGGAGTATTACGGCGGCCTGCTCTGCGCCATCGCGGGGGCGTCGCTCTATCTGGCGCTCAAAAGGGCTTCCTGGCGGATGTACATGGACATTGTGGCTCCGTCGGTAATGCTGGGTCTGGCATTCGGGCGCATGGGGTGCTTCCTCAACGGCTGCTGCTGGGGCGGTCTGTGCGTGGACGCCCAAAACCGGCCGACCCTGCCCTGGGCCGTCGAGTTTCCGTTCGGCAGCCCGGCCTACGTTCGCCAGTGGGAGGAGCGGCGCGTCATCACGCCGGCGGAACTGCTCTACACGCCGCAGATTCTGCCCGGCAAAAGCATGCCGCTGCCGCGTGACCTGCTGAGCCTCACGCCGGAGGAGCGATTCGGCCCCATTCGCCGACTGGAAGACCTGGAGCAGCAGCTCGAAGACGCCAAAGCGGCCGGCGCCAAGCGGGCCGATCTGGAACGCCTCCAATCCAGGATCAACGCGGCGAAGAAGCTTGTCCAGACGATGAACACGGAGTTTGACGCGCTGAACCACGCCCTGCAATACCCCTCACGGACCGATCCGTCCCGGGCCATGACCTACTCGGAGCTTCAGGACCTGGCGGCGGCTCACAAGTCCCTTGCCGTCCATCCGGCACAGGTCTACGGCATCATCAATGCGCTGCTGCTCTCGCTCGTGCTCAGCCTGGTTTTTTACCGTAGGCAGCGACACGGAATCGTGATGGGCCTGTTGCTGGTGCTGTACCCGATCTCCCGCATCATTCTGGAGGTCATTCGCACCGACAACCCGCACGACAGTTTCGGCGTCACCATTTCCCAGGCGGTCAGCTTCGGTGTGATCGCATTGGGCATTCTCTTCCTCGTGATTCTCTACCGCTATCTGCCGCTGCGCTCGCCGCGAGCGGTGCCGTTCGTGCCGCCGCCCCCCGCGGCAGCGACCGATAAACCGAACGCCAAGCCTCTCGAGCCCCGCTGATCCTGAGCAAGCCCGCGCCGGCTTGAACCCGTCTCCGGATCGTAATACGATGGCCCTGTTTGTGATCCGGGACGCGGCAAGCCCGTCCGGAAGGAGCAGACTGCGGTTCCAGCACCGCCGGGGCGCAACGTGCATCGCAGAATCCCGCGCCATTCCGCCCGTCCGTCGTCGACAGGGCGCATTGTGTTTCTGGCCGTGTGCCTGTGGGTCGCTCTGGCCGAGCCCGCGCAGGCCTACATCGGGCCCGGCGCCGGCTTCGCGGTTCTGTCCTCGGCGCTGGTGATTCTGACGGCGATGCTGTCGGCCGGTCTGACCGTGTTCACCTGGCCGGTGCGCTGGGTGATCCGATCCGTGCGCGGACGGCGGGCGTTCGCCCGGGCGAAGGTTCGCCGGGTGGTTTTCGTGGGCCTGGACGGCATGGACGCCGGACTGGTCGAGCGTTACATGGCCGACGGCCGGCTGCCGAACCTCGCCGCGCTGCGGAAGAAGGGGTATTACAGCCGGCTGGGCACCACGTTGCCGGCGCTGACGCCCACGGCCTGGTCCTCGTTTCTGACCGGCACCAATCCGGGCAAGCACAACATTTTCGACTTTCTGACCCGGGACAAGCGCAGCTACCTGCCGATCCTCTCGTCGGTGCAGATTTCCGGCGGGCGCAAGCCGAGCATCCGGCTGCTGCGCAAAGGCAAGCCGTTCTGGAACATCCTGGGCGAGCACGGGATTTTCAGCAGCATCATCCGGGTGCCGATCACTTTTCCGCCGGAACGGTTCCGCGGCGTATTGCTGTCGGCCATGTGCGTGCCCGACGTGCGGGGCAGCCAGGGCACGTTTTCGTTCTACACCACGCGCCCGCGCGACGAGGCGATCTACGAGGGCGGCGAGCAGGTGCAGGTGTCGCGGGAAGGCAACCGCATCGCGTCGCACCTGGTCGGTCCGCAGATCGACCGAGACGGCGGCAAGGTCACGCTTACTGCGCCGTTCTCGGTGGACATCGACGACGGCCGGGAACAGGCGGTGGTCACCGTCGGCGACACCCGCTTCACGCTGGGTCGGCGGGAGTACAGTCCGTGGATCACGGTCACCTTCGACGGTGGGTTCCGGCGGAAGGTCCGCGGCATCTGCCAGTTCCACCTGATTCAGACGCAGCCGCATTTTGAGCTGTACGTCTCGCCCATCCAGATTGATCCGGAGAACCCGGCGCTTCCCATTTCGCACCCCACCGTTTTCAGCATGTACCTCGCCAAGAGCCAGGGCAAGTTCGCTACGCTCGGCCTGGCGGAGGACACGTGGGCCCACAACGAGTGCATCCTGGAAGACCCCGGCTTCCTGCACCAGTGCACCGAGGCGGACGAGGAGCGCGAGCGCATGCTCATGGACGCCCTGGACAAGGTGAGCCAGGGCCTGATCGTATGCGTGTTCGACAGCACGGACCGGGTGAACCACCAGTACTGGCGGTACATCGATCCGAGGCATCCGGCGCGGCACGGCTTCGGCGACGCGAAGCTCGCCACCGCCATTCCGGACCATTACGCCCGGATCGACGCCATGCTCGGCCGGGTGCTGCAACGCTGCGATCGGCCGGACACCGTGGTGATGATCCTGTCCGATCACGGGGCCACGTCGTTCCGCCGCGGCGTGGACGTGAACCGGTGGCTGATTGACAACGGCTACATGGCTCTCAAGCCGGATGCGAAGCCCGGCGCGCGGTACCTGGCCAACGTGGACTGGTCGCGGACCCGGGCGTATGCCGCCGGGCTGGCCGGCATCTATCTGAACCTCAAGGATCGCGAAAGCCGGGGAATCGTCGAGCCGGGCGAAGAGGCCGACCGCCTGCGCGACGAGCTGTGCCGGAAGCTCCGCGGACTTCAAGACCCCCAGACCGGCGAGACCGCCATCCTGGAAATGTACAACAGCCTGAAGTTCTACCACGGCCCGTACAAGGGGGAAGCCCCGGACCTGATGGTCGGCTACAACGAAGGCTACCGCGTCTCCTGGGAGGCGGCCATCGGCGACATCACGGACCACGTTTTTTCGGATAACCACAAGGCCTGGAGTGCGGACCACAGCGTCGATCCGCGGCTGGTGCCCGGCATCCTCTTCTGCAACCGCCCGATCCAGGCCCAGAACCCCCGCATTCTGGACCTGGCCCCCACCACGCTCGATCTGTTCGGCGTGGACGTGCCCGGCAACATGGACGGTCGCGTGTTGAACGTCGTCATGCAACCGGAGGCGAAATCGGCGGGCTGACATCATGGATTCACGAGTCTCGACATTTCGGTTCGACCGTTCGCTGCGTCGCGGCGCCGTCGTCCTGCTTGTGGCCGCGTTGTCGGTCGCGAGCGGCTGCAACCGTCGGCCGCCGTCCCACCCGACCAGCGTCATCGTCCTGGGGTTCGACGGCATGGACCCCGCGCTCACGGAACAGATGATGAACGAGGGCCGGCTGCCGAACTTCGCCCGCCTGCGGGAGATGGGCTGCTTCGGGCCGTTGCAAACGGTCATTCCGCCGCAGAGCCCCGTCGCCTGGGCGACGTTTGCCACGGGCCTGAACCCCGGCGGCCACGGGTTGTTCGATTTCATCCACCGCGACCCGAACCCGCCGCCGCCGGCCCCGCCGATCTCGCTGTACTCCGCCATGGCTCGAACGGTCGAGGATCGGCCGTGGTATGCCCGGCCGTTCATCGCCGTGCTGGGTGAATCGATCCGGTGGGGCGATTACGACATCCCTCTGGTCTCGGCCCGGCACGAGTTGCTGCGCCATGGAACGCCGTTCTGGCAGTATCTGACGGAGGCGGGCGTGCCCGCTGCGATCTACCGGCTGCCCGCCAACTTTCCATCCGTCCACATGCAGGGTGTCTCGTTCCGCGCGCTGACCGACATGGGTACGCCGGACCTGAGCGATTCCGTCGGCGGAAGTTTTTCGTTCTTCACCAGCGACAAACAGTTCAACTTCCGGCGGCAGATGGGCGGCGGAAACGCCTACCCCGTCCAGGTCATCAACGGCATGGTGCTGCCGGAACGGGCGGTGCTGACCGGAACGGTGAAGACCGTCGTGTCCGCGACCGAGTTCATCCTGCCCGGCTGGCACGCGCTGGAACCGCGGATCGACGGTTTCGCCGGGTGCGTGGCCGTCGCCAGTCGCGGGTCCGGCCGGGGCGAGTGCATTCGTTCGATCCGCTCGCTGGACCCGGCCACACGGACCATCACGCTGGAACGGCCGTTTGATTTCGAGCTCCAGGCCGATGCTCTGGTCAAGGTGTTCACGCGGTGCAAACTGCTGGGTCCCGTGAATGCGACGGTGAATGCGGAGAAACCGCCGGCGATCGAGGCCGACTGGACCGCCTACGTAGACCCGGACCAGCCGGCGGCGTGCGTCGAGATCGGCGGTCGGCGCGTCGTGCTGCGGGAGGGCCAGTGGAGCGAATGGCAGCCGGTCGAGTTTCCCCTGGCGTACGGACGGACGGCGCCGATCCTGCTGCCGCCGGTGCCGGCCATGTGCCGGCTGTACCTGCGCCGGGTGCGGCCGACGTTTGAGTTGTACGTGTCGCCGATCAATTTTGATCCGTTCGAGCCGGCCATCACCTTCTGCTCACCGGATGACTTTTCGGCCGAGGTCGCCGCCGCCATCGGGCGCTACTACACCCAGGGGATGCCCGAGAACTTCAACGCGTTGAAAGAGAACATCCTCACCCGCGACGAGTTCCTTCAGCAGGCGGATATCGTCGAGGAGGAGCGGGAGAAGCTGCTGGACTTCGCCCTGGATCACTTCCAGGGTGGGCTGATGTTCTTCTACTACGGGGGGACGGACCTGGTTTCGCACATGTTCTGGGGCGTGCGGGATCCGGAGCATCCGGGCATCACGGATGAAGAGCGAACCCGATACGCCCAGACGGTGGAGCATTACTACACCGATGCCGATGTCATGCTGGGCCGCACGCTCGATTGGGCGGAGCGCCACGCCCCGGACGCCATCATCATGGCGATCAGCGACCACGGCTTCGAGACCTTCTCGCGCGGGCTTAACGTCAACAACTGGCTGCAAGAGCACGGCTTCGCGAAGATGGGGCCGTTCCCTCCCTCCGAGCCGCTCAACATCAACTGGGCCGAATCCCGCGCCTACGCGATGGGCATCAACGGGATTTACGTGAACCTCGCGGGCCGCGAGAGCCAGGGCATCGTCAAGCCCGAAGACAAGCAGGCCCTGCTGGACGAGATCACGCGCGAACTGCTGGACGAGGTGGACCCCAAGACCGGCCGGCACATCGTCGATACGGTGTACCAGTCTGACCGGGTCTACCGCGGGCCGTACGTCAAGACGCTGGCCCCGGACCTGCAGGTCGGTTATGCCCGCGGCTACCGGGCGAGCTGGGCCACCGGGCTGGCCTCGTTCGGAGACTCCATCGTGGAGGATAACACGAATGCCTGGGGCGCCGACCACTGCATCGCGACGCACCTGGTGCCCGGCATCATCGTGTGCAACCGCCCGCTGACGGCGCGGGAACCCGGGCTGATCGATATGGCGCCGACCATCCTTCGGCGGTTCGGCATCACGCCGCCAGCCACGCTCGAGGGACGGGACGTGTTCGAATAGGCATCGTGTCCGGCCCCGGCGCCGTCAACGTCCGCCGGATCGGAAGGAGAACCAGACGTGGCCAGAATCAAGATCGACGACGCCCTCTACGATCGCGTCAAGCGGGTGGCCGACACCGCCGGCTACGCCTCGCCGGAGGAGTTCATCACCCACGTGATCGAACGCGAGCTGGACAAGATCGCCCCGGACAACGTGAGCGATCAGGAGGTGATGGACCGGCTCCGCGGGCTCGGGTACATCGAATGAAGGGCCCTTCCGCGCGGGCGGGACGCATATGGGAGTCCTCAACAGCATTCTGACCGCCGTGTTCGACACGGTGTATGCCGTGCTCGGGCTCGGACCGCGCTGGCTGTCGCTGACGATCCTCTCCGGCATCGTCGGGGTGGTCGCCCTGATCGTCGTGCGCTTCTGCTCCAATCAGGCGGCCATCGGCCGGGTGAAGGACGACATCAAGGCGAACATGCTCAGCCTGAAGCTCTTCAAGGATGAGCTGCGGGTGGTGCTCAAGGCCCAGGTCCGGCTGATCTGGGCCGGTCTGCGCATGCAGTACCACATGCTGCCGCCCCTGCTGGTCATGTTCGTTCCGTTCGTGCTCGTCGCCGCCCAGATGGGACTGCGCTATCAGTGGCGGCCTGTCGAAACCAACGAGCCGACGGACCTGACGGTCCGGCTGCGTCCGGACGCCCCGGACTCCGCGTTGAACTGGATGCTGGAAGCGCCGGACGGCGTGGAAACGGCCCCGTCCGCCCGGGGCATTCGGATCAACGCCGACGAGAAAGCCGTCGTGTGGAATCTCATCGGCCGCAAGCCCGGCCGCTATGTTCTGACGTTTCGGGAGGGCACCGAATCGGTCACGAAGGAGTTTGTGGTGGGCAAAGACCAGGACCGCGTCAGCCCCGTGCGGCCCGGCCCGAGCCTGGTTGACCGCGTTCTCTACCCCGCCGAGCGCCCGTTCGGCTCCGATTCCGTCATCCAGTCCATCGCGATCACCTATCCGCCCCGCGATTCATGGTTCTGCGGCGCCGATTGGTGGATTCTCTGGTTCGTGGTGCTGTCCATCGTCATCGCTCTGCTGCTCAAACCGGTTGTCGGCGTGAAGCTGTGACCCGCCGGACGGCGGCGCGATTCGCGGCGGGTCGCCCGGGGGCGCCACGCGCACCATCTCCGCTCCGTTGGCCGGGATCCAGCCCGTTTTGCCGTCGGCCAGCTCGATCAGCAGCCAGTGGCCGCGGGATTCGAGCACGACGAATTCCGTTCCCTCGTGCAGCGGCTCCTGGAATTTCGGATCATAAGTCTCGCCGTTCCCCTTGCGCGCGATCAGTTCATCCGCCAGGACGACACCGGCCGGTCGCCGCCCCTCCACCTGCCAATCCAGGAACACGGAAACCCCCAGCCCGACCCACGCCGCCGCCAGCACACCGGCCAGCGCCCGCAGAGGGGCCCGCGGCGCGTACACGCGCAGAATCAACGTCAGCCAGAACAGCACGTAGCAGACCAGCCCCGCCGTGAATCGTGTCCGCACGGAGGTCTGGTAATGCAGGAAGAACAGCGTCCGGACAAACTCGCTGCTGCCGCGCGGAGGGATCTGCGTACGGCACAACTCCCGGGCGAAGCGCAGGTTCTCCCGGAGTCGCCGATCGCCGGGAATCAGCTCCTGGGCGCGTCGGTAATTCAGAATGGCCGCTCCCACCCGGCCCCGCTGAAGCTCGGCGTTGCCCAGGTTGTAGAACAGTCGACCGTTCCGGACGCCGGCGTCCACCAGCGCCTCGTACCGGCTCACCGCCTCGGCAAACGCCTCGCCCGCGCTGAGCGGGTCGGACCGCTCCAGCTCCTTGCCCCGGTTGAACGCCGCCGAGGCCTCCGCCAGCAGGCGCTCCTGTTGGTCACGGGTCAGGGTCTGCCCGCGGGCCGCGTTAACCGCGAGAAACGCCGCCACCAGGAGCGTCCAGGCACGCCCGGTCAGAATGAGTGTCGTTCCAGCTCTCGAATGCATTCCTGTGCCCTGACCACCAGCGGGTCGCCCGCGTCCACGCCGCGGCCGGCGTAACGGACGTCGTCGCAACACCGCAGCAGCGCGTCCAGCCGTTCGGCCACATCGGGCCGGACGCCCTTGTGGAGCAACGCCTCGACGGCGTCCGTCCGCGTCAGACCGGCGGTGGGAAGATTGCAGCGATCGGCCAAGTACCCGAGCACCGCGCCGGCCACGGCGTCCGCGACGTCCGCCCCGGCGCCGCCGCGTGCCGAAGCCAGCGCGCGAGACGCGTTCCGACGTGCCGTGCGGCGTCGTGCGTATGGCCGATCCGTCCGCAACCGCTCCTTCCGGCGCCGGCCGACCCACAACACGGCAAACAGCAAAGACGGCGCCGCCGCGATCGCCAGGGAAATCAGTCCCGGCTCGAACGACTGGTCCGCCAGCAACTCGGCGCTGCCGTAGTAGTTCGCAACGATCCCTCCGCTCAACTCCGTCAGATGGGTCGGTGTGGCAAGGCCCGGCCGGGCCTCCACAACCTCGGATACCGCCATCCGCCGGGCCGCTTCCACCTTGAGCGGAATCGGCCGGCTCCGCACCACCACGAACTTCTCCGTTTTCGTGTCGAAGTAGGCAAACGGAATGGGAGGAACCTCCGTCACCGATTCCGATTTCGCCCGGATGCTCTGCGTGAAGACCTTGGAATCACCCAGAACAGACCCCGCCAGCACTTCATCCGGCACCTGGAAACGCTCCGTCAGCTCGGGCACCTCCGCCAGGGCCGGCGCCTGCAGCAGATCCAGCCGCCCCTTGCCGCGCAACGTCATGGTCAGCGTGATCGGGTCGCCCACCCGCACCTCCGTCGGCTTGGCGGTCACGCTGAGCGTGTATGGTTCCACCGCGCCTCGGAAGAAGGGCGGCTGGTCTTGCGTCGGGATGGCTTTCACGTCGATCGTCGGCGCGGCGGGCGACGCCTGCACCGGGCGGGCATCCGTCAATTGAAGCTGAGTTTCGAAAAAACCGCGCTGTCGCCGCAGACCGACCGGATAGTTCACCACCACGCAGACATCGCCGACGCTCAGCGGCCCGGGACGCGCCGGCCAGCCGGTGGTACGGACCTCGTAGAGATAGTATCCGCGATCAACACCCTCGGAATCGGCGCGCAGCACTTCCCGGCCGCGGGGCCGAACCCGGCGGCGGAGCATGTCGGTCAGCGACTCCTCGAACACGCCCCAGCGACTGTTCGCCGTGTCCACCAGCGACCACATGTCGTCCTCGTCCAGCCGGACCCTCAGCGCTTTGTCGGTATACGGCCGAATCCAGATCTGCAGGACGAGCTCCAGGCTTTCTCCCACGTACAACGAGTCACGGGCCCCTTCCACCGCCACGAACAGCAGGTCTCCGGTCTCCGACTTGACGGCCACCAGCTCGATGGGGTCCGTCTTGCGGATCTGGCCATCCACCTTCACGACGAAAGGGGGAACCTGAATCGTGCCGGCCCGCTCGGGTGTGACCGCAAACAGGTACGTAACCGTCTTCTCCTGCGACATCTGCCCGTTGATGATGGTGACGCGGGAGCTGGTTTGCGGCCCGGAGAGCAGGCGGATGGCGGCTCCATCCACGTCCGGCGGTTCCGGTACATCGTATGATTCCGCGTTGCGGATGGTCACCTGCACCTGCACCGGCTGGCCCACGTAAGCCTCCCGGCTGGAAACCTGAACCGTCACGTCGCCCGCGCGAGCGACATTTGCGCCGACGAGTGCGACGATCAGGCTCAAAAGCCGGGCTGGCTGCGTCCGGTTCATCACCAATCCCTGTCCACCGGCGGGCGGCCGATCATTTCGCGCCGCCGCAGTTCGTCACGCCGCTCCCGCTCACGGTCACGAACCGCCTGAAGCAGCCGAGCGGCCTCTTCCCGCGTCATCTTCCGTTCCTGGGGCTCGGGCTTGCCCGCCGACTGCTGCTCCCGCGCATCCTGCGTTTCCTGGGGGTCGGCCGACTCCAGCTCGCCATTTTGCGGCGGCGATGATTGTTCCTGCTTCGACTGCTCCTGTTCACCGCCCGGTTGTTGCTCCTGTTGTTGTTCCTGTTGGCCGTCTTGCGATGGTTCCTGTTCCTGCCGGTCCTGGTCCTCGGACGGCTGGCTGCACTGCGAGGGCTGCGAGGTCGGCGGCTCCTCCTGTTTTTTTTCCTGCTCTTGTTTGAGTTTGTCCAGCAGGTCTTTGATCAACAGGTAGGCCGTCTCGATGTTGGCCCGGGCGTCCTGATCGGTCGGATCCAGTTCCAGCGCGTCCCGATAGTAGTTGATGGCGCGGCGCAGGTCTTCGATTGCTCCGGCATAATCGGTGAGCTTCTGCAGGGCCTGCGAATACGCACAATTGCCCAGGTTGTATTTCGCCTTCTGTTCCAGGGCGGAATCGCGCGTGGAAAGGGCCGACGCGAACGCCTCTTTCGCTCCGTCCCAATCGCCCAGCCGGTACAGCGCTACGCCGCGGTTGTAGGCCAGTTCCGACGATTCCGGAAAACTCACCTCTGCGTCCCGGAACCCCTCGAGCGCTTTGTCATACTCGCCTGCTTTCAGCGCGGCCAGCGACGCATCCACCTTCTGGCGCGCGGCCGCTTCCGTCTGTCCCCGCGCCGACGGCGCCGCCACCACCAGCGCCAGCACGGCAATCCAGGCCTCGATGGTCCGGACGCCCCTTCGCAACGGGCGATTCATCCCTGGCCACTCGCCATTCGCCATTCGCCATTCTCCGTCAGAACGCTTTCCGTGCCGCCCGCCGCTTCGCGATCAGCGTCTCCAGCATGAGCACCGCCAGCGCCGCTCCCGCGAACCACATGAACCGCGGAATCAGCACCCGTTTCTGAGACACTTCCAGCTCCCGCTCGCGGACCTTCGCGTTGATCACCCGGTATACCTCCCGGAAATCGAGGTCCCGCGTGGCCGCCCCAAAATACGCTCCGCCGGCGACGGCGGCCATTTCCTCAAGGTCTTTGGGGTTCATGCGGGACCAGATTTCCTGCCCGTCGTGCACCAGGTACCGCCGCCCCCCGGCGTCGACGGGGATGCGTGCGCCCTGTCGCGGATCCCCGAGTCCGACCGTGAACACGCGAATGCCCTGCTTCTCATACGCCGACTGGGCCGCCTCCACCGGGTAGCTTTCGTGGTCTTCCCCGTCCGTGATGACCAGAACGGCCTTGTGCTCTTTGATGCGGTCCACGAAGCTGTCCGCCGCCAGCCGGACGGCGTCGCCGATCAGAGTCCCGCCGCGCGGCGCGCTCCTGATGTCCACCTCGTCCAGCACCATGCGGAACGCGCCGTAATTGATGGTCAGCGGACACGCCAGCGACGGCGCTCCGGCGAACGTCACCAGGCCGATCCGATCGCCCGACAGCACATCCAGCAGGTCTTTCAATTCCGTTTTCGCCCGCTCCAGGCGGTTGGGGGCAATATCCTCCGCCAGCATCGAACGCGACACGTCCAGCACGACCATCAGATCGATGCCCTTGCGGGGCAAGGTCCGGTATTCCTGACCCCAGCGCGGACCCGTCGCGGCCACCGCCAGCAGCGCCGCCGCCGCCAGCACCAGGCCCGCCTTGATCCGCTGACGGCCGGGGCTCACATGCGGCACCAGGTGCGTCAGAAGGTTCACGCTGGCGAACCGGCGCAGCGCCTGCGCCCGGCGGGCGAACCCGTAGATGAACACCAGCCCCAGCACCGGCACCAGCCAGAGCAGGTGAAGCAACTCGCGATGTTCAAACGTCTCCGACACCGGTTCGAAACCCCTCTGTCCGCATCCGCGCTACGGCACCCGCCGGAACACTGTGTTGGCCAGCAGCACTTCCAGAACGAGCAGACCCAGCGCCATCAGCAGCAGCGACGGCAAGCGCCATTTGCCCAGCGAGACCGGCGCCGTCGCCAGGTCGCGACGCGCGGCATACCGCTTCTCTTCCAGCTTCACACGCTCCAACTGGTCAATCTGGGAATAAATCTCTTTGAGCGAATCCGTGTCGGTCGCACGGAAGTACCGGCCGCCCGTGGACGCGGCGATTTCCTTCAGCGCATCCTCGTCAATGCTCACCGGCTGCGCGATCAGTTGCTCCCGGCCGAACAGATCGATCATGGGCATGGGCGCCATGCCCTTCGTGCCGGCCCCGATGGTATAGATTTTGATGCCGAAGGCCGCCGCCATCTCCGCCGCCCGTTCCGGGGAAATATCGCCCCGGTTGTTCTCCCCGTCCGTCAGCAACACCATGATTCTGCTTTTGATCCGGGCCGCCTCCATCCGGCTCTGACGTTCATCCAGGTCACGGAACTTCTCGACAGCCAGCGCAATCGCTTCTCCGATGGCCGTGCCGTCCTCCTCGCGGCCTTCCCGCCGGACGTCGACAATCTCCGTCTGTTGGAGCGTTTCCAGCAGATACGCGTGGTCCAGTGTCAGCGGGCATCGGCTGTCCGCAAATCCGGCAAACACGATCATTCCGATCAGATCGTCACCCCGGCCCCGAAGCTCCCGGCCATCGCCCTCGACGAACTCCCGCACGACGCGCTTGACGGCGGCCAGACGGTCGACCGGTTTGCCCGCGATGCGGAAGTCCATCGCCCTCATGCTGCCGGATCGGTCCACCAGCAACTGGATGGCGATGCCTTCGGAGAAAACGCGGGCCTGTTCGTCTTCGGCCTGCGGGCGGGCCAGGCAGACCGCCAGCAGCACGACGACCAGCGATCGCAACAACGGCACGAGGAATCGCAGTCGGACACGCAGGCTCCCTCTCGAACCGCGCAGCAGAGCCAGCGACGAGAACCGCACGGACGCCCGGCCTGCCTGCCGCCACCATCGCCACCAGATCAGCGGCACCAGCAGCATCAGCAGCAGGCACCACGGCGCACCGAACCAATCCCGGAACTCGGACCACCAGGTCATGCGGCCGCCTCCTGGAGCGTCTGCGGCCCGTCGGACGCCGCGTCGGGCTGGCGCGTCTGCTCCACGAAATCACGCGCGGAGTGAAACGCCCGTTCGATCTCCTCGCTCACCGGCTGGTATCGGGCATATTTCACCAGGTCGCATGCCTGCAGAAACGCGGCCAGCAACGACTTGTGGCCTCCCCGTATCCGCGGGCTCTCGTGCGCCGCCGCCAGGAACTCTTCCGTCGTCTGCTCCGCAGCCTTCAGGCCGAACCGCAGCTCGATATAAATCCGCGTGATCTCGCTGAGCCGGTAGAAGAACTCCCGCACCAGCCCCTGCTCGATCCACTGCTCGTCCAGCAGGGCGCGAAGCTGGTCGAACGCCCAATCGTGCGGGGCCTGCGGCCGCAGGGCCCTTCTGCGGGCGCGACGGACAAGCCAGAGCGTCGCCACAACGACGCCGGCCACGATCGCCGCGCCCGCCGCGCTCCATTTCGCGATTGCCTTCCACCGTTCGGCCGACCAGGGCGGCACCGGCAGCGGGACGGCGTCTTTGATGTCGCGAAATTGCGTGGGGTCCACGTCCCCTTTGACGAGCGATCGGACATCGATGGGAATCGCCTCGGTGCTCAAGGTGCCCTCAATGGGAGTCGCCGACGGGTCGTCGGCCGTTTTCCGCGCATCGCGGAACTGCACGGACATGGCCGGTACGCTGTATTGGCCGGACAGAAAGATGTCCAAGTCGTATTGCTGCTCCCACCGGGGCCGCGCGGCGTCCGGCTGCGGTTTGGACTCCACGAACCCTCGGATCTGAAACTCGCCCAGGTTCTCGCCAAACTGCGGCAGGGTCACCTCGACGCCGGGTTCCGCCTCCACCGTCAGGGTTAGGGTAAGCGACTCCGCGATGCTCACCTTGTCCTTGCTGCACGCGACGGTCATTCGGACCGGCCCGCGCTGGGCCTCCCGCGTCACCGGCCGGGCCGCTTCCGCGGCGGCGGGTTCCTTCTTTCCCGCCTCACCGCAGCCGCCGATCAGACAGAGCACCACCCCGAGCACGCCGGCCCATCCGGGGCCGACCCCTCGGTGCGGAAGACGCGCGGGACTCGATTGTCCGATCCGCCCTGTCACGGCGTTTTTGTCTCCGGGGTTGCCGCCGACCCGCCCAGGGAGAACGCTTCCGGATACATTTTGACGCCGGCGGCTTCCATCAACTGTCCGATGAACTGCTCGGTGACCTCCTGGCGTCGCGCCAGTCGCGTGTCGTACTCCACCCGGTCGCGCACCTCATCCAGCGACCGTTCCTGGCGGGCCGTGCGATCGAGCACCTTGATCGCTTCCCACCCCGCCGCGCTGCGATACGGTTCGGCCAGTACGTCCCCCGGGGCGGCCGCCCAGATGAGGCCGTGGAGTCTGGCGTCCGACCCGATTCCCGGCACCAGGTCGCCTTGCTCGAGCACGGGGCGGGGTAATTCGCCGCCGTTGTCGCGTGTTTGGGCATCGCCCGAGTTTTCACGAGCCAGCTCCGCGAAATCCTCGCCCGCCCGGGCCCGTTCGAGCAGGGCCTGGGCCTCCTCCTGCGTTCCACACAGGATGCGCGCCGCGCGGGTCGTGCCGGCATCGGCGTAACGATCCTTGTTCGCTTCGTAGAACCGTTGGATGTCCGCCTCCGTGACCGTCGCCCGTTTGCTGATCTCCTCGCCAATCAGCGTATCCGCCAGCATCGCGTCGGCGGTCGCCACCAGCCGTTCGCGGAACTCCGCCGACTCCTCAAGGCCACGCTTGCGGGCCTCGTTTGCGATCACCCGCGTCATTACGATCTGCTGCAAGTGCCGGGCCTTGGCCTGGGGGTCCGCCAGGCGCTCGTACGCGCGCTGTCGGGCGGCGTCGGCCTCCGCGGGCGTCAGGCCCCACTGCGATCGGACGGCCATCTCCACCTGCGCGGCCACGATCCGGTCGAAATCCGCCACCGTGATCTTCTCGCCGCTGACCTCCGCCACAACCTGCCGGCCGACCAGCTCCGCGCCGCGTGCGTCCGGCGACGCGCGCTCCGCCATCTCACGCGACAGGTCGCCGTATTGTCCCAGTGCGCGGAAGCACTCGCGCACCCGGACGGTAATCGTGCGGGACAGGTCTTCATCCTGTACCCCTTGCCGTTCCAGCAGCCGCTCCGCACGGTAGTATTCGTGGATGGCGCCGTCGTAATCGCCGGAGTCCTGCTTGAGCTTGCCGATCTGGAGCATCACCTTCGCCGCCTCCGGACCGGTGAGGGCCGCTTCTTGCAGGTACGCATTCCAGGCCGAAACGGCGGCCTGCGGCAGGTTCTTGTCCTCCAGCCGCAGCGCCAGGGCGCGCTGATCGTCTGGCGTCAGCAGGCGGTACGACGCCGGTCCGGCCGGCTGGCTGCGCTTCGGCAGCGTCATCACGACGATCACCTGGAGCACCAGCAGGATGAGCACCAGCGCGACGATCAACCCGACAGCCGCCCCGGACCCCGTACGGGGCGGGCGCTGCGGAAGCTGCAGGTTCGGCATTTTCGTCATGGTTACAATCTGGCCTCCCGGGCCCGGAAAAACTTCACCAGCGGCTCCACAAACGACTCGCCCGTCTGAACGCGAATCGCGTCTATGTTCATCCGGCGGAACATCCGGTCCCGCGCCTCCCGCAGCATGGCGGCGTCCGCTTCGTATTGCCGCCGCAGACCCCGGCTGCCGGTATCAACAACCATCACGTCACCCGCCTCCGCGTCCAGCAGCTCAATCAGCCCGACGTCCGGCAGTTGGGTCTCCCATCGGTCCGAGACGGCCACCGGAATCATGTCGTGCCGGCGACGGGCCACCCGCAGACCCTGCTCGTAGCCGGCGGCCAGAAAATCGCTGACCAGAAAAACCACCGCCCGCCGGGTGGTCACCTTGTTGAGGTAGTCCAGCGCGCCGGCCACGTTGGTGCCACGTCCTTTCGGTTCGTGGTACAGCACCTCCCGAATGACCCGCAACACGTGCCTTGTGCCTTTTTTGGCCGGCACGAACTTCTCCACCTCGTCGGAGAAGATGATCAACCCGACCTTGTCGTTGTTGCGGATGGCGGAAAACGCCAGCGTGGCGCACACCTCCGCCACCAGCTCCCGCTTGAGCTGCCCCAATGAGCCGAACCCGAGCGAGCGGCTCACATCCACCAGCAGCATGACCGTCAGTTCCCGCTCCTCGCGGTAAAGTTTGACGAAAGGGGCTCCGTACCGGGCCGATACGTTCCAGTCGATGGTGCGCACCTCGTCCCCGATCTGGTACGGCCGGACCTCCTCGAACTCCATCCCCCGCCCCTTGAACGCGGAATGATACTGCCCCGCCAGCACCTCGTCGGCCATGTGGGACGTGCGGATCTGAATGCGGCGGATCTTTTTCAGAAGTTCCTTGGGTATCATTACCGCGTAGCCAAACGCAAAAACGCCAAAACGCAGAAACACGAAAACGCAGAAAAACGGATGCACCCGCCTACGTCAGCTCTCGACGCGCATTCTAGTTCTTCGTTGACGCGATGAACCTCCGGGTCACTGCAGCATCCGGGCTCGCTCGCTCAGCCTCAGCCAGTACCGCGTCTCTCCTGTCTCTTTTCGAGCCACATCACAGCAGTAAGCGAAATCCGAATCACTGAACGCGTGGTCGGCTTCCCATACATTCGCACCCACGGATGTTCCGCTCCGAACGAGCTGACGAAGAGTCGCTCTGCCCTTGTCCAGTCACGGCAGATCATCGACGATGTCCAGAATGGCCACGCCGAAGCCCGGCGTCCTCTCCGCCAAGTCTCCCTGAATCCGCGTCAAGTCCACTCGCGCCTTCCGCCAGCGACTCGGTGCTTCCGCGTTTCACTGCTTCTGCGTTTCCTATGGCACCGCCACGTGCTCCAGAATCATTCGCACCACGTCGTCGGATTTCTTTTCTTCCGCTTCCGCCTCGTACGTCACGATCACGCGGTGGCGCAGCACGTCCAGGGCCACGTTTTTGACGTCCTGCGGCGTCACGTAGCCCCGGCCGGCCAGAAACGCCGACGCCTTGGCGCCCAGCGTCAGGTAGATGGTGGCGCGTGGTGAGCCGCCATATTGAATCCAATCCTCGATGCCCAACCGCAGCGGGCGCGGATCGCGAGTGGCCTGCACCAGGTCTACCACGTAATCCTTGATCCGGTCGTCCATGTAAATCTCGTCCACCACCTGGCGGGCCGCGATCACATCCGCCGGCTTCATCACTGGCCGGATGGTCGTCGCCGGTCGCGTGTGGGACATTCGGTCCAGAATCTGCCGCTCCTGCTCGCGCGACGGATACGTCACGATCAGCTTCAGCATGAACCGATCCACCTGGGCCTCGGGCAGCGGATAGGTTCCCTCCTGTTCGATCGGGTTCTGCGTGGCCAGCACCAGGAAAGGCTCTTCCAGCCGGAACGTGTCCGTCCCGATGGTCACCTGCCGCTCCTGCATCGCCTCCAGCAGGGCGCTTTGCACCTTGGCCGGCGCCCGGTTCACCTCGTCTGCCAGGATGATGTTGGAGAAGATCGGACCCTTCTTGACGGTGAACTGCCCGTCCGATGGCCGGTAGATCAGCGTGCCGATCAGGTCCGCCGGCAACAGGTCCGGCGTGAACTGAAGCCGCTGGAATCCGGTGTCGATACCCGCGGCCAGGCATGAGACGGCCGTGGTCTTGGCCAGCCCCGGAACCCCCTCGATGAGGATATGCCCATTGGCCAAGAGCCCGACGAACATCTTGCGAAGAAGATCCTCCTGCCCGACGATGACCTTCTGCATTTCGCTCAACAGACGCTGAAACGGTTCGCTTTTGGCTTCAACCTCTGCTGCGATTTGCTTGACATCCACCTCTGAGACACTCATCCCGCACGACTCCTGTGAATTTAGGCTGAATTCCCTCGGGGGGAGTGACGATAGCCGTATCCCTTTATGGACGCAAGACGTGTCCGAATCCTGTCAGCGACCCGGATTTGATTTGTGTCGCCCCTTTCGCCGCCGCCCCCGCCGATCGGTGGGCCACCGCACGCGAGCGGCGGTAAAGCCCGCGTGGGCAAGTCGTTTGGCCTCCGTGCCATACGCTGGGCCGACGTGTGGGGGCTGATCGCACGCGACAATCACGCGCGTGATCGACGGTATTCGGGTCCACACTCCTTCGTTTCGACCCCCTGATCCGCGACCCGAAACCGCCGGCGGCGGGCAGGATCAGGCGGACACGGAAGCGCGGGAGGCATGGAAGAAGGACGGGGGCGGGTCGAGCCGATCCATTTGCTCCTCAGCACCCGCCGCGGAGAAAGGTGCCCACCGTGCGGAAGAGTATGACAACATCCAGTTCCAGCGACATGTGCTTGAGGTAATACAGGTCGTACTGCAGCTTGCGGTGAGAATCCTCCAGGGACGCCCCGTACCGATAGCTGATCTGGGCCCAGCCGGTCAGCCCGGGTTTGACCACGTGCCGCAAATCGTAGTAGGGCAGTACGTTGGCCAGTTCCAGCACGATGGCCGGCCGCTCCGGCCGCGGTCCGACGACGGACATGTCGCCCAGGAGGATGTTGCAGAGCTGGGGCAGTTCATCGAGGCGTGACCGTCGCAGCCAGCGGCCCAGCCGCGTGCAGCGCGGATCATTCCGCGCCGCCCACACGGATTCGCCGTTCTCGGCGTTGACGATCATGGTGCGGAATTTGTAGAGGCGAAACACGCGGCCGTTCTGGCCGACGCGGTCCTGGGAGTAGAACACCGGTCCACCGTCGTCCAGCTTGATGCACAGGGCAATCAGCAGCCACACCGGCAGCGACGCGATCATCCCGACGCAGGCGACCACAACATCAAAAAGCCGTTTGAGGGTCGCCCGTTCGTGGCAATGCGACTGAAAATCGGCAAACAGGAACCAGTTGGGCGTGATGCGATCCACCAGCACACGACCGGCCGCCCGCTCGTAATACACCTCTTCGTTGGTGACGCGACAGCCCATCCGCAGACACGGCAGAATCCAGCTCATAAGGTCCGGCCGGCGGGCGGCTTGCGAGCTGATGACCAGGTCATCCACGCGGTGCCGCCGGCAAAGCAGCGGCAGGTTCGCGGGCGTCCCCTCGATGCGGTCCGCGTCGTCCGTCCGCGCCGCACCCTCGGCCAGTGCGTCCACATAGCCGACCAGGCGATAGTCGGACAACGCATCCTCGCTGAACGAGGCGCGGATCGTCTCGTACATCTCGCGGTTACCGACCACCAGAAGGCCGCGTTTGATTTTGTGAACGGCCCAGCAGGCCATCACCCGAACGGCCAACCCCAGCACGAGGTATGTTCCCACCGCGCAGCCCGCCACCCGGCGGCTCAACCAGGTGTACATCAGCACGTAGATGCAGGCGTAGGTGAGGGTGCAGGCCAATCCGGCCGTAAGCAACATGCGGGCGAGAATCCGCGATCGACTCAGCAGCGTCTCCCTCTCGTACAGGCCGAAGACCAGGCCGGCAATCGTCAGCGTGACGGCGAACACACCCGTGGCCGGCCAGTAGAGGATGTGGAGTTCCTCCAGCAGAACCTGCTCGACGAACCAGACATACCCCAGGTGAATGCCCAGCGCCAGGATCAGGGAGTCTGTGAGAATCCAGGCCGTACGCGGCATGCTGACAAGCAGCCGACCCACGATCCGCACAAGCCGGTCCGTCGCGCGTTCGCCGGAGGGCACCCCAGACCGCGTGCGCGCCGCGCCCGGTCGCTCGATAGTCGGAGTGCATGAACCCGCGTGCGGGCCCCAGACGGCCTGTGTGGGCATAAGGGTCTCCCGATACTCCCCCTTGTGATCGGACGAGCCCGGGCCCGACCTGAGTTATGGGGCATCCTGCCGCCTGAATCGATCGCCTCCGCCGGTCCGTCCGCGAATCCGGCCTTTGCGGCGCGGCAATTTCTGCCAACAGAACCTGGGCCGAGAACATCGCACCCGGCGCCCGGTTTTTTGCCGCAGGTTACGGTGGAATCCCCCGATATCACGCAGGTACCGTGCTCCGGGGCAAGATGGCCCTGCGCCCTCGTGCCTGCATCGTGGTCCTGCACGGAGCTACGGCGGCCCGAGACAGACTCCATGACTCTTCGCTGCATGATCGTGGCGGCTCTGTGCCTGACGCTGCTGGGTTGCCAGAAGCGCAGGGAACTGCCGTTCGTGCCCACCACGCCAGTGGTTTCCTGGCGCGATCTCAGCGACGGGCAGAGGGAATTCCCGCAGGATACGTTCAAGCTGCTGGTCGGCGGACCGACCGAGGGGCTGTTCCCGACGTCCTTGGCCATCGCCCGCCTGGCCGGCGCGCCGCCCGCCGGCGCGGGTCCGCGCCTGGCGGCCCGGCAGGGGTTGTTCCTTTCCACGGCTCCCGCGCATGATTTGCTGAAATGGAACGCCGCCTTTGATGACATTCGTCTGATCAGCGAGGTGTTCCCGCTTTCCCAGATGTCGCTGAACGGACGGCCAGCGTGCCTGCCCACTCTGATGGAATCCGCGGCGGCGATGACCGGGCGCATGTGCTTGGTGTATTCCATCGCCGATCTGACTCCGACGGAATCCGAGATCAAAGGCGTGCTGTACCGGGTCAGCACCGGGGAACCCATGGCCGCTGTGCATGCCCGCGGCCTGTACTTCCCGCCGCCCGACAACGATCGCGCGGACGCCAGGGACGACATCGAGAGGTTGCTGGAGCCCAGTTCGGCCCGGTTGGTGGCCGAGGCACGCTTCCTTCGCCTGACCCGCGATTGCCTGCTGGCCCTTCGTGACAACGACCGCCCGATGCGGCCGGAGATCGAAGAAGGCTGGGTGCCCCAGGGTCCGCTGGCGCCGCAGGTCTGGCCGCCTCTGTACAATTACTGGTGGCTTCCGCCGCCCAGTCCGTACAGCCGCCCACCCGACTCGTCACAGTAACCGGACCGCCCCATCCGGAGCGTTGCCGGGGTCACCCCGCATCCCCGGGATGCGGATTCCGTGCGCTCAGGCAAATCCGCGTACGACAGAATCACCCCGCTCCCACGGCTATTCACACACATAGAGCCACCCTGACCCGCAAGAAAGAGCTGCCCAATGAGCCAACCCTGCCTGATTGGCAAGATACTTGCGGCGGAATGCTCCGTTGGCCGAGGTGATGCTGACGAATTGTCAGTTCATTAACGACGATGCTTCTAAGCGGGTGGGGGCCATTCAGTCTTTTCAGAACAACCTCCACATTCACAATTGCGTATTCTATCGCGATCGAAGCGAAGACTCTGGGGGTGCGGTCAGCGTCGGGGAGGACAGTAACGTTTTCCTCTCCCACTGTCCGTGGGCAGAGAACACCGCCGCATCCTACGGCGGGGCTGTCGGGCGCCCTGGGGGGCGAAGGGAACATCGGGTTGAACCCGAGACTCCCGGACCGGCGCGAAGGAAATCTGCGGTTTAGGCAGGGCTCGCACGCCGTCGACGCGGGCGATCCGTACATCGATAACGACCGTGTGCCGAACGAATTGGACGTCCGTGACTGCACGCTGCCCAGTGCCCGGGTGGTGCCGGACGGCGGCGTGTTGGGCGACCTGGACGCTGATTGCGACGTGGACCTGGAAGATTTTGTCATCATGCAGAGTCGCTTCACCGGACTTGGGCGACGGCCGCCGATCGCCGATCTACGAGGCGAACGCGTTAGCCGCGGCTCACACAGGGTCACCACGGCGCGTTGACGAACTCCGTGAGCATCGCGGATTGTTTCGGCGTAGCCCCGGTGCCGTACCCCGCCGCGTCGGAAATGACGTGGCGGTGCTTGCCGGATGGGAGCGGTTCCACGGCGTCAACCAGCCGGACGCGCACGGGAATGGCCTCGCCGAGCCGGCGTTGCACACCCCGCCGGATCTGGTTGCGGTGCTCCTCGCGGAAAGCCGGCGTGGCCGCCACCAGCACATCCACGCTGCGGTCGCGTCGCTGGTGGATGCGGAACTGGCCAACGGCGTCGATCTCCCGCAGCACGTAAATGAGCGACAACGCATGGACCCGCGCACCGTCCGCCGCAACCAGGTGGTCCGTCCGCCGGCCGGCCACCACGTCCATGCGGGGCAGTCCCCGCCCGCAGGAACAGATGTCCGGCAGCAATCGCCCCATGTCGCCGGTGCGGTAGCGGATGAACGGCATCGCGTAGTTGTCCAAGTGCGTCACCACCAATTCGCCCGGTTCGCCGAGCGGCAGGGGGCGGCCCGCCTCGTCCACGACCTCCAGCACAACGCTCTCGGCCGTCACGTGCATGGAACCGTGCGGGCATTCGTGAGCTACGAACCCTCCCTCCCGGCTGCCGTACCCGTTGGCCACCGGAACGCCGAAATACGCCTCGATTCCCCGGCGCTGCCGGTCGTCACACAGCTCCCCGGTCACAAACACCGCCTTGAGCGACGGCACCCCGACACGAATGCCCTCCCGCTCGCCGAACTCGCACAATAGCGCCAGACTGCTGGGATACCCGAACAGGCTGACCGGCCGGAAGGCTTCGATCTGCCGAAGATAATCACGCATCCGGTCCGGCGACATGCGGAACGCGTTGAGCAGCTTCTCGTTGGTCAGGCGGTCGCGCAGCGTGCGCAGTCGATCCTGCCGGCGCAGTTCCAGTGGGGACCCCCACAGATACACCTCCCGGCTGCCCGGCCTCGCTCCGAACCACGCATGGGAGCGCATGCGCGCCGCCTTGTCGTAGGCAATCCGTCGGCGGTCGAAGAAGAAAATCAGCGGCTCGCCCGTGGACCCGCCGGTGTTGCACGGAATGGGGCCGCCGGGAACGTGCGGATTCATCAGATCCGCCCGGGAGGATTTCAGGATGCTTTTGTCGAGCAGCGGCAGGCACGCCAGCACGTCGAACGGATCGCCGCGATCGGGAACCAGCCCCCGTTCGGCGAACTCCCGACGATAGAAGGAACACGCGCGGACCGCTGCCACCAGCAGCTCTCGCAGCTTGGCCCGCTGGAGCGTGCGCAAGGGACCCGGCGCAAGCCATTGCGTGGCTGTCAGTTCCCGAAAGCACGCGATCGTGTTCCGGCCCAGAAGCCGCTCATGCAGCGGGGTCACCAGATGTCGTACCAGCCAGGGATGCATGGTCTGTTGGTCTTTTCGGACGATACCGGGTCTCGGGTTTACTTCGAGCCGCCGGCGCTGTGGCGCCGTGTGGAATCGTAAGACGTTGTGGGTTTGGGGGTTGCCGCTTTCCGAAAGCCCCGGCAATCTGATACGTTGTTACACTCGCACAACCGGGGAGAGGGCGCCCCGGGCAAACGGATCCGCCGGAACGACGTCCGGCAGGCCGGATCGCTGGATCGTCTTGCGACGCCCCGTGCGAGCACCCGAAACCCTCTGACAAAAAGGATATGGACCAATGCAGGCAGCAATCCGGATGGGAGCAGGGCTGATGTCGGTTCTCCTTTGCGGCGCGGCGGTCGACGCGGCCGGAGTCCAGCACCTGATGCGATACGCCGACGTGCATGGCGACACCATTGTGTTCACGTACGAAGGAGACCTCTGGCTCGTCTCCACGGACGGCGGCGAAGCCCGGCGCATCACGCGGCACCCTGGCATCGAGTATGGGGCGAAGTTCTCTCCCGATGGAACCCGCCTGGCCTTCACCGCACAGTACGACGGCGGCACGGACGTGTATGTCATGGATGCCCGCGGGGGCGAACCGACGCGCCTGACCTTTCATCCCGCCCGGGATGGGGTGGCCGACTGGTTCCCAGACGGCAAGCACATCCTCATCCGGTCGCCTCGGGAATACTCGCCTCGCACGGAGCGGCTCTACAAAATATCCGTTGACGGAGGCATGCCCGAGAAGCTCCCGATCGACCGGGGCGCGCTGGCGTCCCTGTCCGCCGACGGCGAACAGATCGCCTACAACCGTATCTCCCGTGAATTGAGAACGTGGAAGCGCCACAAAGGCGGCACCGCCCAGGACATCTGGGTCGGCCGCCTGAAGGATCGCGTCTATCACCGGGTCACCGACTGGCCGGGCACCGACAGCTTTCCCATGTGGCACGGCTCAACCATCTGCTTCCTGTCCGATCGGCTGTACGGAACGCTGAACCTGTATCGCCTGGACCTGGCTACGCAGAAAGTGACGCCGCTTACCGCATACCGCGATTATGACGTCAAATTCCCTTCGATCGGCGGTGACCAGATCGTGTATCAGTACGGCGAGGCCCTTCACCTGCTCGATCTCAAAACCGGTCGGTCCCGGCCCGTGCCGATCACCATCCCCAGTGACCGGATTCACATGCGGACCGAGCCGGTCGGCGTCGCGCCGAGCACCGGCTCGTTCGGCCTGTCGCCCGACGGCAAGCGGCTGCTGCTGGAGGCCCGCGGCGAAATCCTGAACCTGCCCGCCGAAGACGGTCTGCCCATCAATGTGACCCAGACATCCGGACCACGGGAGAAGAACGCCGCCTGGTCGCCGGACGGCAAATGGATCGTTTTTCTTTCCGACCGGACGGGTGAGGAGGAATTCTACCTGGCCGACGCGAAAGGCCGGCAGCCGCTGCGGCAACTCACGTCGGGCAGCGTCGGTTTCCGGATGCAGCCGGTATGGTCGCCCGACAGCCGCTGGATTCTCTTTGGCGACAAATTCATGCGGCTGAACCTGCTGGACGTGGAGACGGGCGATCTGTCCGTCATCGACCAGGGCCTCTACGACGACGGCTGGGAGCGATGGGGCATCCAGGATTACGTCTGGTCGCCCGACAGTCGCTGGGTGGCCTATACGAAGCTGGAGGAATCCGGCTACGAAAGCATCTTCCTGTATGCTCTGGAGACGAAACAGACGCATCGGATCACCGATGACCTCACCGAAGACTGGAGCCCTTCGTTCGATCCGAAGGGCCGCTACCTGTATTTCCTCTCGAACCGGACCTTCAATCCGCTGATGGGAGCGGTGGACCAGAACCACATTTTCCTGGACATGGCCCGCCCCTATGCCGTGCTGCTGAAGGCCGACGAGCCGTCACCGTTCGACCTCAAGGAGGAAGAGGAAGAGGCCGAGCCGCCCCAGCCAACCACGGCCGCCGCGGACAAGTCGGACGGCGAATCCAGCCCCGACGCCGAGACGCCCCCGAGCGCCGAAGATCGCATTGTGATCGACCTGGACGGCATTGGCCGGCGCGTGGTGGCCATCGAGGGTGTGGAGGCCGGCAACTACTTCCGGCTCGAAGCGACCGACGACGGTTTTCTCCACCTTTGCAAGACGAAGCCGGAATTCCTCAAGTACCAGAGCGTGACCGACCAGACCGGCGGCAAGCTCGATCTGCACCACTACACACTCCAGGACAAGGAAAACAGCAGGCTTCTTTCGGGAATCGCCAACTACCATCTGTCGGCGGATGGAAAAAAGCTTGTCTACCGGGCGGGCCGCCGCTACGGCGTGCTCGACACCGGCAAGAAAGCCGAAGTCGGTGACGGAGAGGTGACGCTGAAAGACGTTCGCATCGAGGTGGATCGGTTGGCCGAGTTCCACCAGATGTTCGATGAAGCCTGGCGCATCCAGCGGGACTGGTTCTACGACGCCAACCTGCACGGGGAGGACTGGAAGGCCGTCCGCGACAAGTACCGGCGGTTCGTCTCCGCGTGCGGCAATCGCCAGGATCTGAACTACCTCATCGGTGAGATGATCGCCGAGCTTAACGCCGGACACACGTACGTCTATGGCGGAGATGTCGAGGAGCGTGCGGAAAGCGTTCGGACCGGCCTGCTTGGCGCCGAGTTTGAAACCGTGCCGGGCGCCGATTTCTACCGCATCAGCCACATCATCCCCGGCACGCCGGGCAGCGAAGCCGAACGATCCCCGCTGGACTCGCCCGGCTGCCCCGTCCGCGCCGGACACTATCTCATCGCGATCGACGGCCGGGAGGTCCGCGTCGGCGACAACGTGTATCGCCATCTCCAGAACAAGTCCGACACGTGGATCCGCCTGACGTACAACGATCGACCCTCGTCGGACGGCGCCTCGACCTGCCGCGTGAAGACGATCGCCAGCGAACAGCCCATCCGGTACCGCGAATGGGTGGAGACCAACCGGGCCTTCGTGGAGAAGAAGACGGGCGGACGAGTGGGCTATCTGCACGTGCCCGACATGGGACAAGAAGGTCTCATTGAGTTCGCCAAGGCGTTCTATCCGCAGCATTTCAAAAAGGCGATGATTCTCGACGACCGGTACAACGGCGGCGGCTTCGTAGCCGACATGATCATTGACCGGCTGGAACGCCAGGTCTGGGCCATGACCATCCCGCGCGAGGGCCGGCCCATCGTCAATCCCGATCGCACCTTCCACGGGCACCTGATCGTTCTGGTCAACGAGGAAACCGGTTCCTGTGGAGAGTTTTTCGCGGAGGCCATCCAGCGCAAGAAGATCGCCCCCGTCCTGGGAGTGCGCACCTGGGGCGGCGCCATCGGCATCGAGCCGCACCAGGGCCTGGTGGACGGAGGAACGGTCACGCCTCCGCAGTTCGGCCTCTACGGCCTGAACGGGCAATGGCTCATCGAAGGCCACGGCGTGGTACCGGACATTGAGATCCCGAACCTGCCCGGCGACGTGGTGGCCGGTCGAGACGCTCAGCTCGAAGCCGCCATCCAGAACCTGCTGCAACGTCTCGCCGAAGACCCGATGGGTCTGCCCCCGGTGCCCGACTACCCGATCAAAACGAAGGAGACGGAGCCCGACGGCACCTGAATGCGATTCGTGAGCGCTCGCTCGTCCGCGGCGGAACCCTTTGGCCGGTGTGAGTGGACGGGGTGCGGCTGACGGGGATCCGGAGGCGGAAGCGGCGAGAGGTCCGCGGCCGCCCGGAGGTGAATTCCCTTTTTTGGGCGGAGGCCCGATCACGTGGGTGGAAGCCGGCTCCAGCGTCGGCCCGGCATGGCCGGAGGGTTGGGCCGATGAGCTCTGAGTGGGGGGCTTTGGCACGGTGCTGACCATCGGATCGCTGCAACTGGACGTTCCTTTCATGCAGGCCGCGCTCAGCGGCTACAGCGATCTGCCGATGCGGCGCATGGCTCGCCGTTTCGGGGCACCGTACACTCTGAATGAGGTGGTACTCGACAAACTCGTTGTTCAGAAGGGCAAGACGCGCCGGCGCATTCTTCACGTGGAGGCCGATGACCATCCCGTCGGCGGGCAGCTTATGGGGGCCAACCCGGACGCCTTCGGCCCGGCCGCGGCGGATCTGGTGGCGGCGGGGTTCGACGTGATCGACATCAACTTTGCCTGTCCGGTCAAGAAGGTGCTGGGTCGGTGCCGCGGCGGGTTTCTGCTGTCGCAGCCGGCGACCGCGCTGGAGATTGTCCGCAGCGTCGTGCGGGCGGTGGCCGGCCGGTGCCCGGTGACGGTCAAGATGCGTCGAGGCATGGATGACACGCCGGCCAGTGAGCGAGACTTCTTCACGATCCTGGATGGAGCTTTCGCGGAGGGCGTTGCCGGCATCACGGTGCATGGCCGGACGGTGCGGCAGCGGTACGTCGGGCCGAGCGACTGGTCATTCGTGCGGCGGGTCAAAGAGCATGTGGGGGACCGGGTGGTCTTGGGCAGCGGGGATTTGTTCAGCGCCGAGCGGTGTCTGCGGATGCTCGCGCAGACCGGAGTGGACGGTGTGACGGTGGCGCGAGGTTGCATCGGCAACCCGTGGATTTTTGCGGATTGCCGGGCGCTGTACGCGGGTTTGCCGCTTCCTCCTCCGCCGTCCGTGGTCGAGCAGGGGCGTGTGATCGCGGAGCACTTCGAGGAGGTGGTCCGGGTTTATGGTGAAAGCCACGGCTGCCGGGTAATGCGGAAGTTCGGCATCAAGTACAGCGCCCACCATCCTCTGGCCCAGTCCGTCCTCGTCGATTTTGCCGCCGTCAAAACGGTCGAAGCGTTCGGCACAGTGATCCGCCGCTGGTATTCCGCGGATGCGGATTGGCCGGCGGTGGTCCGGCACGACCGGCACGGGGAGGACGTGGCGGCTGGGGCGAGCGCGGGTTTGTCATGAGGGCGGTTGGGCCGCCGATCGAATGCCGCTACAATTTTCGACGTGGAACAGGGTTCTGTTTTCCGTCTTTGCCTTCTACCCTGTCGAGCGTTGTGGCTTGGTCATATCCGCAAGGAGGAGTCTGGTATGCGTCCGATCACAATTCTGACGGCTCTGTTGATGCTTCTGCCCGGCGGCTGCGCGCTGGCCCAAACCACGCAGGCCACCCAACCCTGGACCCAGCTTTCGCTGTCTACGTGCAATGTGGATGCGTTTCTGAAGGCCCATCCGGACGCGGACGGACGCGGGGTGGTCATTGCGGTGCTCGACACGGGTGTGGACCCCACCATCCCCGGCCTACTGCGGACTTCGACCGGCGAGGTGAAGGTTATCGACGTGCAGGACTTCACCGGGCAGGGGGACGTGGAGTTGCAGCGGATCCGGCCGGATGCCGTCACGGGCAAACTGATCTGGCCCGACGACGAGGGGGTGCCCATCGAGTACACGCCCCCGCCGGCAGCCGGCGCCGAGCCGATCTACTGGTTCGGCATGTTTGATGAGTCGGTGCTCGTCAACAGCGGCGTCTCGGACGTCAACGACAACGGAAAGACGGATGACCAGTTTCCGATCTGCGTCGTTTCGTATCCCGGCGATGGCGACGACGACGCGGTCTTCTATATCGACACGAATCTGGACCGCAGTTTTGCCGACGAGAAGCCGGTGAAAAACTACCATCTGCGGTACGATACGTTCACCTTCCATAGAGACAAGCCCGAACGACAGATCGCGCCCCTCGGGTTCGCCGTGAACATCTTCCTGCGGGAGAAGAAGGCGGTCATCCACTATGACGACGGGGCCCACGGCACGCACGTGGCCGGCATCGCCGCTGGCTGGCAGATCAACAACCAGCCCGGTTTCAACGGCGTGGCCCCCGGAGCGAAAGTGATCAGCCTCAAAATCGGTCAGAATGCCATCGGCGGCATCAGCGTCACCGGCAGCATGCAGAGAGCCTTCGAGTACGCGGCGAAATACTCTCGCGAGCACGGCGTGCCCGTGGTGTGCAACCTGTCCTACGGCGTGGGCTCGACACTGGAGGGCCAGTCCGCCATTGACCGCTGTCTGGACGAACTCCTGGAGAAGAATCCGGGCTTGGTCGTCTGTTCGTCGGCGGGCAATGAGGGTCCGGGGCTGTCCTCTGTCGGAACGCCCTCTGCGGCGTCCCTCATTTCGGTGGCGGCCCTGATGCCGGCAGATTCGGGTCGCGACGTGATGGGCTGGTCGCTGGACGGCCCGGTGGTGGCCACCTTCAGCTCGCGCGGCGGCGAGCTGGCCAAGCCGGACCTCGGCACGCCCGGCTTCGCCACCTCCACCGTGCCCCGATGGGTGAATAGAGGCGATTTCTGGCAGGGCACCAGCATGGCTTCGCCGTACGCCGCCGGCTTGGCGGCGATGCTGATCTGCCACGCCCGCGAGGGGAACGCCAATGCCGTGGTACGGGCTTGCGATGTGAAGCGGGCCCTGTGTCTGGGTGCCCGGCCGGTGGCGGGCGCCACGCCGCTGGACGTGGGATACGGCGTGCCGGACGTGGTCGAAGCGGCGGTTGTTCTCCGTGAGTTGGTCCAGGCCGCCGGGCGGGATCCGCTGCAGGGCTGCCGCATTTCCACGGCCTGTCCGCACGGTCCGGGCGGAAAGGCCCCGGCGGCCTACTGGCGCAGCCCGTACTTCCCGACGGAGCAGCCGCAGACGTTTGAGATTGAGCCGGTGTTCATGCCGGGCACGGATCAGGCCGTCCGCACGGACTTCACCCGTCGCTTTGAGCTTGTGAATTCCTGCGATTGGTGTGGAACGCCGCAGCAGCACATTTACCTTCGCAGCGATCAGTCGGCCCGGGTGCAGGTGGAGTATCAGCCGGCGAAGCTGCGCGAGCCCGGCGCGTATACCGGGTACGTGTCGGCGATGCACGAGGGGCGAGAGGTGTTTCGCCTGCTGAATACCGTGATCGTGCCGTACCGCGTCTCGGCCGAATCGAACTACACGTTGCGGCTGGAGGATCGGCAGGTCCACGGGTGGATGCCGGATCGGGTGTTCGTCTCCGTGCCGCCGGGGGCGAGCGCGATGTCCATGAAGCTGACCGCGCCGGCGGACCAGCGCTCGACGGCCCATCTGATGTACCTGTTCGACCCGGAGGGCTGGCGGCGCCGAAACCGGGAAATGCGGCTGAACACGGATGAGGGACGGCGGGAGGCGGTCTGGACGGTGTCGCAAGACCTGTCGCCCGGCGTCTGGGAGCTGTGCGTGCTCAACAGCCGACCCGACCGCGCATCGCCGTACAACCTGGAGGTCCGGTTCTTCGGATTGCACGCGGACCCGGCCGAGATCACGTCGTGGTCCGGGCAGAAACCCGGCACGCCGCCGTCCGGCGAGGTGACGATGACGAACCTGTTCGACACGTACGTGCCCGCCACCGCGACAGGCCAGATCGAGGGTTTCCGTAAGGAACGCGAGGAAGAGTTCACCGGTTACAGCGATACCGTCGAGCAGAGCATCACGCTGGATCCGAGTTTCCGGGCGGTGCGTCTGAAACTGGAGCTCAGTCCGGAGGACTACGCGGAGGTGACGGACATCGGGGTGCTCGTGCTGGATTCCGATGGCGAGGCGATCCTCGACGGGGCGTTTGAGGAGAATACCTACGAAGCCACCGTACCGAACCCCTCGCCGGGCGCGGAGAAAACCTCCTTGACGCTCCAGATTACGGGTGGGTTCGCCGTGGAGGACGACGCACGGAAGACGCCCATTACCGTGAAGGTGGATCTGCTGCTGGCGGCTCCGATCGGCCTGTCGGTCAAACGAGGCGGCGGCGCGGTGACGGAGTTCGTGCCCGGCGTGCCGACGAAGCTGAGCTTCGCGTGTGAACGCCTTTTGCCGGCCACGCCGCCCGGCACCCATCCGGTGGGCTATCTGGAGTTCCGCGAGCGGGGCAGCAACGTGCCGCTCGGCCGCGTCCCGATGGAGATTGACTGACGCCGCCCGGTGGCGAAGCGATTTGTGTTGTGGGGCCAGCCTCGGCCTGAGATCCGGCTTTCCAGCCGATCAGGACGTGGAACCGGTTGCCGTTTCCGCGGCGTCCGCGCGGCACAACTCGTCCCAGGCGCGGTCGTTGAAGATGCAGCCGGGATCGCCGGCGTTGACGTGGCCGAAATAGCCGTCCGCCCGGGCCCGACATCCGCCACAGTAGTATTTGAATTCGCACACCTCGCAGTGATGGGTGCGCTGGTTCCGGTCGTTGAGCACCTCGTAGAAGTCGTTGCGCCGGAAGATGTCGACAAACGGCCGGTTCCGTACGTTGCCCAACACGCGGTGCGGCATATAGACGCAAGGAGTGATGGTGCCGTCCGGCTCGATGCAGACGTAGCACCGCCCGGCCCCGCACCCGCCGAGATACTTGGCGACCACCCGTGCCTTTTCGCCTCCGCCTCCGCCCAGGTGGGAGCAGGAGGTGAGCCCGTCGATTGGGGCACAGGCCAGCGATACCCGCCCAAGCTGCGGCGCCGTGCTCATCACGCTGATCCGCCCGGACTGCATCGTTTCGTTCAGGAGCCGAAGCAGCCGCTCCCGCTGGGACGGCGTGAGGTCCGAATCCGTCATCTTCAGACCCCGGCCAACCGGGATGAAATTGAAGTGCGCAAAACACGACGCGCCGAGTTCCACCGCAAAGTCGATCATCCGCTCGACTTCGTCATAATTGCCCTGATGCACGCACATGGCGATGCCCAGCCGCAGGCCGTCCTGGGCCACCACGTTCTTCATGCCCTGCACCGTCCGGTCCCAGATGCCCGACTGGCCTCGGAAAGCGTCGTGCTTCCGCGGGTCCACGGAGTCCAGCGAAACCTCGATGTATTTGCACTGGGCGTCGGCCAGCTTGCGGCAGAACTCCGGCGTCAGCGTGGTGCCGTTGGTCGCCATCGACGTGTGAATGCCCAGGTCGCGACAGCGGGTGAGCACGGGCAGCAGGTCTTTGCTGATCGTCGGCTCGCCGCCGGCGAAGGAGACCATGGGGACGTAGGCCCGGCCGAGCTGGTCGATGACGTGAAGTTTCTCGGCAAGCGTGAGCTCGCGCGCGTGGTGCTCGGCGCCGGCGTCCTGGTAGCAGTGTTGGCAGCGGAGATTGCAGCGGTTTGTGAAGTTCCAGATTACGATCAGCGGCACGCTGAACCGCTGCGGAAGGCAGAGCCCGAACTCCGCGACGCTGCGGGCCGTGGCCACGAAACCGCGCAGCGTGCTGCGGTGCCCGGCGATGCGCTGCCGGAAGGTCTCGTCCGACACCCCGCCTTTGATTCTGCGGATGAACCGGTGCAGCGGCCAGTACTTGATCCGGTGCCAGAGCGGGGCGTTCGGATTCGCGTATGATTCGACGATCTGTTCGAACACGGTTTTGCCGCCGCGGCGGTCCTTGGAGATGTGCCGCAGGAGGCGGCGCATCCACCACGTGCCGAGGTAGTCCTCCAGCGGGTGGTGATAGTCCAGATGGACGTGGCTGCCGCCGGAACCGGGGTCGGCCCGGCCCGCGAGTCGGGCCCGCTCGATCCGGGCCTGCCGGGCATATTGCCGGGAGGAAAGGCGTCCGTCGTCCGGGCGGTCGGACGATTTGTCCGGGTTGTCCGAGACGGCGCCCCGGTGCGCGTACCGCTTGCCCAGCTCATTGGCCGTCGAGTGAACAGGCGTCTCGGTCCGGCTGTCGTACGGGTCTTTCATGCGGTTGTCACCTGCGCTTCCGATGCGTCCCGAACCGCCTCACGAAGCGGTTCCGTCCGGGTTCGCGTCGTCCAATCGTCCGTATCGCCCGGCCCAGGGCATCATGGCGTCCGGGTGAGGGGTCGGGCGAAGCGGAACGTGCGGATGGTCGTGCCGCCACTGATCCCGATCCACGGAGTACATCTGCTCGATGAAAGGCCGGTAGGTCGGCCCGCCGTTGATGGTGCAGAAGGGGTAAAACCCGTCCGGCGTGGAATACTGAATCACGCACCGTTTGACCCGTTCGGTGTCATAGTTGTAACGGTCCATGAAGTGCATGCCGGCCGCCATCAGCGTCTTGTAGGATTTTTTCTCGCCCTCGCCGCGGCCCTTGCTCTTGTTGGTCAGCCCTTGCAACGCGCGGATGAACGTGAAGGGCGAGATCCGCCGGTCGTACCGGCGCCATCGGTAGTTCTTGATGAAGAGCCAGGCGATGCGGGCCAAGTCCGGCCGGTTGGCCAGCGGTCGTCGCGACTCAATGCGATGGGCGAGGTTGTTGAAGTCGTCCATCAGGCGGAAGAAGTCGAACAGAGCGGGGATGGGGATGGCTTCCCGCTCCGGCGTCACAAACAGGTATGTTCCGAACGCGCAATCGCTGTGACAACTGGCCCGGATTTTCGGCTTGCCGTCGAGCAACTGCATGACCCGCGACAGCGGCGAAACCGAGCCCAGCGGCAGAAAGTCGCGGTCAATGTCGGCGCCCGGGATGGCCCGGCACAAGTCGTGGGCCAGATCGCCCAGGGTGTACCGCTGGGCCTCCCGCTCCCGCGTGCTGATCCGACCGGTGAACGCCACCGGCTGATACGCGATGGCGCTGACCGCCTCGACGTTCCGCACGGCGAAGTCGAGGATGTCGCCCACCTGGTCGTTGTTCACGCCGTTGATGATGGTGGGCACCAGGCAGATTTTCATGCCCGTGGTCTTGCAGTTCTCGACACAGGCCAGCTTCTGGTCCCACAGATCCGCCCGGCGCAAGGAGCGGTAGATTTCCGGATTGGTGCCGTCGAATTGCAGGTACAGCGTGTGCAGCCCGGCCTCTGCCGACCGTCGGGCGAATTCCGCGTTGGCGTGGGTGATCCCGTTGGTGGCGATCTGGATGTGGGTGAACCCCATCTCCCGCGCCTTGGCCACGATCCGGTGAAACTCCGGATGGATTGTCGGCTCGCCGCCGGTGAACTGGATGGCCGTCGGGGGGTAGGGCCTCTGTTCGCGGAGGGCCTGCATCATCTCCACGACCATTTCGTATGTCGGCTCCGCCACCCGGCCGGAGGCGTTGGCATTGGCGAAGCACACCGGGCAGCTCAGGTTGCAGCGGTTGGACAGGTCGATCTGGGCCAGGCACGAGGTGGAAAGATGCTGGCTGCACAGTCCGCAGTCACTGGGGCAATGCCGTCCTCCGCGCACCTGCGGCCGTTCCACGCCGCGCTCATCCTGGAAGACGTGGCGGGCGGCCCGCAGATACAATCGGGCGTCGGTGTAGACCTTGTCGCGCACGTAGCCGTGCTCGGGGCACGTTTTCTCGATGTAAACGTTGTTATCCTGCTCGAAATACCGCCCGAGAATGATGCACGAACACTCGGGGCAGAGCGTCTCGACGGTTCGGGGCAGCGTGCGAAGGACGGGCCGGATTCGACCGCCGGTGTGCGTTTCCTTCGGCTGGCGCGGATGGGCCTCCGGCTGACGGGCACAGAAAAGAATGTCTTCGTGCCACTGGCGGTGCGTCCCGCAGGTCGGGCAGTCGTACTCCAGATACACGTTGTCCTCGCCCGACTCGTAGACGAACCGGGACGGCACCAGCCGGCCGCAGCGGCTGCATGTGGACTGGCACGCCCAGGGCAGGCCCTGGTCGACGGGGTGATGTTGCCGCAGGGAGAGCTTGTATTGCTCCAACGGCGTACAGGGGGCCGCGTCATTCAGGGGTGTTCGCTGAATGCACTGGATTGGCCGGACCGGCCGCCCGGAGTGTTGTTTTCCGCTCGCTCGGGCCTCCGCCGGGGCGCCGATCGCCATACCGCCGTCTTTCATGCACATCTCCCAGGGGATCCTGATGACCGCGCCACAGTGTCCGGGCTTGCGCCCGATGGGGCGGATTGTACTGCAGCTCGCGGCCTGACCCAAGCGTTTTTTTGTGCGCGGCCATGTCCCGACTTGGCGCGCGGGTTCGACGATGTCCCCGTCGGCGAGTACAATCTCCCTTGGAGAGGGACACGTGTCGAGTCCCGGGGTTAGATCATGTCCATGCGCACACTGAAGCAGGTGCTGGAGGAAAACACGATGCCCTCGGCGCCGGAACTCGTCGAGGTGCTGCCGGAGGGGGTTGTGCGCTGCATGGCCTGTGCTCATCGATGCCGGATTCCCGTTGATCGGGCCGGTGTGTGCCGCGTCCGATTCAATCGGGGCGGTGAGCTGCGCGTGCCGGCGGGGTACGTTTCGGGCCTTCAGATCGACCCGATCGAAAAAAAACCGTTCTATCACGCGTTTCCCGGGCGCGACGCCCTTTCGTTCGGGATGCTCGGCTGCAACCTGCACTGCGGCTTCTGCCAGAACTGGGTCACCAGCCAGGCGCTGCGGGATGAGGGGGCGCGGAGCCGGGTGTCGCGATGTGAGCCCCGGGAGCTGGTGGATCTGGCGACGGCCAACAGGGTGCCCGTGATCGTCAGCACGTATAACGAGCCGCTGATCACCGCGGACTGGGCGGTGCAGGTGTTTGCCCCCGCGCGCGAACGGGGCATCCGCGGCGGCTTCGTCAGCAACGGCTACGCGACGCCCGAGGTGCTGGCCTACCTTCGGCCTTTCGTCGACCTGTACAAGGTGGATCTCAAGACCTTTGACGACCGGCAGTATCGCAAGCTGGGTGGCGTGCTCCGTAACGTGCTGGACTCCATCGTGCGGCTCAAGGAGCTGGGATTCTGGGTGGAGATCGTCACGCTGATCGTCCCGGCCTTCAATGACTCCGACGACGAATTGCGCCGGCTGGCCGGCTTCATCGCCGGGGTATCCACGGATATTCCCTGGCATGTCACCGCATTTCATCCGGATTACAAGATGACCGGTCCGTCCCGCACTCCGACATCCACGTTGATCCGGGCGTACGACATCGGTCGCGCCGCCGGCCTGCGGTTTGTGTACGCGGGGAACCTGCCCGGCGGCGTGGGGGATCGCGAACACACCCGCTGCCCGGGCTGCGGCGCCACACTCATCCGTCGGCGCGGCTTTTTCGTCGAGGAGAACCGCATGGCGGGGTCCGCGTGTCCGGACTGTGGCGAACCGGTTGCGGGCGTGTGGGAGGCCGACCCGCCGCGAAGTTCCGTGGGCGACGGATGGCCCCGGGCGGTCCGGTGAGCGTGTTGGGTCACCCTTGACCGGCGTGACGGTCGGTCGCATACTTGCCCTGTCGCGGAGTGGGGCGCGCATGGATTTTCGCTCGATCAACGTGTTGATTCTCGATGCCGACGGCGTGTTGACCGACGGTCGGCTTCGTTTCGGCTCTGAGGGCGAAGAGGGAAAAACGTTCCACGCGCGGGACGGGTGCGCCATCCGACTCTGGCAGCGGGCCGGGCACCGGACGGCCATTCTGTCGGGACGACGGCACCCGGCCGTGGATCGGCGGGCGACGGAGCTGGGCATCGCATGCGTCAGGCAGGGCGAGCGGGCGAAGGACGAGGGCTACCGGGCCGTTTGTGAATTGCTCGGCGCCTCGGATGCCCAGGTCTGTTATGTCGGGGACGATCTGCCCGACTTGGCCCCCATGTCACGCTGCGCGTTTCCGGTGGCCGTTGCGAACGCGGCGCCCGCGGTCAAAATGGCCGCCCGATACGTGACGGATTGTCCCGGGGGTGGCGGGGCGGTGGCGGAAGTCATTGAGCTGGTGCTGCGCAAGCAGCACCGCTGGTCACGGAAACTCTGGGAGTAGGCGGTCGGCAACGGCCGGCGATTCCATGTCCGCAGACATCAGAAAACGAGCCGGCAGCCTGATTCGGACGGTGATCCTCTTCTCATCGGCGCTGGCGATCGTCGGGGTATTGTTTGCGATCGTGCAGTATGCCGGCACGGATGGCGGCGCCTCGTCGGTCGATCGTCTCGCCACGCCGCCGCAACCCGAGCGTCCGCCGGTCACCACCCGTCCCGAAACCGGCAAGGCGATCTCCTGGCGTGAGGGAATGCCGGGCACCCCGGAGGGTGGGAAGCTCTCCATTCGCCTTTACTCGCCCGACAGCAGCGTCGCCCGGATCGAGATGCTCGCTCGCGAATGGCACCCCGTTGCCGGCGATGCGAACGAGATAGAGGTGTACGAACCGGAGATCCGGTTGCGCACGCCCAGCGGGCCGGAAGTGCGGGTCACCGCGGACTTCGCGGTCATTGCCGGGCGGTCCGTCTCGCGCAACGAATTCGATCCGCAGCGCGGGCGCCTGGAGGGTCATGTGGTCGTCGAGCTGGATCGCCTTTCCAGCGAAGCGCGCAAAGCCCTGCCGCCGCAGGAGCGGGAATTGCCGCCCGGTCCGGACCGCATGGTGCGGGCGGAGGTAGATTCCCTTCGTTTCGACCTGGAGGCGTCGCGCATCGAGACCGATGGGCCCTTCCGGGCCGAGGCGTACGAGGGTTCCATTCAGGGGACCGGACTCTCCATCCGCTATGACGAGGTGAATGGCCGCGTGGAGAGTCTGCAGATTGAACGCGGCGAGCGCGTCATCCTGCATCGGATGGGTCCGTCCATCCGGATCGCGATGCCCGGAGAGCAAACGGAGCCCCGCGCGCCGGGGCCCGCAGCCACTGTGTTGCCCGATTCCGTGGCCCGGGCAGCCGCCCCTGCGCCCGATCCCGACTCTTCCGACGCGGACGATGACGGCATCCCGTTCCTCGTGACAGACAAAGCCCATCGGCCGCCGGCCGACCGGCCGATCGAAACGTACACGGCCAAGTTTGAAGGCGGCGTCATCGTGGAAGAGATGCGGGCGGGGAAGGTCGTCTCGCGACTGGTTGGTGACACGCTGGGCTTTCTGTTTGACGTGGGCGAGCAGCGTCGCGCCGCCGCCGACCAGTCCATCATCTCGGGACAACCATCCACCGAGCCGTCGACGCCAACACCCCGGCCGGAAGACGAGTCCGGCGAGGTCGTCCTGACTTGGACGGGCCGGTTCAGCCTCGATTTCGTGGTTGCCGGCGCGGCCGAGGCCACTGGTGAACGGATGCACGTCCAAGCGACCGGGCACCCGGTCGCGCTGCGAAGCGAGGACGGCGAGGCCGCCTGTGCGGAACTGGAATACCACAACGAAGGTGAGCGAGTCTGGCTGCGTTCCTCCGCCGGCGGCGAGGGCGCGTCCGTGGCCTCGCCCGAGGCCGGTCGGATCACCGGGCAGGATATTTTCTTTGACCGTCAGGAGGGCGTGCTGCGCGTCACCGGCCCTGGCAGTCTGCGGGGTAGGGGCTCCGCCGCCTCCATGCTTGCCCGTTCGACGACCGAGCAGACCGTCGGGGCGGAGCCGGGCGAAGAGTTGAGCATTCGCTTCGCTACCGACATGGAGGCGGTGTTCCGCGCGGACCTCTTCGAATCCGCCGATCCGCTCACCGGCCAGCCCGTCATCCGCAAGCGGGAGTATCTCGAATCGGCGGCCTTCAGCGGTCAGGTCGAGATGGTGCAGAGTCGGGATTCGCTTGCGGCCGAGCGGGTGGATGTCCAGTTTGCAGCGCCCCAGCCGCAAGCGGCCCAGTCGGCCGCGATCCAGCAGGTTTCCGCCCGGGGCGGCGTTCGACTGACGCACGGCGGGGATTCCATCGCGTGCGACAGCATGGAAGTGACAATGGGGCCGGACGAGCGAGGAGACGTCTCTCCGCGGCATGCCCAGGCGGAGGGTAACGTGGTCGCCGCTCGCGGTCGTCGGCGCATCTCCGCTTCCGATTCGATGATCGTCGACCTGCGGTTGTATGAGAAACCCAAACCCCCGTTCGACCTGGCGGCGGCGCGGGCGATCGCCGTGTCACGCGGCATCGATCCGGACACGGTGGATTGGGACGCCCGGCGGGTAGCGTATGAGGCCAAACCGGACTACGAGCCCGGTCTGCGCCGGATGCGGGCGTTCGGCACGGTGGAGATTCAGGATCCCCGGCAGGGTCTGAATATCGCGGCAGCCAGCGTGGACTGCACCTTCGCGCCCGAACCCCAGGAAGGTGGCGAGCCCCGGATCGACAAGGCCCGGATCGCGGGCGATTCCGCCGGGTCGCCGGCTTCCCTGGAGTTGGACGATTTCGGCATCCAGGGTCGGGTGATCCACCTGGACGCCGGCCGGCAGGACGCGGAGGTACCCGGCGCGGGCCGGCTTCGGTTCACCAGCCGCAGCGACCTGGACGGCCGGGAGTTGAGCGAACCGGTGCCGATCGCCATTACCTGGACACAGGGCATGACCTTCCGCGGCCAGGCGAACCGGGCGTTCTTTGACGGTGCCGTTCACGGGGCGTCCGAAGACAGCTCGCTCGACTGTGACCGGATGGTGCTGACCTTCGAGGATCTGGCCGATCTGGACCCGCCCGCCGGCCGAGACGGCCAGGAGAAATGGTGGCTTCTGGCTCCGCTCATTCGCGAGGATGAGAAAAGTGATGGGTATGCCCTGTCCGGCCCGCGCGTGCGGCGGCGGCTCGTCGGGCTTTCCGCCATCGGCAACGCGGTCGCCCTGACGGGCAATCAGGAGGTCGAGGCCGGCGGCGTGATGAGCCGGGCCCGCTTGTCGTCGTCGCGGATAGACTTGGATATCAAGGGGCGTCTGGTCTCAGTCGAAGACGCCGGCAACCTGCTGATCGAGGATTACCGTGTCCGAAAGGCGCGTCGGCGGGCGGAGACGGATCAGGGAACCAACCCGTTCGGGGTCCTGGGTGGCGGCGAGCCGTCGCAGACGTACATGAAGTGGGCCGGCTCCATGCGCTACGACCTTCGCTACCAGCTCGCCAGCTTCGATCGCGATGTTCTGCTTATGCACAAGAGTGGCGCGAAAATGGTCCTGATCGACCATGTACGGCCACCGCGGGATGCGCCGGAACCGGACCAGGAGTCCGGTCGGGATGCGAGGCTGACCTGCCAATCCCTGTTTGTCCAATTCGCGCGTGAGCCGGCGGACCGCCAGAGGGCGGCCGGACGGACGGGGATCGGCTCGCTCAGCGGGTTCTCGCTGGACAAGTTCCAGGCCGAGGGCGACGTGTACTTCACAGACGCCAAGGTATCCGTGACGGCCAGCCGCATCACCTACAGCGAGGATCAGACGATCCTGTCGATCTACGGGTCACCCGCGCTGCTGTACGATGAGCGAGGTGACTCCTTCCGGTCGTATCAGGGTCCACAGATAGACTGGAACCGCCGGGCGAATCTGATCGAGGCGTCGAAATCCTCCATCTACGCGCGGTGACGCGCGGCTCGCCGCGACGGCACAGGCGGTCAACGGGACGAACGGCGCGGGCGCGCTTTCCAGAGGGCAGGAGCGGCGACGATCGATGGCGCAGACACCGACAGGGGCAGGGCGGCCTCGCGAGAACTGGGGCACCAAACTCGGCGTGATCCTGGCCGTCTCGGGGTCGGCGGTCGGCCTGGGCAATTTCCTTCGCTTCCCTGGCAAGGCGGCTGCCAACGGCGGCGGCGCGTTCCTGATCCCGTACTTCATTTCGCTGCTGATCCTGGGCATCCCCATCTGCTGGGCCGAATGGACCCTCGGTCGCCAGGGGGGCCGACTCGGCTTCAACAGTGCCCCCGGGGTGATCTTCTCGCTGACCCGCAACCCCGTGCTGCGGTTGTTCGGCGCGCTGGCGATTCTGATCCCGGTCGTCATTTACATGTATTACGTCTACATCGAGGCCTGGTGCCTTGGATATGCCTGGGACTACGCGGTGGGCAACCTGAAGTCGCTGGGTGTGCAGGTGGACGCGTATCGGCAGTATTTTCAGCAATTCGTCGGGGCCGACCGCAACGGCTTCATGCGCACGGTCACGGAGGGAGGGGAAACGAAGATCGTGCTCAGTCGGGTCGTCTACTTTCTGATCATCGTTTTCCTGATCAACTACATACTGATCTACCGGGGCGTGACCAAGGGGATCGAATCCTTTTGCAAATATGCCATGCCTCTGCTGATCATCGCCGCCCTGATCGTGCTGGGCCGCGTGCTCACTCTGCCGCCACAGCCGGTCCCCGAACCCTGGCAGTTCGCCATGGCCGACGCCTTGCCGGCCCAGAAATGGACCGCCTTTGCGGACGCCTTGCGCACCGTGGATCGCCGGCTCCGCGATGCTGAGGAAACGGAGGCCTCCGGTGCTGTCGCGCAGGCGCGAGCGACCGCGACGGAGGCCATCGCCGGGGCTTTCACGGCGACCCTGAACGACTACTACGAGGGAGTGATCGCACGACGGGAAGGCTATCGCGCGGACGTCCCCGTGGCCGGCCCCTACGGCTATCTCGCCTCCGTCGACGGTATCCGCTACAGCCTCGCCCAACTGGAGAATCCGGAAGAGGCCGCCACCCATCGCGAATGGGTGCGGCAGACCCGTCGAAAGCTGACGCGCGAACAGGTGTGGGATCTGCTTCACTATGAGGCCATCGAGGCGAAGCTCCTGAATACGCTGGCGGACAGAAGAGCTACCGAAACCCAGAAGGGCGTCGCCCAGGCCGAACTGCTCCAGAAAAGGGCGGAGCGGGTGGCGCAGATGCAGCAGATCGGCCTGTCGCCCTGGGTCCAGCGGGTGCGCGATACGCTCGATCCGCACCTACGCGGGGCGGCGGCAGAAGTGGCCGAGCACGATCGAACGGTCGCCAACGGCCTGGGGTACATGTGGAACCCCTTCACCGCGGAGGGTGGCCGGAGCATCTGGGCGGCCCTGGCCCGGCCGCAAGTCTGGCTGGAGGCGTCGTGTCAGATTTTCTTCAGCCTGTCCGTCGGGTTCGGCATCATCATCACGTACGCGACGTATCTGCGCCGCAACGATGACGTTGTGCTCAACGGACTGACCGCCGCCTCGACCAACGAGTTCTGCGAGGTATGCCTGGGCGGCATGATCACGATTCCCGCGGCCTTCATTTTTCTGGGCCTGGGATCGCTCCAGGGGGCCGGCACGTTTGACCTGGGATTCCTGACCACTCCGGCCGTCTTCGCCCAGATGCCGGCTGGACGATTCTTCGGATTCGTGTGGTTCGTCATGCTGTTTCTGGCGGCGGTGACCAGTTCCCTGTCCATGCTGCAGCCGGCCATCGCTTTTCTAGAAGAGGGGTTCAATCTGTCCCGTCGCGGGTCTGTGGCCCTGCTCGGACTGCTGACCGCCAACGGCATTCTCGTGGTGCTGTACTTCAGCGAGGGCCTCAAAGGCCTGGATACGATGGACTTCTGGGTGGGGAGTCTGTGCATTTTTGTGATGGCGGGCGCGCTGGTGATTCTGTTCTCCTGGGTCATCGGGGCGGAGCGCTGCGTCAAACTGGCCGGTGAGGGCGCGCACCTGAAGCTGCCGCGCGTCTTTCTGCCCGTCATCAAGTATATTGCGCCCACCTATCTGCTGGTCATCTTCGTGTTCTGGCTGCGGGAGAACGCAGCCGATTATGTTCAGAGCGTGCTGACCGACAGCGCCTCCACGTTCGTCGTTGCGTTTGTGGTGCTCGTGCTCATCTTCTTCGCGGGCCTGGTGCATCTGGCCAATCAGAAGTGGACGCAGGAGGGCCGTGAGGTGCGGGATATCGACTCATGACGACGCCCGGTTGGGTCATGATGATCGCCTCGATCAGCTTCGTCGTTCTGTTGGCGGCCTTCTGTTTCTACCGGGTGCTCGCCGTGCCCCGTGACGGCGAGCGGCGGTAAAGGCTCGCGGGAACGATCGATGCGCGCCGGACCAGATGGCCGGAGGGGTTCGCGCGGCGGTCCCGCCGGTGGGGTCGGTGTAAGCAAAATCCGGAGTCGGCGAAGCCGGTTTCCAGCAGTGCATCGCGCTGACTGGGATCGGGCAAGCCCCTAATCCACCCCGGTCGCATCAAATCAAGTAGCAATGTACAACAAAACCTGATTAAGCGTCCGGAAATAAGCTTGAAACCTTAGGGGCAAGCTGCTATACATATGAGAAGAGAGAAGGGGTGCTGGGCGAGCGGCGATGTGGGTGCTACTCGCTAAGCAGGGGTGTGATTTGAGAGAGAGAGTGCATTGAGCTGTGGAGGCTCGGTGCAAGCTCTCTCTTTTTTGTGTCGGTTGGGGATTGTTGCCACGTTTCCAGGAAAGCCGGGCGACTTGCGGGCATGTCTGCGACCAGAGACTTGAACGCTCCCTCTCAGGAGGCCGTGCGGAACCTTTCTCTGCCGCATCCGGAGTGGAGTGGGCGTTGCCGGTCGTCGCGAGTTCGCCGCTGCTTCAGGACATTACGAGGAATTGATGGGCGTTGTGTGGCGTCCCATAGGAACGTCTCTGTTCTTTCTGCTCAAGGTAATAGGAGGAGAGTCATGAAATCATTTGTTTCGAGTCTGGTCGTGCTCATGATGGGGACGGTCGCGTTCGGCTCCCCAATCTATGAGCTGGCGATGGATCAGCAGGTGGACCACGGATGGGGTGAGGTGATTGTGGACAGCATTGGCCGTTACATGTCGTTCGAACCGGATCCCGGTGACGGCTTGGGTGGGTTCACGCGCTGCTATATCCCGCAGGGCTACTATTCTGGCCCTACCGTCTACTTCGATCGTGATCTGGGCGCTCCGCTGGATTTGAGCGGTCCGCTGACCATCGAGTTCGACATTCGGGTATACAACGACGAGGAGTTGAACGAGCACCCTTACGAGGACGCGAACGGCTTCGTGTACTTCAAGGACGTCGACGGCAACAACTACGGGCTGACGATGCTCTACCAGACCAATTCAGACTGGGGTCCGGCTCATCCCCAGTTCCCTGAGTGGTATCACGTCGTCGCTCAGATGAACCTGAGCGATCTGGGCGCCGGCGAGTACCCGACGAGTGCGCAGTTCGATGCTACTCAGGTGACCCGCATCATTTTCCGTGGCACCGACTGGTACACGGATGCGGAACTGGGCGCTGACTTCGTGGACCTTCGGAACCTGGTCATCACCCCCGAACCGGCGTCTCTGGCGCTGCTGGTGCTCGGTGGCCTGGCGGTCCTGCGTCGCCGCAGCTAGTTGCATCTGGCGCGGGAGCTTTTTTGTGGGCAGCGAACAAGGGGGGCTCCGGTCGACAACGGCCGTAGCCCCCTTTTGATTGGCGTGGGTGCCGAAAGCGAGGCGAAAACTGCACTTTTGCTGGATTATATACATTCGTGCTGGAAAGCATATTGAGGGGATTTTAATAAAGGAAAGCACTTATTTCGTTGCAGTGTCCAAGATAAGGTGCTAAGCTTAGATGAGAGGATGGGGGGGCCTGGTTAAGGTTCCGCCCTTACTTCTCTCTTGGAACCGGCGTGTCACGACCCATCGCTGCCTGGCCTGTGGCCCTTTCGACGTTTCCCGGTTCAGGCGAAGCGTTGGTTCACGTCAGTCATTGTGAAGGGAGCGCATGAGCAAGACTGCCAAGATCGTCACAGCGGTTGTTGTGCTCGGCGGGGCCGTGGTGTTGTATTTCGCCCGCTCGCAGGAGGATGCGTCAAGCGTCGGAGCGCAGTTCAACACCATGTTGGGCTGCATGGAATGTGGCGAACAGTTCAAGGCTGCCGTGAAGTCCGGCGAAGAGTTCCCTCTGGTGTGTCCGAAATGCGGAAAGAAAGCGGTCTGGCGCTGCAAACAGTGCCGCGACTGTAATGAGATCTTTCTGCCGCCGCTCGAAGGGGATCCGCCGCACCAGCCGATCATTGCGACGTGTCCGAAATGCAAAAGCCAGTCGACCGGGGCTGTGCGAATGAACTCGGGAGGTAAGGACTGAAATCATGAAGCGAAAGCGGTCAGATGATTGTGTGGGCTGTATGGGCGGGAAAGGCGTTGGCGTGGGTATTGGATCCGGGCGAGGTTTCACGCTCATTGAGCTGCTGGTGGTGGTGTCGATCATCGCGCTGCTGATCTCGATTTTGCTGCCGTCGCTGCGGAATGCGAGAGAGCAGGCCAAGCTGGTCAAATGCGGCGCGAATTTTCATCAGACCGGTCTGTCGCTTCAATATGGGTTCGAGGATTATCGTGCCTACCCATACTGGGACGACGGCAACGTACTTGGCTCTGCGCCCAAGCACTTCAACCGTCTGGGCACCTGGGTTGACGTGTTGTACACCTTGAAATATCTCGGCAACCTGGAGGTTGCATACTGTCCGACGGACACCCGACCGGACAACCTGAACGAGCAACGCGGCAGAGACTGGGGTTTCAAATACTCTCAGTCGCTGCGAGGCCCGAATCAGTATGGGGCGGACTACAGCATTGGTATCTCCGTACCCATGTCCGGGTACGCCGGGGACCGAACCGCGGACATGGATTTCAAGCGAGACGCCTTTCCAAGCAATCGGGTTCTGGTGGCCGACAGTTGGTGGACCTGGATGCACGGGTTCTCGGTGCAGTCGCTGGTGAGCGGTGCCTGGGACGATCCGTACTGGGGGTCGAGCACGTTCGGCTGGCGGCACGGCACGAAGAAAAATCCGGCGGGATCGATCCTGTTTGTGGATGGCAGCGTGCGGGTGGCACGTGTGAACATGGGCGACCGGTATCCGGACGGCACGCTGCGCGGTGTCAGCACAAAGGACAAGTTCTTCTGGCGACAGGGGGAACATACGGAAATCGGCAACGGATCACGGTTCAACGGAGAGACCATCGACGGGGGGCAGTTCCCGACGAACGCGTATCCGTATCCCAACAATTACACGTACCCGGACGCCCTGAATCCAATCTGGTACACCCAGAAAGAGAAATGGGCGCCGGAATTGTACGTCCGCAAAGGATGGTTGCGGTAATCGCTGTGGGGCGGCGGAGGAGGACTTTCGGAAGGTCGTGCGGCTGGCGCGCGGCCCGGCGAATCAGAAATGAGGAACGCGGGGGGAAGGGGCGTGTCGCACGCGGATTCCCCTTTGCGCGGTTTTGGATATTGCATCAGATCCCGTGATTGGCGGGCGGGAAGCGGTGGCCCTTGCGAAGGAGGTGGCATGTGAAGAGGTTCTGTTGGGTATGGGTTCTGGGCGGCGTGGCGGCGCTGCTGGCGGCCTCGCCGCAGGTGATCGCCGACGAGGTGGCCCAGCCGTGGGGTACGATCCACGGCGATATCGGTGGTCGCGCCGCGTCGGACCATCCGTCCATGACGTTCCAGGATCAGGTGTGGATGTACGGCGCCGAGATCGCCTGGACGCTCGATCTGCCGGCCAACGGAACGGACGTGACCGGATTTCGGTCGTCGATCGTCTTTGACGAGGTCGGCAATCTGTACTGGAAGGCGGCATCAGGGCCGGGAGGGCCCCACGTGATTTCCGTCGATCCCGACGGGAACATTCGCTGGAAGGGCTGGGTGGATCTCAACTCGAACGACACGTTCGATTCGGGGGAGGAGCACTACCTCGGCGGCGCTTCCCAGGAATCGATTGTGGTCGGTGATGGCGGAGAGAACGGCCGTGTGTACGCGCTGGGCGACAACGGTACGGACGGTTACGTTGTGGCCTACAACAAGGCCACCGGCAAGGTGGTCTGGCAGACGAACCTGCCGAACTCCTATTTCAGGGTTACCGACGCCGGCCTGGCGCGGCTGACGCCGGTGCTTTACAACGGTAAGCTCTTCGTCGCAGGGTCATGGTATGTGATTGCCGTGCCCCCGCCGGCGAAGATATTCCCCATGAGCATTTTTGTGGTGGATACGGCCACCGGTACGCTGGAATGGAGCAAGGCGCTGGCGACGGCCCTGGTGAACATGAAAAGCATTCGTCAGCATGCGACGGGCCTGATGCGGTTGGTTCCGGTTGCGTTCGGGCCGGGGCTGCACGGGTTGTACTTCAACGACTCTTCCGGCAACGCGGAGGACAACATTCCCGATATGTACGGGGTCAGGGTGGACACCACGGCCCAAACCGCTGAGCTTATGTGGGCCAGCGACGGCGGCAAGGTGGCCCGGAGCCACGTGATCCACATTCCCGCGATCGATGATACGCCCAACGATCGGGTCTGCACGCCGACGTGGCGGGATTACGGCGGCGAGATGTACTGCTGGGACCTCGACGGCGAGAACCGTGTCGTGACGAACAACCATAACGACAGCGGTCACGGCTACTATGACATCGGGTCGCTGGATTTCAACGGTCACGACATCATTGCCGGCGGGTTTGACGGGCAGATCATCCGGTATCGCGATATTGACATCAATACGAACAGCGAGCCGGGCGCCAGCAGCGTGTACTACCAGATGGCGGATGCCTGGTGGGGCGAGCCGCGGACTCTCGGCGGCCTCTATATTGACTCGCAGGGGGCCAGCGTGCTCATTTCGGGCACCAACAGCCGATGCAACTGCACGAAGTATCCGCCGGGCGTGCTGGGAGAGTGTCTGGGAGACTCGGGCTTTGAGGCTCGCGTCTTTGCCGTGGATGTGACCCATGGACACGAAGCGCCGCCGCCTTGCGAGGACGTGGATGACGGTCCGATCTATATCGACAACTTCGTCGTCAAGGCAGGCTTCAGCGCGGATAATCTCACGACCGTGCTTGATGTGGGCGGGTTCGAGGGGTATCCCCTGGGAGACATCGACTCAAACGGCAACCCGGGCGGCACGGGCACGGTGACCTGGAGTCCGAATCACTGGAATAGCGCCAACGGGCCGGCGCAGATCGTGGATGTTACGGCCATTGGCGGCACCGGAAAGGCTCTCTGGCTCGACGCATACCAGGGCTGCTATACAGACAGCATGGGGATCGTAGCGGCTATTCCGAACCTGAATCAGTACTCGCACGTGGTCGTGGAATGGGACCAGTACCGCCCGGACCTCTGGGACAACGTCTTCATGGACGAAGACCCCTCCCGGGACGGCTGGTCCGCCCTCCAGTGGGATATTGTCGGCTCGACCCACGCCGTGGGCTATGATTACCCAGTGGCACTGGCACCGGAGAAGTGGCAGCGTGTGCGATACCGGTTCAACTACACGACGTATGAAGTGAAGGTGACCGTCACGGACGATGTCAACAGCAACGGGGCCATGGGATTCGTGGATCCTTATGATCCGGATTGGACGAGCCTGAACGGATGGTCCTGGCAGATCAATGGCACGGAGTACACCCAGGCGGACCTTGCCATCACGCAGCCGTTCTTCTCCTTCAACACCGGCAGCATCGCGGACCACACCTATACGGTGCGCGGCGGGCCGTTGCTGGGACCGACGTTCGGATCCGAGCAGCACGTGTACTATTTCCGGCCATCAGGTGACTACGGTGTGACACCACTGCTGGTCGCGCTGAGAGGGATCGGAGAACTGATCGACTGCAATGAAAACGGAGTTCCCGACGCGTTGGATATCATCTCCGGCTACAGCCAGGACTGCAACGGCAACAACGTGCCGGACGAATGCGATCTGGCGGACGGAACCCTGACCGACGTGACGCGTCCGGGCGGCGGTCCGCCGGACGGCATTCCGGATGAGTGTCAGGACATCACCGGACCGGTGGTTGAACGGGCCCGATCGTACAAGACGCACGGGATGGCGCCGAGCAGGCAGGTGATCATCGAAATGGACGAACAGATCAACCTGGACCCGGAGCAGAGCTCGGACCATGACGCCATTTTTGGTAACAGCGGCGGGACCATCGGATTTATGCCGGATGCGGACGGCTGGACCCGTATGACTCTCAACGGCGGCGGTTGGTACTACATCTATGTAGACCTTCTGCGGGCCGGAGAGAATCCGATATCGGTGGCCGGCGGCGGCACGCTGGAGTTCGACGCGCGCTACTATCAGGATGCTACCAACACCGGTCCGTATGAGGACGCGCCGATCTTCGTGACGCTCTACTCGTCCAATGAGGCGGGGCAGCAAACGGGAAGCCGCAGCTACGGCATGGTCTATCAGACCGGCGGCGGCTGGGAGTGTGATCCGCTGCCGCAGTATCCGAGCTGGGTTCGCGTGTCGATCGATCTGGGCGACCTGTTGGGTGACGCGAACTGTGACGGCACGCCGGATGTGGTAGAGAGCGGAGACTTCGATCCGAATCGGGTTACGCGAATTGCGTTCTACGGCACGGACTGGTACGGCGCGGGTGATGACTTCGTTGACATCAGGAATCTGTCGATCAACGTGAACCCACACCCGAACATCCTGTCCCTCAACGTGATGAACCGTGGCGAATCGCGTCTGGGCGGGCCGACCGAATTGCGCGTCCGGTTTGACGAGAACATCTTCGGCCTTGGTGGCCTGGATGTGACGGATGTGACCGTCAGCAGCGGGACGGTCACCAGTCTGACCGCCGAAGGCAAGCTCCTGACCATCATGATGAACGGAGCGACGCCCAACGCCATGCTGTCCATCGGATTCCCGGGGATTGTCGACGAATGGGGGAACGTGTCCCCGAGCACGCTGTCCTTCGGCGTGATGGTGGGTGATGCCGAGGGAGATTTCGACGTCGACTTGTACGACTTCTATCTCTTCCAGCAGTGCTTCACTGTGCCGCCGGTGATCGGAGAGTCTTGTGCCGGCTCCGACTTCGTGCCGGATGGCGATGTCGACATCGCAAACGACTACCTGTTGTTTGCGCCGGCGATGACGGGCCCCACCCCGTAATCTGCCGTTCGGGAAGGCTGGCCGAAGCGAACGGCCAGGAAAATGATACCAGGGCCGCTCGTCAGACGGGCGGCCCTGCTGTTTGCTGACCGGACGGGCCGGCCGGCTCGCTGCGAGAGAGGGGGCTCGGCCGGACCGGC
>JBPOIK010000185.1:0-6233 GCA_052034525.1 Planctomycetota bacterium
CGTGGGTAAACGGCCTGACGGCCGCTACGAGCCGTTCGTCTTCGAGCGCGAACTGACTCCGCCTGAGGTGGAGATTTCAGACGATGTGTTCATACTCAAGGCCGAGGAAGCGAAGAAACACATCGAACCACCGACGCTCACCACCGTGACCATCACACCGCAGAACGCAAGAGTGCATTGCGGCGGGCATATCACGTTTCAAGCGCGGGGCGAGGACCAACACGGCCGCCCGATGGCGCTGCCCGATCCGGCGTGGTCAGCGAAGGGCGGCGTGATCGACGATCAGGGTGGGTTCAAGGCCGGAGAGGAGGAGGGCGAGTACCTTGTCGAGGTGGTCGCCGGTGGCCTCTCCGCCCAAACCACGGTCACTATCACGAAAGAATCCGTGCCGCCACCACCTCCTCCGCCACCTCCGCCGCCCGAAGCTAAGACGATGCGGTGGACCGGCGACGTGCCGGCGCAGAAGTGGATGAACTTCTACACGAAGATTCTCGCCAAGTTCGCTACGAGTGGCGGCCTCAAGTTGACCGTGAGTTTCGAGATCACGCCGGAGGGCGGCTTGCCGCCTCACCGAGTCGAGGAGACCAAGGCAGCCCTGCGTGAACTGGGCTTGGATGACGACGTTCAGGCGGGTTGGTGACCCCGGAGCCGCGAAGGCGCGGAGCGGGCCGGCTTCGTGCGGCCTCAGGCCACCCGCCGGAACTTCCGCCAGAACGCTTCGCGAAGTTGAAGCGGTACCCATCGCGCCCCGATCATCAACTCAGCAACAAATGCGTACATAACCCTAACATGCAGCCGATCTTGCGAACAGGTTCCGAACACATCGCCCGCTCGGCCCGATGTGAACCCACGACCGCGTGACCGGCTCACGCGACTTCCGCCCGCTCCGGTTCGATCCGCTCGACCCGGCTGCGGACCTCCACGCCCAGGACTTCGAGGATTCGCGCCGCGCGCTCCAGCGTGATGCCGTGGTACTCGTTCCGCTCGTCGCGCGACACCTGCGTCTCGTGCACGCCGAGCTTCTCGGCCAGTTGCCGCTGGGTCAGGCCGCGGGCGATCCGCAGCCCCACCAGCAGTTGCCCCAGGCCGCGAAGGTTCTCGATCTCGTCGAACTCGCCGCGCCTGAGCCGCTCGTAGCTGGCGACCTCCTCCTCAAGCTGCTGGTGGAACGACCGCATCGGGTCCAAGGCCCGCTTGATCTCGGCCGGCCCCAGCCCCATCGTCTTCAGTTCCGCTTCCTGCCGGGCCAGTCGGTCCTTCTCCTGGCGGATTCGCTCCACGGCTTCGCGGTATTCCTTCTCGTTGCGGATCATGGCCTGCCTCCGATCTTCACGATGCCGCGCGGCCGGCCGTCGCGGCGTGACCGCCGAAACGCCGCCGGGAACTCCAACTCGTGGCCGTGCTCATCGCGAATGCCTGACGGCTGCCCGAAGTGCGGGTACAGCTCGACGCGATACTGATGCCACATGGGCAGTTGGCGCTTCGGGTAGCCGCGGTACGGCCGCCGGCTGGCCGGGTCCCACGTCCAGACCTTATGCGGGTCCAGCAGGTTCAACTCGCGCTCCAGTTCGCCGCTGGCCAGGCGCCGAAGGTCGCAGACGAAGTAGCCGTCGATGTCGTTGGGATGGTCCTTGTCCTCGGCGAACGAGCCATCAACGAAGATGTCGACGACACCGACCTGCCAAAGCTGCCGGACCATCACCTCCAGGTTGTCCACCAGCTTCCTGCGCCAAGGGGCATCCCAGTTCGGGTAGCTCGCCCGGTCCCTGGGGCCGACGACCAGGGCGGATTCGCGGAGTTCGTCGAGCGTGACCTCGTAGTCGCCCTGCGGCAGAAGCCCGTCCTCGGTGAATTCCGGTATCGCGCTCATCGCTCGCGTTCCTTATACATTATCGTCATACATGGCGCATAAGTCAAGTCATTGTCTCAGGCAGCACGCGATGCGGTCGTGAATCTAGCCCGATATTTCCCACATCACTGAGTGCCCGGCAAGTCCGTAACATGCGATAGCGGCGTGAGATGGCACCGCCGCCGGTCCCGCTGCCGTCCGAATCCCCGCATCCAACCAAGCACCATCCTCGGCCGAACCCGCAGGCACCGCAACCCGATCTCGGCGGACGAACGGCGGCGGCCTTTCGCCGCAAACAGTTGTGAATCCGTCGGTTACGCCGCGGAAGGGAACCGCTCCCAGAACATCTCGCGAAGTTGAAGCGGTATTCTTCGCGTCCCCGCTACTTGATTACCACACGACCGCCTTTCGGGGCGGTCGTGCTGTTTCCAGAGCGCCCAGCAGTCGGGGTGCAGGGCCATCTCGCCGCGCTTCGTCGAAGGCCAGACCGTGATCCGCTCGACATAGCTCCCCAGTACCCGCCGGGCCTCATCGTCGCGCCGGCCGTTCAGGGCGTCGGCGAGGCCGGCCAGTTGCCGCTTCGCCCACTGCCGAATGGTCCGCTCGTCGCGGCTGGGGCCGGCCAGCCGGGCGGCGGCAAGCTCCTGCTCCAGATGCTCCTTGCGAAGGCGAAGCTGGGTGAGCTTGTCGTTGAGCAGGGCCAGGTTCGCCGGGTCGATGCTCGCCGTCAGGGCCGCGACCGTCTCGCCCACCTTGCGCAGCTCGCCTTCGAGCCGCTCGACCTCCGTGGCCGAGCCGTCCTCGTTCATCAGCAGCGCCACGATCCGGTCGATCGCCGCTTGTGTGCCGGCCGAGTCGCCGAGCACCAGCCGCTCCAGCTTGCCGAGCACCCAGCTTTCGAGGTCGCCGGCTTTGATGTGCGCCGGTGTCGGGCAGATCAGCTTGCCGTGCGTCCGCCGGCCGCCGCACGTGTAGTAGTTCGTGATGACCGGCGCCCGCCCTTCGACCCGGCCCTTCCGCTTCGGCTCGCCCCAGTACCGGTGTCCGCAGTCGCCGCAGAGCAGCACGCCGGTCAAAAGCCAGCAGCGGTCGCGGTGACCGATCCCGCCCCTAGCTTCCGCGCGCTTGCGGGCCATGACCTGCGCCCGTTGCCACGTCTGCCGGTCCACTATGGCGGGCACGGCATCGGGGACCACGATCCAGTCTTCGCGGCGCGTGACTGAAACCCGCGCCGACTCCTGCGCCGGCCGCATTTTGTCGGCCCGGCCTTCGCGGACCGCGTAGAACTTCGCCTCGGTGCGGCGGTTCCACACCAGATCGCCCTGGTAGGCCGGGATCTCCAGCATCGACTTGATCGTCGTGAAGCTCCAGAAGTCGCCGCGCGGGCCGATCACGCCGCGGCGGTTCAGTTCGTCGGCGATGCCCTTGAAGCCCAGGCCGTCCACGCACAGGCGGAAGATCTCGCGGACGGTGTGGACCCGCTCGGGCGTGCTCAGCACCAGCCGGGCCTTGCACTCCTTGCCGGGCTTCAGAAGCTCCTGGCCCTTGGCGTACTTCGCCTGAAGCTGCCCGTCGCGGCCGTACACCTCGCGGATGCGGCCCGGGCAGAACCGCACGCGGTACAGCGCCGTGCCGTCCGGGCCGATGATCTCGCGGTCGTAACCGTACGGGCACGGCCGGCCGGGGTCGGAAGCCGCCGTCACCGAGCTGATCTGCCCGCGGAGCGTGTTCTGCGAGAGGCTGATCGAGTATTGGCGGTTCTGGAACTGCTTGACGGTGCGGAGCACGTCGCCGTCGATGCCCTCGCGGGCGAGGTAATCCTCGGTGACGCTCAGGACCGTCACGCCGGCCTTGCGGAGCAGGAAGCGGTAATGCTCCGTCTCGGTCACGTCCCCGCGGCTGAAGCGGTCGGAGTTCCACACGATGACCGCCTTGAAGCCGCCGGCCGGCGCGTCGGCGATCATCTTCTGAAAGCCGGGGCGCTGGTCGGCCGAGGTGCCGCTGATGGCGTCGTCCACGTACTCGCGGACGATCCGGAAGCCGCGTTCGCGGGCGTACCGCTCGATCTCGCTGCGCTGGTCGGCGATGCTCTGTTCCTGCTTGTCGGTGGACCGGCGAAGGTAGGCCACCGCCGGCATCGTGGCCGTCGCGCTCATCGTTGCCGCCTCCTTTCGCGTTGTCGCAAGTCCCTGTGTCATCGCGTCTTACGTCCACCTTGCGGTCGCGACGGCCAGCGTGTCAAGCATCGGCGACCCGCTTCCCGCCTGAAAACCGCGTGGCTCCCTGCCGGACGGCTGCCAGCCCGTCGGGCAGCGGCGGCGGCAGCCCGGCAGCCGGCCAGCCGCGGGCAGCGCCGCGCCGGGGCAGGAGGCATCGTCGGCCGTGCGCGCGCCGCCGAACGAAACAAACCTACTCCGGTGCCGTTCTCGCGGCGGTACTTTTCCGACGGACCGCCGGAAGGACCCGTTAGCGCCTGCGGTAGTCCTTCGGGCAGCCGTCCTCGACCCACTTCCTGATTTCCGCGAGCGACCACCGAACGAGGCCGCCGAGCTTCCGAGGACGCGGCATGCGCCCGCCGTCCGCGAGCCGGTAGATGGTGCGCGGCGCGCACCCCAGGAGCTTCGCCAGTTCCTGCACGCCGATGAGCTGGCCAGGGTCCGCCGGTGGAAGCTTCGGCTCCTTCGGAAGCTCGGGCTTCAGCGCCGGCGCTGGTGGCCACTCGGGCAGCTTCACCTCGACCTGCGGCTTGGCCTGCTCGGGCGTTCGTAATCGCCGGCCTTCGTCCCAGGCGATGAGGAATTCGGTCACGGCCTCTGCGACCTTCCTCGCGGCGTCCAATTCTCGCTCCGTTGCGTGCGGCATGGCTTGAGTTCCTTTCCGGATGGTCCGCCGCGTCGTACGCGCGGCTCTTCTGGCAGGCTACTTCACCGCCGACGCCTTGCCGACCGTCCGGCCGCGCCGCGTTCAACCGCGAGCCGCGCAGATGCCCGGCGGGCATGTCCGGCGAGTCGTCGCCACCGGCCGGCCAGCTCGCAGCGGCAGGCCACTGGCCAGCCATGGCCGGCCTCACCTTCGCACCTTCCCAGCTTCTTGCCATCCCGTCCTTCCTTGTGCTCCCGCACCCGCACACACCCCAGCCCTGAGGTGCTTCCGCACCTCAGGGGGGTATGGGGGGTGCGCGCGGGCGCGCAGTCACTTCTTTCGCTTTCGCTTCTTCACCGGTTTCGAGGTCGTGCCAACGTCCATCAGGGGCTGCGACACGGTCGCGTACTTGACCGGCGCGTTGCTGTCGAACTTCCAGCGATGCGTCAGGCCCATGTCCTCGGCGCGGAGCAGCAGCCGCTCGGCGCGACGTTCCGACAGCCCCGCTCGGATCGCGTCCTCAATGACTGCCGCCCTGGTCTTCGCTTCCGGTCGGACGAACTCGCGAACGAACCTCGCCGCATCCCAGGGCGGCTCGGCCAGCTTGCCCGGTTCCTCTTCCGGCTTGGCCTTCCGGCGGCGTGAAGGGCGGTCGGACTTGAGCAGCGCCGGGTCGAGGTCCGGCGCGAGGTCCCAGACGTAGCATTCGCGGCGCAGACAGACCGGCTCGATGGGCGGCCACGAACGGATCGCCGCGTCCAGGACTACCGCTTTCGGTTCCTCGTGGGCGCGGAGGATCAGGTGCGTGTCCGCCGCCCGGCTCTGCGCGCCCGCGCCGGCCCCCACGTCGGTGACGGACTTGTTAGACTGGCTGCCCTTCGTCGTGTGATGCACCAGGACGAACGAGCACCGCAGGTCCAGTGCGTAGCTGTCGATGTAGTTGTACAGGCGGGCCATCGTGCCGTTGTCGTTCTCGTCGGTGTCCGGCGGGATGAACCTGTAGAACGCATCGAGGACCACGACCTTGAACAGGCCCGGCTGGATCGCCCGGAAGTACGTTCGCAGCCGGACGAGGTCCACGAGCCGGCCCCGCAGGTTCTCTACGCAGACGTGCCGGCGGAACGTGGCCGGGTCGATGCCGCGCGCCCGGGCGACCTTCGGAATGCGGTCGGCGATGGTCTCGCCGTGCAGCTCGTTGTCGAGGACCAGCACGCTCCCCTGCCGCGTGGGGAACCGCCCCAGCCATGGCCGGCCCATGGCGACCGCGATGACGAGGTCCGTTACCAACCAGCTCTTGCCCGTTTTCTGCGTGGCGATGACGTTCATGGTCTCGCCTTCGCGCAGCAGCCCCTCGATCACCGGTTCGCGCAGGCCCGGATAGGTGGCCATGAGTTCCTCCACCGTGAGGTACTGCGGCAGCAGGACCGGCGGCGTGGCGGCGGCCAGCTCGGCGGAGGCCGCGCCACCACGGCCGCCGTTCTCACCCGCGCGCAGCCGGCGGATGATTTCGTCCTCGGACACC
>JBPOIK010000171.1:0-14674 GCA_052034525.1 Planctomycetota bacterium
AATCGGGAAAAAAACATGCGACCCGCCTGTTTCGCTTAAAACGCCCGCTCGTTGCGGGGAAGGTCGCCCGCGCGTGCGTCCCAACGTACCTACCAATCGCCACTTGCGAACAACGCAACCGCCTACCCGGCATGTGGCAGTCCTGTGGTAAAGTCCGAGAATATGGGCTATTCTTAACCTGCTGCGGCGGTGTGCATCCGACACCACCAGTCCGCCGGCCGTGCGGGTCACCGAGCCAGACCCGAACAACACATCCGACATACGCGGCCGTAACGTCTTGCTGAACCAGAGGTTTTCATTGTGCGATCGCTCGGGCTGCGCCAGGCCGGGGTGAGTCGCGGCAGTGGCAGAAAAAGGAATTGGCCGTCGGAGGACACCGGCGGCGAAACCTGGACGTTTCAGTTCCTCGCCCCACGAGGAAGAAAGGACCTGTTGATGTGCCCCCAGACACACAAGACGCCCATCGAAGTGCTGTGGCGTCGGTTCCGCGCCAAACGCTGTACGCAAGACCGAAACGAACTCGTCGAACACTACGCTCACCTCGTGCGCACGGCCGCCGCGCGACTGGCACGGCGGCTGCCCTCGCAAATCGGAATCGACGAGATCCGCAGCGCTGCGTTTGAGGGTCTGATCCGCGCGGTGGAGAGTTTTGACCCATCGCTCAACACGCGGTTCGAACTGTTCTGTCGGCGGCGAATCAACGGTGCGGTCATGGATTGGCTCCGCGCCGCCGATGGGCAGAGCCGGTTGGTTCGCGGGTTCGAAAGGCAGCGGGCCAAGGCCGTGGAAGCTTTCAAGAGAGAGTGGGGCTGTCCGCCGACGGTCGAAGAAACGGCCGAACGGATGGGGTTGTCCATCCATCGCTTCGAGGAACTCGCGCGGCTGTCAAGGCTGGGGTGCGAGGTCCATTTCAGCGCGATCGAAGTGCGAAACCAAGACTCCGCCGATCATCGCACGGGTGCCTGGGACGTGCCCGACCAGCGATCGCCCGACCCGCGCGCCAGAATCTCACGCGAATTGCTGGCCGCCTATCTCACCCGGGGCCTCTCCAGGTCGGAGCGGCTGGTTCTCGTGTTGTATTACTATGAGTCGCTCACGATGACCGAAACGGGAGCGGTCCTGGGCCTTTCGGAGTCTCGCGTGAGCCAGATTCACAAAGATGTGCTGGCCCGTCTGCGGCGGCGCAACGACGCTGCTCTCGCAGAGGAACTCGCCGCCTGAAATTCTGGCCGGCGGGATGGCGGGCGTCGCTTCAGGCTGGTATGCCGGCGTCCGCGGACGGGACAGCAATGGGACGCAAAGCGCAACCGCGAGGCAATTGCCGCAGACATGGGCCTGGCGCGTCACCGCCCTGGAGGATACAATTCGGTTGACCGGCCGGCGGGAAAACGGCCTGAAACAGATGGAGGCAGAACGAATGAAACCTTCAGAGAAATCGATGACCGCATCTGCTCCGGATTCCGCATCAGCGCCTGTGCCAGGCCCCGACCCATCGGCGATGGCCATGTTCGGGGCGGGATGTTTCTGGGGGGTCGAACTGGCGTTTCGCCAGGCGGACGGCGTCTTGGAGGCGACGGTGGGTTACTCCGGCGGCCACACGGAAAACCCCACCTATTCGGAAGTCTGCTCCGGCCGAACGGGGCACGCGGAGGTCGTGCAGGTTCGGTTCGATCCGTCGCGCATCTCGTACGAGAGGCTGTTGGAATTGTTTTTCGACATCCATGATCCGACAACGCTCAACCGGCAAGGGCCCGACCTTGGCGAGCAGTATCGATCGGTCATCTTCTACTACGGGGCCGATCAAGCTGCAGCCGCCCGGGTGACCCGGCAGCGCTTGGAGGAGGCGGGGCGGTGGAAGCGCCCCATCGTTACGCAGATTGAGCCGGCAGGTCCCTTCTACCGCGCCGAGGAGTATCACCAGCGGTATCTGGAGAAGCACGGCCGCGCGGCATGTCCGTCAGGAAGGCATTGAGCCCTGCGTGAATGGTCTATCGCGTGCATCGATAGACGAAGGCGGGCGGCAGATTACACCAGACGACCCGGGACGTGCTCACCATGGAGAACCGTTCGATCAACATGCGTCGGAACGCCCGGCCCGACGGAAGAAGCAGCCCCTGCAGATACGCAAACGTCACAAACCGTCCCCCCGGAGCAAGGGCCTCCAGTGTACGATCCATCAACGCACGCCGCAGCTCCGGACCAAACGTCGCCCAAGGCAGCCCGGACACGATGCAGTCCGCACCCGACAGCCCGTGTCGGCGCAGGCACCTCATGACATTTACGGCCGAATCGCGGTAGATGGCAGCTTCGGGAAACTGCCGGCGGAGGGACTGGCACAGTACACGATCCAGTTCAATCGCAACAAAAGTGGCCCCCGGCTTGAGGCGGGCGAGAATCCGCGATGTAAACGCGCCGGTGCCCGGGCCGTACTCAACCACAACGTCCGCTTCGTGCAACTCTCCCCACGAGGTCACAGCGTCGGCCAGTTGATCAGAGCTCGGTGCGATTGCTCCCACGCGCAGTGGACGGCGAAAAAAACGCCCGGTGAACTGCACTCTGTTCAGCATCGTTGTCACAAACAACCCCGTGACCGCGTTCACGCCGCGCCTGTTCCGCGTCGTATATACCGCCCCTGCCCCGGGTTACGCAATACGCCCTTCCGTTTTTGGGGCCGATGGCTTGCCAGCGTGCCACCTTGTCCATGCCGCGCGACCGGTTAAGATGGTACATGAGACGGCAGTGGAGGGTCTTGGCCAGCCGCCCGAAGCGCACCGCGGACTGGTTCTGGACTGGCCGATCGTGCCCCGGGGCGTAGCTCAGCCTGGCTAGAGCGTGTGGTTTGGGACCACAAGGTCGCTGGTTCGAATCCAGTCGCCCCGAATCGCGCAACATCATAATCCGCAGGCAGTTGCGAACGTATGGTCCGTGTCTCACTGACTGCGGCGGACGGCAAGAAACACGGATCGCGCTCCGCGTAAACGTCCGATGCCCAGAAATCGTATCGCCCTGACGGGCCGTCGCTGCCTCGTCCGCGGCCGAGCGATCCCGTACCTCACGCCCACGGATCACTTCAAGGGTCGAAGCCAAGATTTCGTGCTTGGGGCGTGCGGTCGGAGAAGTCGCTGCGGTCCGCTCCAACTCGGATTGTCCTCCTAGCAATCGAGCGTCACAATCCTCCTCCCAGCGCCAGGTGAATCGCATCTGGCGGTGCGGGGGTGAAGGAGGTTCTCGATGATCGGCGTCAGAATGCCGGTCCATACCGCATAGCCGGCCTCCGACAGATGCAGACGGTCCGGAAGGTAGTATTCCGCGCGCGGCTGGCCGTCTGGAGCCAGCAAAGGGCCCGCGACGTCCACGTACGTCAGGTGCGCGCGATTTTCACACTCCTGGCGGATCAGGGCGTTGGCCTTCTGCATCTCCGGCCAATGCTGCCACCGGCTCCCGCTGGCCTTGATGGAAAGGTACACGATCGGCGTCTGCCCCTGCGTTTCCCGCACACGCTCGACAAACTCCACGAAGGCGTCGCGCACCTGTTCCGCGCTGCGACCGGCGGCAATGTCGTTGTCCCCGGCGTACAGGACAATCACCTTGGCGTTGTACGGCCGGACGATCTTGTTGAAATAGTGGTTCACCTCGGACGTGTGGGAGCCGCCGAACCCGCGATTGATCACGGGCCAATCCGGAAAGCTCTGGCGGGTGGCCCACATGCGGATGCTTGAGCTGCCGACGAACAGGACTGCGTCTTGGGCAAACGTGTTGCGCCGGTCCCATTCGACGAAACGGAGAACCTCGTCTGCGAACCGGGTGGGGTCCGGCGGCGGCGAGGTAGCCGGTCGGGACGCAGTGGGCTCCGCGCCACTCAGCAGGGCGATTCCACAGCACAGCAAGAGGGGAACTCGGATCGACCATGGCAACATCGAATGGATACCTCCTTGCGACCGGTTGCGCGAGCTTCCAGCACTTCACTGCCGCTTCCAGCGGGAGGCTCGACAGTCCGGCTGCCAGCCACTTTTGCGTCGGCTGGAGGTTTTTTCCAGGGGGTGCGGGCGGCGGGCCTCTGGGGGCCGAGGGTGCCCGTGGTAGCCGCGTTTGTATTGTGAGCGATTAAAGTGCAGTAACACTGGAATCGGGGTTTTGTGTGGCTGGTCGGCGGAATTTTTCGGAAAAATCGCGATCACTATGGGTGTTGACAAAAATCGCTGAACAGGTACGGTATCCGATCTGTCGCGCTAATGGGGCGGCAGGGCGGATACGCCGGGTTCAGGTGCAGGTGGTACAGGCGGAAACATGCCGGCAAGCGGTAACAGAATTCGTATACGGATGGAGGCTTACGATCACGCGGCGTTGGATTCGTCCGCCCGGGAGATCGTAGACCACGCCAAGCGGACAAGCGCGCGGGTCCACGGGCCGGTGCTCTTGCCGACGCGCATTGAGCGGTACACGGTGCTTCGTGGGCCGCACATTGACAAAAAGTCGCGGGAACAGTTTGAGCTTCGGACGCACAAGCGTCTGATTGATATCTACGATCCGACCCCGCGGACCGTAGAGGCCCTGAACCGGCTTGTGGTTCCCGCCGGGGTGTTCATCCGGATTAAGACGTAGCCGTCGGTTTCCTCGTTTCACCCGTCGGGCGACCGGGCGACCGGACCCGTCGCGACGTTTTCTAGAGAGACAATAGAGCTGTGTGAGTTGGATCGCACGGCCAAGGGCAGCCGGAGTACGACCGGGCCGTGTACCGGCACGGGCCGGATTGCAGATGCGAGAACCATGATCGCGGCACTACTAGGCAAGAAGATTGGCATGACGCGCGTCTGCGACGCGGCCGGCGTGGTCACTCCGGTTACCGTCGTCCAGGCCGGTCCGTGCACCGTGATGCAGGTTCGCACGCGGGATCTGGACGGCTACGACGCGGTGCAACTGGGCTTCGAGGACGTCAAGCCCCACCGGACCAGCAAGGCTCTGATCGGGCATGCGGCCAAGGCGGGGACGGGTCCGAAGCGGTATGCCCGGGAGGTGCGTCTGCAGGAGCAGGCGACCGTTGCGCCGGGAGACGTGGTGACGGTCGACCTGTTTGCGACCGGTGTGGGCTACGTGGACGTGACCGGCGTGTCGAAGGGGCAGGGCTTTACGGGCGTGATGCGTCGTTTCGGATTTGGCGGGCAGCCGGCCAGCCATGGTACGGAGCGTAAGCATCGCTCGTCGGGCAGCATCGGTGCCGGTGGATCCACGCGGGGTACCGGGCGGGCGGTCCGGAAGGGCAAGCGGATGGCGGGACACAAAGGCCACGAACGGCGTACGGCACGTTGCCAGCGCCTGGTCAAAGTGGATGCCGAGCACCACCTGCTGCTGATCCAGGGCAGCGTGCCGGGTCCCAACGGGTCTCTGGTGTTCGTACGTCAGTCCAAGACGCGGACGTAGTCCGGAGGTCGCAGACAGGTGATTCGCCCCGGATGAGATGAATGGGGCGGTGGATTCGAGGTCATGATTTCGGTTCCAGTGGTGGATATGCAGGGCAAGGCGGCGGGTTCGATGGAGATCGACCCGGCGCTGCTGGGCGGCCGGGTCCGCGTGAAGCTGCTGAAGCAGGCGATCGTGGCCTGGCGGTCGAACCAGCGGCAGAACAGCGCCCGCACGAAAAGCCGTTCGATGGTGTCCGGCTCGACGCGCAAGCTTTACCGACAGAAGGGTACGGGCAACGCGCGGGCGGGCACGATTCGTACGAACATTCGGCGGGGCGGCGGTGTGGCGTTTGCCAAGGGTGGGCAGAACTGGCGGAAGGACGTTCCGCGTCGGATGCGACGGCTGGCGCGAAACAGCGCGATCCTCGCGAAGCTCACCTCGAATCACGCCGTCATCGTCAAAGATCTGTCCTTCGAAACCCCCAAGACCCGGGTGTTCGCCCAGTTGCTGAGAGCCATCGGGGCCGAGCGTGGAGCGGTGGTGGCTCTGGATGAGCCCAACGACGCGGTGTACCGGTCCGGCCGGAACATCCCGCGTACGGAGATTCGGACGATCCAGGATTTGAACGCCTGTGAAGTGTTGCGTCGTCCGACGCTGGTGTTTACGCAGGCGGCGTTTGAGATTCTGCAGCGAGATCCGGTCGGCTTGCGGCCGGGGCGGATCGAACACGGTGACGGGACAACCTGAGCATGGACATTTACCACATTATCAAGCGCCCGCTGGTCACCGAGAAAGGCACGCACCAGAGTCAGCAGCAGTATGACGCGTCGGCGTCACGAGCGGCTCGGGGCGGCGCTTTCACGTTCGAGGTCCATCCCGAAGCGACCAAGCCGATGATCAAACAGGCGATCGAGAAGATTTACAACGTGAAGGTCGAGGCGGTGCGGACGGCGAACCGCGGCGGCAAGCGCCGTCGGGTGCGGTTCAAGACCGGCAAGACGGCCGACACGAAAAAGGCCGTGGTGGTCCTGCGGCAGGGCTTCCACATTGATTTGTTCTGAGAAGGCCAGTCGCCGTGAACCGGCGGGCAGAGCGGGGTTGACATGGGCATCAAGATCTACAAGCCGACGTCGCCGGGACGGCGCAAATCGTCGGTCAATGATTTTGATGAGATCACCGACAAGCGGAAACGCCGGGAAAAGTCGCTGTGCGAGCGGCTGGTCCGGCGCGGAGGTCGGAATCATCACGGGCGGATCACGTGTCGTCATCGTGGCGGCGGGAGCCGCAAGCTGTATCGTCGGATTGATTTCCGGCGTCGGAAGGACGACTGCCCGGCCAGCGTGCTCGGGGTGGAGTATGACCCGAACCGGTCGTGTCATATCGCGCTGGTGCAATACACGGACGGGCAGAAACGGTACATCCTGGCCCCCGTCGGGTTGAAGCCCGGCGAGGTGGTGGAGAGCGGCGAGCGTGTGGAGCCGAAGATCGGCAACTGCATGCCGCTGAGTTCGATCCCGGTCGGCATGGACGTGCATAACGTCGAGATGAACGCGGGTCAGGGGGGAAAGATGGCCCGCTCGGCGGGAGCGGCGTGTCGGCTGCTGGCCCGTGAGGGGGTCTGGGCTACGCTGGTGATGCCGTCGGGTGAAATGCGGCAGGTCCGGGTGGAGTGCCGGGCCACGATCGGCCAGTTGGGTAACATCGAGCACCAGAACCTGCGATGGGGCAAGGCCGGCCGGACGCGGCATCGCGGGCGCCGTCCGCATGTGCGTGGCACGGCCATGAACCCGCACGACCATCCGCTGGGCGGCGGGGAAGGGCGCAACTGCGGCGGTCGGCACCCGTGCAGCCCCAAGGGCAAGCTGGCCAAGGGTGGACACACCCGCAGTCCGAGCAAGCCGTCGAACCGGCGCATTTTGCGTCGTCGTCGAAGCAAACTCTACGGGCAGTTGGTGCTGCCCCGGAAATAACAGGACGTGGTTGCCGTATGCGGCCCGGATGGGCGGCCGAACAGCGGCGGCGTGAGTCCGGACGGTCACGCAAGCAAGTGAGAGGCTCGCAGGATGACGCGATCTGCGAAGAAGGGTCCGTATGTGGACGAGAAGCTCTTTCGCAAGGTGGCCCTCGCGAAGGAGCGGAACCAGAACCAGCCGATTCGAACCTGGTCGCGCCGATGCACGATCGTGCCGGAGTTCGTCGGCCAGAAGTTCGAGGTGCACAACGGCAAGCAGTTTGTGGGGCTGTTGGTGACGGAAGACATGGTGGGCCACAAGTTGGGTGAGTTCAGTCCCACGCGGACGTTCAAGGGGCACGCAGGCTCGAAGAAGTGAACCCGGCGTCGCGGGCGGCGCTTCGCGGATGGCGAGGCGGCTTCCGGGCGGACGGGCTGGTTAGGTGAGTCGGACCATGGCAGAGCAAACCGAAAAACGGACCGAATGGTGTGCGACCTTCCGGTTCGCCCGCATCAGCCCGCGGAAGGCCCGTCTGGTGATGGCCCTGATTCGCGGGCGGTCGTGCCCGGAGGCGCTGGACATCCTGCGCTTCAATCACCGTCGGGCCAGCGGGATGATCGCGGGCGTGCTGCGCTCCGCCATCAACAACGCCGAACAGGACGAGGCGAACGTCGCGCGGTTGCGGGTCACAGAGGCCCGGGTGGATGGCGGGCCGTACTACCGGCGCTGGCAGCCCAAGGACCGGGGTCGGGCCCATCCGATCGCCAAGCGGACGAGCCATCTGGTCGTTCGGGTCGCCGAGAGGTAACCGGACGGGCGGCCGGACCCCGCGGGCGGGGCCCGGACTCCCGACGAGGAGCAAGACGTGGGTCAGAAAGTCAATCCAATCGGCTTTCGCATCGGTGTGACGGAGGACTGGCGCTCCCACTGGTATCCGCCGAGCAAGAAGGATTTCGGCGAGTGCCTGGTGGAGGACCAGAAGATTCGGCGATTCATCGACGAACGTCTGAACCGGCAGTCCGCATATGCGGCGGTGGCCAAGGTGGTGATCCGGCGCACTCGGAACGAGGTGGAAGTCGTGTTGCACACCGCCCGTCCGGGCCTGGTGATCGGACCGAAGGGCGCCGAGGTGGACAAGCTTCGAGAGGCCCTGGAGGAGCTGGTTGACCGCAAGATCAAAGTGACGATCCAGGAAATCGCCTCACCCGACACGGACGCTCAGCTTCTGGCGGAATCGGTGGCCGAGCAGCTTCGCAAGCGGGTGGGCTTCCGCCGCGTGATGAAGATGCGGATTGACGCGGCGATGGCCGCGGGGGCCAAAGGCTGCAAGATCATGTGCAGCGGGCGTCTGGGCGGGGCGGAGATGTCCCGGTGCGAGAAGCAGATCCGCGGTTCGATTCCCCTGCACACGCTTCAGGCGCACGTGGATTACGGATACGCGGTGAGCCAGACGACCTACGGCGTGATCGGCGTGAAGGTGTGGCTGTTCACCGGGAAGTACGGGGAAGAGGTCACACTGACCCCGATGGAGCCCCGACGGGGCCGGCGAGGCAAACGCGGCTGACCGCGGGTGTGATCGGGAGATGCTGCAATGGCGATGATGCCCAAGCGAGTCAAGTTCCGCAAAGCGCAGCGCGGCAGGATTCGCGGCCACGCGACCCGCGGCACGCGGGTGTCGTTTGGCGAATACGGTCTGCAGGTGCTGGAGGCCGGCTGGATCACGGCCCGTCAGATCGAGGCGGGTCGAGTGGCGGCCACGCACTTCCTGCACCGGGAAGGCCGCGTGTACATGCGGATTTTCCCCGATCATCCGGTCTCGGCCAAGCCGCTGGAAACGCGGATGGGCAAAGGCAAGGCGGAGCCGGAAGAGTGGGTCGCCCGGGTTCGCGCCGGGAAGGTGCTGTACGAGATCGGCGGGGTCGAGGAGAGCATCGCGAAGCTGGCCCTGTCGCGTGTGGCCAACAAAATGCCGTTGCGCTGCCGGTTCGTCCGGCGGCATCATGGCTGATCCGGTTGGGAGCGATCGTGATGAAGATCGGGCAACTGCGTGAGATGAAGACGGAAGAGCTGCACGGCGAACTGGACCGGCTGCGCCGGCACCTGTTCGATCTGCGGGCGCAGCGGGTGACGGAGAAGCTGGAGAATCCCAACCAGGTGACGCAGACGCGGCGAGATATCGCCCGCGTCTTTACGGTTCTGAGGGAGCGGGGCGAGACGGGCGTCCAGGAGGGTCAATACCACCTGGAGGCAATCGCCACGCACCGGCGCGGCGGTTAAGCCGCTTGAGTCGTCGGGGGCGCAGAGCAGCGGAGCGCTGGGTGATTTGGAAAGGATGAGCAGCGGCATGACTCCAGAAGAGGCGAGCCTTGCCACCGGGCGTGAGAAGGGGTCGCAACGACCCGCGCGGGCCGTTCGACGCGGTGTGGTGACCTCGGACAAAGGTGAGAAGACCATTGTGGTCGAGTGCATGCACCTGACCCGGCACGCCAAATACGGCAAATACATGCAGCGCCGGACCCGGCTTCACGTGCATGACGAGAAGAACGAGGCCCGCGTGGGGGACCAGGTGGAAGTGGCGGCGTGCCGGCCCGTGTCCAGGACGAAGAGCTGGCGGCTGGTCAAGGTTCTGTAAGGTCGCGTTTGGCCGGTCGGCCGGCTGACGGAAGGCCCGCGCGATATCCACGCGGGTGACGTGCCGCCCCAGCGGCCCAGTGTGAGCGCAGGTGATCGATGATCCAGTTGCAGACCATGGTGGACGTGGCGGACAACACCGGGGCGAAGCAGGCCCAGGTGATCGCCGTGCTCGGCAAGGGCAGCACGGCCCGCCACGGCAAGTATCGCCTGAAGCGTGCGGAAGTGGGCGATATCGTGCTCGTGGCGGTAAAACGGGCTCTGCCCAACAGTGATTTTGCCGGCGGGGCCACGCGGAAGGAGCGATCGACCCGTCGCAAGGCCCGGGCGGTGGTGGTCCGGACGTGCAAGCCCACGCGGCGTCCCGATGGAAGCTACGTCCGGTTTGACACGAACGCGGTGGTCCTGCTGGACAACAACAACGATCCCCGTGGAACGCGCATTTTCGGGGCGGTGGCCCGGGAACTCCGCGAGCGGGGGTATATGAAGATTATCTCTCTGGCCGACGAGGTGGTCTGAGGGGAGGGCGGTCCGGTCGGGACCATCCGTCCAGACCGCGGACAGGAAGGCGAACCATGGCGTGTCGCATTCGCAAGGATCAGGTGGTGGAAGTGATTGCCGGAGCCCACAAGGGGGCGCGCGGCAAAGTGCTGCGGATCGATTACGACCGCGATCGCGTGGTGGTGGAAGGCGTGAACATGGTGTACCGCCATGTTCGGCCCACCCGTCGGAACCCGCAGGGCGGTCGTCTTCACAAGGAGGCGCCGATCCATTTGTCCAACGTCCTGCCGTACGACCCGAAGGTGGGTCGGGGGCAGCGGGTGCGTTTTGAGGTGGAGCGGGACAGTTCCGGCAAGGTGGTGGCCAAGCGGCGGGTGACCAAGAGCGGCAACGTGTTGGATTCGCTGCGCAGGGCGGAGCGGGGCTAGGGAGGCGTGCAACCGGCGGCCCGGCCCCTGGGACGGGCGGTCGGTGGAAAGCGTGACGGTTGGCGATGGCGAGACTTCTTGAACAGTACAAAGCTCAGATTCTCCCCTCCTTGCGGGCGGATTTCGGCATTCGGAATGAGCTGGCCGTGCCGCGGCTCCGCAAGGTGGTCGTGTCCATGGGGTTGGGCAAGGCGCTGCAGGACAAGAAGCGTCTGCCGGCCGCCTCGGACGATCTTGCGAAGATCACCGGGCAGAAGCCGCTGATCTGCCGGGCCCGCAAGAGCGTGTCGAATTTCAAGCTTCGCACCGGGTATGAGATCGGCCTGAAGGTGACGTTGCGGGGGCGCCGGATGTACGAGTTTGTCGACCGGCTGATCAATCTGGCGATCCCGCGGATGCGGGATTTTCGCGGGCTGAGCCCGGATGCGTTTGACGGGCGGGGCAATTACTCGATGGGAATCGCGGACCAGTCCGTGTTTCCCGAAATCGACATCAATAAGGTGGAGTACCCGCAGGGAATGAACATCACGTTGGTGACCTCCGCCACCACGGATGAACAGGCGAGAAGCCTGCTGAGCAAGCTGGGCATGCCGTTCCGCCGGACGGAAGGTCAGGAGTAGCGCATGGCGACCAAGGCCTGGATGAACAAGGCGAATCGGACGCCGAAGTATCGGGTTCGGATCATACGGCGCTGTCAGTTGTGCGGCCGGTCGCGGGCGGTGTACCGCAAGTTCCGGATATGCCGCATCTGCCTGCGGACCCTGGCCCACGAGGGCAAGATCCCGGGGATGCGGAAGGCGAGTTGGTAGCGACCAGAAACCCGCCCGTCGAATGCGGGCGGAAGGCGGAGGCCGGCGGCGTCGGGCCGCGGGCCCTCGATGAGACGCTAGAGAGGTGACGATCGGATGTGGAGTGACCCCATAGCCGACATGCTGACCCGGATTCGCAATGCCGCACGCATCCGCCGCAAGCAGGTGACGGTGCCTTCGTCCAGACTGAAGGTGGGCATTGCCCAGGTACTCAAGGACGAAGGGTTCATCGAGTCGTTCGACGTGATCGCCGACACCCGACAGAACCTGCTGCGGATGGAGCTGAGGTATGGTCCGCGGGGAGAGGACGTGATTCACGCCATCCGCCGCGCCTCCAAGCCCGGACGACGTGTGTATTCCGGGGTCGAGGCGCTGCCGAATGTGATGGACGGGCTGGGAATCGCGATTGTCTCCACCAGCCAGGGCGTGCTGAGCGATCGGGCGTGTCGCGAACGGAATGTGGGCGGCGAGTTGATCTGCACGGTGTATTGACCGGGTGCGTCCGGGACCGTATCCGGCCCCGGCCCGGAGGAACACAAGAAGATGTCTCGAGTCGGCAAGAAACCCATCTCCATCCCGAGCGGGGTGGACGTCAAAATCAGCGGACGTATGGTGACCGTCTCGTCCGGCAAGGGCTCGCTTTCCCATACGCTTCCGGCGGGGATCACTGCGACGGTGGACGCGGCGGAGAAGCGGGTTCGTGTCGAGCGGGAGGCCGACACCAAGCAGCTTCGGGCGCTGCACGGCCTGACGCGGGCCCTGCTGCAGAACATGCTGGTCGGGGTGACACAGGGCTACGAACGGCGTCTGGAAATCTACGGGACCGGCTATGGTTGCGACCTGGTGGGGGGCACACTGCACCTGAACTGCGGCTTCATGGGCCGCGGCGGCAAGAATAAGGCGCAGTTCGAGATCCCGGTGCCCAAGGGCCTGGAAGTGACGGTGGAGGTGAAAGCGGCCCGCGGCGAGATGGAACCGGCGAAGTTCGTGGTGCGGGGCATCGACAAGCAACTGGTCGGCTCGTTCTGTGCGGACGTTCGGATGCTCCGCAAATCGGAGCCGTATAAGGGCAAAGGGATTCGGTATCAGGGCGAGCAGATACGCCGCAAGCAGGGCAAGGCGTTTGCCAGCGGCGGCGGCTAGTCCGTGCGGCTTGAAACCGGGGTCGACCGCGTCGGTCGGCCGCGGGGCGGGCTTCCGGGGGCCCGGGCTGCGGTGATGACTCAGGGCGAAACAGGTTATGAGAGCGGAAAAAATCAAGCAGGTTCGGCGTTCGCGGCGCAAGCAGCGCGTGCGGAAGTCGGTTTTCGGCACGGCCCAGAAGCCGCGCCTGACCGTTTTCCGCAGCCTCAAGAACATCTACGCCCAGATCGTGGATGATCAGCGGGGCGTCACGCTCTGCGCCGCCAGTACGCGGGGCAAGGATCTGCGCGCGAGCGTGAAATACGGCGGCAATATGGAAGCGGCCAAGGTGGTCGGCAGAACGCTCGCGGAGCGGGCGGCGTCGGCCGGAATCGCGTGTGTGTGTTTTGACCGCAACGGATACAAGTTTCACGGCCGCATCAAGGCCCTGGCCGATGCGGCCCGGGAGGCCGGGCTGAAGTTCTGACCGCGGCGGGAATCACCGGGCGACCGGCGGACCCGCGAAGGGAATGAGTATGTCGGAAGCATTCTTTCCAAGGGAAGAGGCGGAATTCGAAGAGGAGGTCGTCAAGATCTACCGTTGCGCGACGGTGGTGAAGGGCGGCCGGCGGTTCAGTTTCGCAGCCCTGCTGGTGCTGGGCGATCGCAATGGACGGGTGGGGGTGGGCTACGGCAAGGCACCGGAGGTGCCGTCCGCGGTGGACAAAGCCCGCAAAATCGCCCAGAAGCACATGATCCGGGTGAAGCTCCAGGGCGGAACGCTGCCGCATCGGATCTGGGGCCGGTTCGGGGCCAGCAAGGTAATCATGCTTCCGGCATCGGAGGGCACCGGAGTCATTGCCGGCGGAAGCGTCCGCCCGGTGCTCGAACTGGCCGGAGTGAAGGACGTACTGACCAAGAGTTACGGTTCGAACAGCCCCAAGAATCTCGTTCGCGCGGCGTTCGCGGCGTTGGACGGGCTGTACGATCGGGAGGCCATCGCACGCATTCGAGGCGTGGCTGTTGGCGGGCAGGCGTAGGATCATGAATATCACGGATGTCACACGTCAGGCCGGCGGACACCGTCGGCGCAAACGGGTGGGGCGGGGTCCCGGAAGCGGACGCGGGAAGACCGCGACCCGGGGGCACAAGGGGTGTGGATCCCGCTCCGGCTGGCGGAACCGCGGGTTCGCGGAAGGGGGGCAGATGCCCCTGTTCCGTCGGCTTCCCAAGCGCGGCTTCAGCAACTTCAAGTTCGCGACGCGGTACAGCGTGGTGAACCTGAAGGATCTGGAGGAGCGGTTTTCTTCGGGAGACGTTGTGAACCTTCAGGCGCTGATCGACGCCCGGCTGGTCCGCGGTCGGCATCAGCCGGTGAAGGTGCTGGGCGACGGCGAGCTGAGCAAGAAGCTGACCGTGGAGGCGGCCCGATTCAGTCGGAAGGCGGCCGAGCGCATCGTTGCCGCGGGCGGTGAGGCTCGCGTCGTCTGAGATGTGGCGTGTGAGGGTCTGATCAGGCCGGCCGGCGGGTCGGCAGGACGTGGGAGGCCATGTTCCGGACATTCATCAACATCTTCAAGATTCCGGAGTTGCGGAACAAGCTGCTCTTCACCATCGGTCTGCTCATGATCTACCGCATGGGGTTCGCCGTGCCCATTCCCGGCGTGAACCAGGAGGCGATGAGCTCCATTGCCCAGGGGGGAGGGCCGCTGGGCGAACTGGCACAGTACTTCGCCATTTTCACGGGCGGGAATCTCAGCCAGAGCACCATCTTCGGGCTGGGCATCATGCCGTATATTTCCGCATCCATTATTTTCCAGCTTCTGGTCAC
>JBPOIK010000170.1:0-11774 GCA_052034525.1 Planctomycetota bacterium
GGTGTCCGAGCTGATGGCGGTGGGTCCGGTGCGGGAATCGCTGGCGGGGTTCCGGCCGTCGAGCCTGTCGCAGGCGGTCGCTCGTGTGCGGGTCGCGGCGCCGGATTCGCCCGCGTCCTCGCCGAATCCCGCGCCCCGGCGGTATCCGTCGCCTCCGCCGCCCGCGTGGCAGCCCGCGCATGCGGGCATCCCCGTCGCCGCCGCGGCGCCGGCGGCTGCCAGAGACATCGCGTTCCGCGATCGCCACAGGGAAATGGCGTTGGAGTGGCAGCGCGGCCCTTTGCACTACGCCGGCTTCTGGATACGCGTACTCGCGGCGATGATCGACGGTATCATCATATTGGGCGCGGGCTCGGCACTGGGTCCGCTCGGGTTTCTCGCGGGCTTTCTGTATAAGCCGGTGTTTCTGGCCTACTGGGGAGGCCAGACGATCGGGAAGCGGATCTGCCAGATTCGGGTGATCTGCCATGACGGCCGATATTGCGCTCCGGGACAGGCAATCGTGCGGAGCCTGGCGGAGTATCTGAGCGCACCGATCGTGCTGCTGGGATATTTCTGGATTGCGGTGGACGGCAGGAAGCGGGGCTGGCATGACCATATTGCCGGCACGCTGCACGTGTACGCGGTGAAATAGGGCGGAACATCCGGCCCTTGCGGGCGAAAAGGACGACGACCGTGGCTTTTGCGTTCCAACATGGGGATCGACCGCTGGCGGGATATACCATCCAGCGGGCCGTCGGCCGCGGCGGGTTCGGCGAGGTGTACTACGCGATCAGCGACGGCGGTCGCGAAGTCGCGCTGAAATATCTTCACGAGAATCCGCAGGTGGAACTGCGGGGCGTGTCGCATTGCATCAACCTCAAGAGTCCGCACCTGGTCAGCGTCTTCGACGTCTGCAGGAACGCGGACGACGAATACTTCATCATCATGGAATATGTCGGCGGGCCGTCCCTGCGCGACCTGCTGGTGGCCGAGCCCAACGGCCTGGGCGTGCAAAAAGCGGCGTTCTTCCTGCGCGAGCTGGCCAAAGGGCTGGGTTACCTGCACGACCGGGGCATCGTGCATCGTGATCTCAAGCCGGGCAACATCTTCTACGACGATGGGTACGTGAAAATCGGCGACTACGGCCTGAGCAAGTTCATTTCCGTATCGCGGCACAGCGTGCAGACCGCCAGCGTGGGCACCGTGCACTATATGGCCCCGGAGGTGGGCAGCGGGCACTATTCCCGCAGCATCGACATCTACGCCCTCGGCGTGATTCTCTACGAGATGCTGCGGGGCCGGGTGCCGTTCGAGGGCGGCAGCTTGGGCGAGGTGCTCATGAAGCATCTGACCGCCCAGCCCGCGGTGGACGAGCTGCCTGAGCCGTTTGCCCGCGTCATCCGCAAGGCCCTGGCCAAAGATCCCCACGAGCGATACCAGACCGTCGACGAGATGGTGCGGGAAGTCTTCGACGTGGGCGATGTCCGGCAGTCGCTGATCGGCTTCAACCCGACAAGCCTGACCCAGGCCGCCGGCCGGGCCGCGGCGGACCTCGCCGCCTCGCCCGTTCCATCGCCCAACCCGCCGCCGTTCCGTGGTTCGCCGGCCGGTCCGGCCGCGGGCGTGCCCGAGCGGGTGAGCCGGCGTCTGCGGCGGGTGGAGGAGAAGCTGGCGCGCAAGATAGCTGCCCACGATCGCAAGGCGGGCCTCGTGCCGCCGCGTCCGGCGACAGAGGCTCATCTGCACGCACAACGCCCGACCACCATCAAGGGAGGGGTGCTGGCGATCACGATGGCCGTGGTGGGCTCTATTGCCGCCGGGGTAATCGCCGGGAACGCATTGGGTGGAGAGATTGGACTGGCTTCCTTTTTCGTCACGCTTCTGGGGAGCGCCGGGTTGGTGCTGGCGCAGAAGGCCCAGCGGTGGATCGGTGAGCACGCGGAGCCGGATTGGGTACAGCGGTTGCTGTGTGTCGTCTGCTGTTCGCCGGCACTGTTGATTGGCATGGTTGCGATTTCGGAGACGCGCCCCGGCATCTCGGATCAGGCGGCCCTCGGCTGGCTGGCCGGCATCGGGTTGGCGATCGTGGGCGTGGACTGGCGCAAACGTTTCCGCGCCGGCACAACCGGGCAGCTCGGAATCGCCGCCGCGCTCTTCACCGGTTTTCTCTCTCTCATCGTGGCGGCCGCCGTCAGCCGGGGTTCGCATGATGCGATGTGGCTGGCGGGAGGCTTGGTCGCCGCGATCTGCCTGATTGTGCAGGCGGCGTCATGGTTCTGGCGGGCGCTGGGTCAGCCGGCGTCGCCGGCTCCAGCGATCCCGCCGTCGGTCGTTCAGGATACCCCTCGCGGCGTGGCCATCGAGCCGGACGGGCACTCTGCCCCGGAAGCCTCCACAGAGCCGCTGCCGCCGCTGCGCAGGGGCGTTACGCGGGCCGTCTGGAGTGTGCTGGCCTTCTGCCTGTTCGGCGCGGCCGTGATGTTGTATCTGGCGCCCGTGCTGGGGATAGATAACGCTGGAGACGCACTGCTTGCGGACATTGCCTGTGTCGCGGCCATTGCCTTCATGCTCGTGGCGGTCAGCAAGACGACCCTGCGGCGGCGCGCCGGATTCTGGCGGGAGACCGCCCGGCCGGTTCTGCTGGCGGTCGGCGCCACGGGGCTGTTCGCCGGCGGCGTGCTCCAGACGGGAGCAACCCTGTCCGCGGAGATGCAGTTTCTGTCGATTTCGACCGTGCTGATTTGCACCGGGCTGCTGCTGGTGGCTGCCCTGGTCGGCCGGCAAACGCGGCGTTCGCGGGCGGGTTGGATGTGGGCGATTCCGATGGGGCTTCTGGTTCTGGTGCTTGCGGTGCTGGTCGGGCGAAGCGAACTGCGGTCGTCCGACGGCGAGTCGCCGTCATTCGGGTGGTCGGATTCCTCGTACGGCGTTTCGCAACGCCAGCACACGGGGCAGCGCGTCACGGAACGGCACACCCGCGTTTCGCAGAGGGAGGCCGTAATCCGGGCCGACGCGCGGACCGTTGTCGGCGTGACGCCTCTGAACCCCAGGCCGTTCCGACACCGTTCATCCAATCGCGTGAAGCTGGCGCTGATGATCGGGCCGCCGGCACTGGTGCTTGGCGTGTGGGTGGCGTTGCTCCGTCGTCGTTCCGGACGTTCGCGGAACCTGTTCGGTCCCCACGACTGCCCGCACCGCCCGGACTGACAAGAACCCGATTACGAGCAGACCTCGGCCAGCATGAGCTGCCGGACCAGGGTCGCCAGATTCGTTGCGTTCATCTTGCGCATGATGCGGGCGCGGTGCGTTTCCACCGTCCGGACGCTGATGGACAGGTCTTCGGCAATCTGCCGGTTGGCCACGCCTGCCGCCACACGTCGGGCGATTTCCTGTTCGCGCGGCGTCAGGTGCCGCCAGCAGGCGAAGGCTTCGATCCGCCGGGCTTCCTGCCGGCGTTGCTCCCGGTTTGCCGCCAGCGCCTGGCAGACGCATCGGCACAGAGTCTCTTCTCCCAATGGCTTGGGCACAAAATCGGTAGCACCGGCTTTCATGGACTGAATGGCTTCGCAAGGATCCTGCGTGCCGCTGACGGCCACCACCGGCACACGAACCGGCCCGTCGGCAAGCCGGGTCAGCAGACGCAGTCCCGCGTCAGAAGCCATGTCCACATCGACTACCACGCAACCAGGATGGAACGGATCAAACTGGGTCCAGAACGCCTCGCTGGAATCGAAGCAGGAGACCGACAGTCCCGTGGGCGCTACGACGGCGCGAATCTGCTCCGCCAGCGCCGCTTCGTCCGCAACGACATAGACTCTGGCCGCGAACCCGTTCCCGCCGGAAGCAACCCATCCGTTTGGCGCGTTCTCACTCGCCTTCGGATGGGATGCTTCCACAGGTTTCTGTGAAACGACTTCGTGCATCGTCCTCCCCCCGCACCATCCATCACCGTATTCGCATTCGTGCGGCTCCCCCGCAGGCCTGGCCTCCTACTAGAGATTTACACTTATGAGACGACAATCTGTGTCGGACCTAACGCAAAAAGCGCCGATTATTTTGAATTGCTCCGCGAAATCTTGCAGATTCCCTGTTCTGTTTGCGCATAACTCACAGGATAGCAATGGATTGCGCCATGCTCTGCGGAGATGAAATTTCTTTCAGATTTTTCGTTGTTTCAGGGTGGTGAATAAAGTCGCACTGTTTCCAGAAGCTCTTCCAGTAGTTCCCGGCGGAGCCAGTCGGGCCGGAGAACCTCGGCCTGACGACCGAACCCCAGAATCCAGCGCTTGAACTCCACGACGTTGGCCAGCCGAAAACGGGCCAGCAGGGGCCCCGACGGCGCTGATTCGTGGGAGAAGAGGGTGTCTTCTGCCGGCAGCCACTGGAGTTGCTGGCTTTCATGCCAGACCTTCTCTTCCACCAGGCCGGCTACTGGTCCGGTGAACCGCACGTCGATCTCCACGGGTTCCTCGTCGGACTGGGTGATGCCGAAACAACTGTGGAACCAGCGCTCCAGATCAAACTCCGCCGGGCGGTCGAACCGCGCATTGGTGTGTTTCGCCTCGGTGATGCGGATGATTTTGAGGACGCGAATGGCGTCGGCCCGGTGCGACCATCCAACCACGAACAGGTCGCCGTCGTAGTAGACCAGGCCGTACGGGTCAAAACGCGTGGTGGATTCTTCTCCCCGCCACAAGGCTCGATAGCGGATTTCCACGGTCCGACCGGACCGGGCGGCTTCGGTAAGCACGCGGATGATATCGGCCCGGGGCGCATAGTCGGTGGTGCCGATCCGCCGGACGTGAAGCGTGTCCTCCAGTTCCGCGAAATAGTCCAGCGCGGCGGCGGGAACGTGGCTGCGGATTTTTATCAGAAGCGAGTGCAGCCCTTCCGCGAACGGCGTGCCTGAGAGCGGCACGAACATGCGATCTGCCAGGTGGAGGGAGATCGCCTCGGTCAGGCTGAGCGTCAACGGGGCGGTTCGAAAAAAATCGTGCGGCATTCGCCAGAATCGCTTGCCGTAGCTGTCGTTTTCGTGACACACGGGGAAGCCCAGCTCCTGGAGCATCTCCAGATCCCGCTGCATGGTGCGCTCGCTGACGGACAGGTCTTCCGAGAGTTGGCGCAGGGGGATACCCTCCCCGCGTGTCTGGAGGGTTTTCAGCAGCATCCACTGTCGCTGGAGTTGTTCGCCGCGGGCCATGGAACAGAACTCCTCTCACACGGGTTGTCGAATCCGCCGGCCATCGTAACGCTTTCGGACGACGGGTCCACCCCGGGCGCCGCTCCGTCGGTGGCCGGCCCCGGGGGAGGAAAAAACCGCGGGCCGGTCTTGTTTTCGACAAGGAATTACACGTCATTGCGGCCGTCGACGCGGATCAGTGTTATGCTGAGGGTGGATCGCCGCCGACAAGGTTCGCGCGGGAGTGCATATGGTCGTGCGTCGTCGGGCTTTCACCCTCATCGAATTGCTGGTGGTGGTGTCGATCATCGGCCTGCTGCTGGCCATCCTGGTGCCGTCGTTCAAGAGGGCCCGGGAGGCCGGCAAACGCACACACTGCGCGGCGAATCTCAAAGCCATCGGCGTGGGCGTGTTGCTCTACCTCGGACAGAACAACGACCGGCTGCCCTACGCCTCGATGATGCCCTCCATCGGACCGGTGCCGCTGGACACCCTGGCCGACCAGGAGCCCATTTTCATCGCGGACGTGCTTCGGCCGTTCCTGGGAAACCAGGCGCAGGCGTTCCGCTGCCTGAGTGACGCGCCCGGACGGTTCCCGCGGGATGAGCCCAACGGGGGCAAGAGCTATTTCGAGTCGGAGAAAAGCAGCTATATCTATCGGACAGGCATGTCCGTCTCCGCCGGGATGACCATCATGGGCAAATCCGTGTCGGAGGCGGCTCGTTTCCTCGAAAGTCTTTTCTCGGTGAAGGTGCCGGACAACTCGTTCTGGATTCTGCAAGACTACAACAACTTCCACGGCAAAGCGGGTGAACGAGGCGCCCGGCGATACCTGTACAGCGACGGGCGGGTGTCGGATTTCGAGAACATCTGACGGGAGAAGGATTATGCCCAGGATCGCTCGCAAATCTCCATGGCTCTGGGGCGGTATTGTGGCCGTTGTGGCTGTGGCGGCGGCCGGCCTCTGGTACACGGTGGTCCGTGCCGACGCCGCGGGCCCGCAGGCGCCGAAGGGATTCCGCCTTGATGACATCAGGGCGACCGCGAACGATCCGGCCAAAGCGGTGGCCAAGGCCGACGAGTTCTTCCGACGCACGGATCTGACCGAAGAGCAGCGGCGGGCGGTGTTCGAGAACATGCACCAGGTGATGCAGGAGCAGATCGAGCACAACATCGACGAATGGATGTCGGCGGCGCCGGACCAGAAGCTGGCCGTGCTGGACCGGCATATCGACCAGATGCAGGCCTTCATGAAGGAAATGGAGAAGCATCGCGCCGGATGGGAACAGCAGCGCGAGCAGGAACGCAAGCGCCGAGAGGCAGAACGAAACTTGCGCGGCAACGACAATCAGGCCCCGGACGATCGTGGTCCCGGCGGGCACTGGCGGCAGCGCATGTCCACGCCCCAGGGCCGCAAACAGGCGACGGAATCGCACGATCCGGACCAGATGGCCCGTCACATGAGCTACTTCAGCGCCATGATGGGCCGGATGAAGGCCCGCGGCATGGACATGCCCTTCGGCCCAGGCCACGCCGGGCCCCGTGACGGCAACCGTTCCGCCGGCCGCGCGGCCCTGCCGCCGCCGCGCGGCCCGCGCGGCGGCGAGTGACCCCCTCGGCTTCCGAAGCGCGGCCGGAGCGGGGTTCCGAGCGTCATCAGACATCTTTCGGGTTTCCCCGTCGAGTCGGTCGACGCCTGTTCCGCCCGCCTCCCGATCGCCGCAGACGCCGTTCGCCGTCGGGTCCGGCCGTCGCTCACCGCCCGGCACGGGCGACTACCACGTTCCCTTTCGGGCAAATGTCAGGGCGGGAGTGTGGAGGATTTCGGCCCGGCCGGGGGCGGAGTCGGCGGCGTGGACGGCCAGCGCGGCGGCCCAGAAGCGATCGGCGTGGGTGCCGCCGGCGCGGCCGGCATCCAGGCGCAGGTGGCCGGCGGCCGTCACGCTGCGTTGCAGGTTGTGCCAGTCACGGCGAATAGCCTCATCCACGGGGATCCGGATGCGGCCGGCCTCTACCAGGACGCGCAACCGACCGGCCAGCTCGGACTTGATCGCGGCGGTGAAGCTCACGGGCTCCACCCGATGGGCTCCGAACGCCTCCACCGCCTGCTCCGCCAACTGCATTCCCAGGCCCCCGGCGTCGATGCAGCAGCGGCGCAGGGAACGAAGCGACAGAACGTCGGAAAGCAGCGCGAACTGCTCGCGGAACGGGGCGGTGGACAATTCGTACACGGCCTGTGTCACCAGTTCCTCACCGTCGGACGAGAGAACCCAGACCACGGTGAGGTCGCGTTTACGCCCGACGTCCACCCCGGCGTAGAGGTCGGCGCGAAGCGATCGCAGCTCGGCAAGGTCGCGGTCTTTGATCAGCCGGGGGTCTTCGCAGGCCGCGATCTGTGCGTAGGTCAGAAATGCGGCGGCCTCGTCCAGGAACTCGCACAGAAACTCCTGGCGAAACAGTTCCTCGTCGCCCATCGAGCGGCGAATGGCCTCGATGTCCACATTCAGCCCCTGGGCGATGGCGTCCGGCAGGGTGACGATGGAGTGGCTGAACCGCTCGTTGTCGCGAAGTTCGGCGAACACGTTGGACAGGCCGCGGGGCGTGGAGGCCACGTCCAGCTCGCCGTCGCCGCGCAGCACGGTCGGAAAGACGGCCGCCCAGATTTCGCGGTCGTCCTCGTGCATGGCGAACTCGTCGAGGAGCACGTCGCCGGTGAAGCCGCGGACAGTGCGCGGATTGGCGGGCAGGGCGATGATGCGAACCTGGTGCGGCAGGATGATCTCGCATCGCTTGCAGACGAGATCGGTGCGGTCTGCCCCCAGGTGGGAGTCAAAGGCGATCTGAAGCGCCTGGCAGTGCATGCGGGCCTTGACCATCAACTCCAGGCTCTGGCGTTCGCTGGCGGAAAGAAAGACCTGATTGCGCCGGCGAGCCAGACCGCGAAGAATGCGGCGTAGCGATTTGGTGAACGATTTTCCGGTCTGTCGCGACCAGCAGCACCAGCGAAAACGGGCGGCGGAGAAGACGTCGTCACGCTGGTATGGCAGCAGCGGCACGAGGCAGCGCGGTTCGGCGGGTTGGGAAGACACGGGTTCTTGCATGGCGACCGGCCCGGGCGACGTACCCTGAACATACGCGGCGATTGGCCGGTGCCTGCCCGGCGGCGATCGGTTTCCGCAGCCCCGGCCCAAAAATCGGGAACCCGTGCGGGGCTGACGACATCCAATGGGGTGATGGACGTGCCGGCAGACCGGTCGGGAAGCCGGTCCCACGCGAGGACAGCGGCCACGAGTCTTTTGGCGGAGGTGTCGAACTTATGAGACCATTTGAGGTTATGGCAATTGTCGGCGGGCTGGTGGTGAGCGGATTGGCGGTGTCGGGGCCGGCCTGGGGGCAGGAGAAGATCACCGAAGGCATGCTCCAGGCGACGGGCCCGGATGGGCAGCACTTGGGTCCCTGCCCGCTGGAACACACAGACGTGGACGTCCGGATCACCGGGTTCGTGGCCCGGGTGGAGGTCACGCAGAAGTTCCACAACCCCTTTAACTACAAAATCGAAGGGGTTTACGTTTTTCCGCTGTCGCAGAACGCGGCGGTGGATGACATGACGATGACCGTCGGCGAGCGCGTCATTCGCGGCGTCATCAAGCGGCGGGAGGAGGCCCGGCAGATCTACGAAAATGCGAAGGCGGCCGGGCATGTCGCCAGCCTGCTGGAGCAGGACCGGCCGAACATCTTCACGCAGTCCGTCGCGAACATCGAGCCGGGCGCCCGGGTGGAGATTCGCATTGCGTACGTGGAGACGCTGGACTGGGAGGACGGCACGTACACGTTCGATTTTCCGATGGTCGTCGGCCCGCGGTACATGCCGGGTGCGCCGACCGCGCCACCGGTGAGACTGCCCGAAGGGCTGCAACCGCTGTGCGGTGACGTTCTCAAGTCTCGGCAGGTGGTGGAGTTTGTGCTCCAGGAAGCAACCGCCAACACTGACCAGCGCACCGCCCTGAGCGAAGAACAGGCCCGGGCCTGCCTGCTGCACGCCACGCTTGTGCAGAAGCCCGAGAAGTGGCAATACGCGCCGTGGCATTCGTTCACCATCACGTACGCCGACGGCACGACGGAAGACGGCGACTTCTACCTGGACGGACAGCTCGGCCGGATCGGCGATCGGTACTTCGTGTATGACCTGGCCGCTCCGATTCCGCAGGGCACGGGGTGGGCGATCGACACGGACCAGGTGCCAGACGCCAGTCGTATCAGCCCGCCGGTGGTGCCGGAGGGGATGCGGGCCGGGCACGACATTTCGATTTCCGTGGACATTCTGGCCGGCTTCCCGCTGCTGGATGTGCAATCGGTCCAGCACGCGGTGGACGTGGAGTACACGGACGCGGCCCAATCGCAGGCGATCGTCAAGCTGCAGGACAGAACCGCCATTCCGAACAAGGATTTCGTATTGAAGTACACGACGACCACCAAGGACATCGGCGACACGCTGCTGCCGTACTTCGACGCCCGCGGCGGGTTCTTCACGCTGATTCTCCAGCCGCCGCAGCAGGTCCCGCCGGAGTGGATCGTGCCCAAGGAGATGATCTTCGTCATCGACAAGAGCGGATCGATGAACGGGTTTCCCATCGAGACGGCCAAGAAGACGATGGCCCTGTGCATCGAGAACCTTAACCCGAATGACACGTTCAACCTGATGGCGTTCGAGGGCGACGTGGGCTTCTGCTTCCCGGGGCCGGTGCCCAACACGCCGCAGAACCGGGCCAAGGCGCAGGAGTACCTGATCCACCTCAGAGGCAGCGGCGGCACGGAGATGATGAAGGCCATCGAGGCGTGCCTGGCGGACCAGCACGACGCGCAGCGCGTACGCATCGTCTGCTTCATGACGGACGGCTACGTGGGCAACGATATGGCGATCATCGAGGCCGTGCAGCGCAACGCCGGCACGGCCCGCGTGTTCTCGTTCGGGATCGGGCGGGGCGTGAACCGCTTCCTGCTGGACGGCATGGCGGCCGCCGGTCGCGGGGACGTGGAGTACGTGCTGGACGAGACTCACGCGGGGTCGGCGGCGCAGAAGTTCTACGACCGAGTGAGCACGCCGGTGCTGACGGACATTGAGATCGACTGGGGCGGGCTGCCGGTGGAGGAAGTGCTGCCGGCGCGGATTCCGGACCTGTTCAGCGCCAAGCCGGTGGTGGTGAAGGGGCGCTATGCGGGTGCGGCGTCCGGCGTGATCACACTTCGCGGGCAGCGGGGCACGGAGGATTTCGAGCGGCAAATCTCAGTGGACCTGCCTGGCGAGTCCAAGCGATCGGAGGTGATCGCCACGCTCTGGGCGCGGGAGAAGGTGGAGCACCTGATGAATCAGAATCTGGCCGGAATCCAGCAGGGCCAGCCGAACCCCGAGATCAAGCAGGCGATCGTGGACCTGGGCCTGGCGTACCGGCTGCTGACGCAGTTCACGAGCTTTGTCGCGGTGGAGGAAATGACCATCACCCGCGGCGGCGAGCCGGTGAAGGTGACGGTGCCGGTGGAGATGCCGGAGGGCGTGAGTCACGAGGGTGTGTTCGGCTTCGATAAGAGCCCAGCCGGGGGCGTGGTCATGTATTCCTTCGCGGTTCCTCGGAAGCGCTGGGCCGCCAAGGGAGTGGACGGCGTAGGATACACGAGCGCGGGGCTCGTGGAGTCAAAGCGGCAATTTGGCATCCGAGCGGACGACGTCGACTTCGACGGATTCACGGAAGCGCGGGCAAGCAGATCGCCGGAAGCGTACGAGGCTTTCCTGGAGATGATGGACACGATGGAGAAGGAAGGGAAGCTCAAGCCGCGAGAGAAGCGGGAGCGCCTGCTGAAGGTCAAGCTGGCGCCGGAGCTTCAGGGGCTGGCCGGCAAGGTGAAGAAGAACGGCTCGTTCTCCGAGGGCAGGGTGCAGGTGAAGGACGGCCGGATCGAGGTGACGGTGCACCTGGCCGATGCGTCGGAGGCGACCATGAAGAAACTGGCGGAGCTGGGCTTTACGGTGATATTGAAGCCGCAGAGCGCCAACATGGTGATCGGCAGCATCGGGGTGAAGAAGTTGGAAGAGCTGGCCCTGCTACAGGAGGTGCGGCGCGTGCAGTTGGCGATGTATTCGGAGAGCAAATGACGCGGGGTTGGCGAAAGGAACCTGCTGACGGCGAACCCATGCGGCCCGGCACCACGCCGGGCCGCGTGCGTAGCAGGCGCCGGCGTCGTGCTGGACCACGGCGGTTCACTCCCACGACCAGGCGAAGCGGTCTTTGAAGTGCCGGTAGTACAGCCCGATGATGCGCATGGTGACAATGTTCAGATACAGGTTCACGCCCTCGAGCAGCAGGACGATCGCAATGCCGTTCACCTGCAGCGTTCCCCTGACGGCCGCTCTGTCCAGCGCGTAAGCGACGACAAAATAGGCCGTGAATGCACCCGCCGTCAGCAGGGAGATCGCCACGTACGGCAGAAACGTGCGGACTACCGTTCTCACGATGAGGTCCATGCGGATCAGGTCCGACAGGTTGCCGATGGCCACCATCAGCGTGGCGATGGGCGCCAGCAGAACGCCCGCACCGGCCAGCAGGACGAACGGGAT
>JBPOIK010000223.1:0-30931 GCA_052034525.1 Planctomycetota bacterium
AAAATCGGGAAAAAAAAATGCGACCCGCCCGTTTCGCTTAAAACGCCCGCTCGTTGCGGGGAAGGTCGCCCGCGCGTGCGTCCCAACGTACCTACCAATCGCCACTTGCGAACAACGCAACCGCCTACCTCCTCCGGGATCCTTGGCAACCGCCCCCGTCGCGGCTACCATGCCGGCAGACCCGAGATCCCCGGATCACTCCTCTTCCCGAGCGCCTCTCCGATCTGTCGGGCAACGGGAATGATCATGGAAGCTCAAAGCGTTCGGCGCGGCGGGCACGGGCCCAACCTGGATCGGGGCCGGATTTTCGGATGGGCCGCGCAGTCCCCAGAGCGGTCCGCGGCGAAGCCCGCAGAAAGAGCGCCATGGAACTCCCGCGACGAGATCGCGATGACGTATACCTCCCCGACGGCTTGTTCCGGCAGGCCCTGGAACGGCTGCGCGAACGCACGGATGCCCACGACCTTCGCATCGGGATCGTGAATGCGTTTGACTTCCGGACACGGATGCTGCCGTACTGGTACGCGGATAAGCGGATGGCGCCGTGCTCGGTGCGGACACTGGCCGACACGCTGCACGCCGCCGGGTTCCGTCATGTTCGCGTGGTGCTTCAGCAATGGACGCCCCACTTCCGGCCCAGCGAGGCCATGCTGGACGGTCGGCCGCTGGACATCCTGCTGGTCTCGGCCATGCAAGTGCATGCCGAACCCTCGTACGACCACATCCGGGATGCGCACCGCCTTGGCGACGCCCGCCCGTGGATCGTGGCCGGTGGGCCCAAGGCCATCTACGAGCCGACCGATTACTTCGACCTGGGTCCGCCCCCCGGTGTCGGCGCGGATTGCGTGGTGACCGGCGAGGCCTTCGTCCTGCTGGACCTGCTGGAGCGCGTTCTGCGGGAGTGGAACCCGGCCGAATCACCGCGGGCCGCGTACGATCGCGCCCGCGCGAATGGATCGCTCCGGGACATCCCCGGGCTGGTGTACCTGTCGTCGGACTCCCGGGCCGGGCGGCCGGTTGCGGTCAGCACGGGTGTCCAGCGACTGCTGCGCGACCTCGATGAACTGCCCATCCCGGATGCCGGCTATCGCCTGCTCGAGCCTCCTCACCGCGGAACCGGCCTGAGACCGCGTCCGCTGCCGCCCGAAATCGTGGGCCGACATTCCTCCATCGCCTCCCTGATCGTCACCCAGGGCTGCCGGTTTGCCTGCCCGTACTGCCCCATTCCGGCGGCGAATCAGCGGACCTGGCGGCACAAGAGCGGTGCCCGCCTGGCGGCCGAGATGAAACATATTTTCGAGAACTTCGGCATCCACCAGTTCTTCGGCACGGACGACAATTTCTTCAACGACCGCTCCACCGTGCTGGAGCTGATGGAGTCCGTCGCGTCCACCCAGAGCGGCGGCAAACCGCTGTCCACGCAAGTCCGCTTCTACACCGAGGCCACCCAGTTCGACGTCTCGAAGAACCAGGACATCCTGCCCGCGTGCCGCAAGGGCGGCCTCCGCGGCATCTGGTTCGGGATCGAGGACATCACCGGCGAACTGGTCAAGAAGGGCCAGAACGCCCAGAAGACGAGGGAAACCTTCCGCGCCCTGTGCGATCTGGGCATCCAACCGCACGTGATGATGATCCACAGCGACGACCAACCGCTGCGCTCACCGCGCGGCACGCTGTCCGGACTGCTGAACCAGACGAAGTTCGTCCGCAACGCCGGCGCCGTGTCGTATCAGTGCACCTACATCGGTCCGGCGTTGGGCAGCAGAAACCTGGAGCCCGCCTTCCGCGACGGCACCCTGTTCCGAACCGTCGGCGGTGAGCCGCTGCCCCAGGCGTATTTCGACGGCAACCACGTGACGGCCTCCAAACACCCGCGTCCCTGGAGCAAACAGCTCAACCTGCTCCGGACCTATTTCTGCTTCTACAACCCCTGGAACACGGTGCGGGCGCTGCTCCAGCTTCCCCGCAAGAGCTCCGTTCCGGGCAAACGGTTCATGTTTCAGGTGATTGGGCAACTCGGCCTGGTGCTGACTGTCCCGCGAATGCTCGGCTGGGCCTGGCGTCTGAGGCGCGGACCGGTCGTAAAAGCCTCCGGCCTGGAACCCGCCCGCATCCCGCTGGTTGACGCACACACCGGCGAACAGGTCCACTGGGCCATCGAAAACGTGCCCGACCCCGACCTGCCGCAGACGCCCAAGCCTGCCCCGAAGTGAGGGCGCCTCGGTCTTTCTTCCGGTCATGCGCCAGGCTTTGTGAGGCCGCTCCGCTGGTCGCACGGCCTGCTGCGGCCTACCATCTGACAGGTTCGGCCGATCTGCAGATGCGGGCATCGAGGCGTTCATCACCATGGCGGGAGGTGTGGGCCATGAAACTGGGCGTTTTCAGCACCAGGCCGTACACGCGGACCTTCTTCGAGCAGGCCAACGACAGAAACCGACACGAACTGGTCTTTTTCGAATCACGCCTGACCATCGAAACCGCCGGCCTGGCCGTCGGACTGCCCGCCGTCTGCGCGTTCGTCAACGACGAGCTGGACGCCCGCGTGCTCCGCACGCTGGCCGACGGCGGGACCCGCCTGATCGCCCTGCGCTGCGCGGGTTTCAACAACATCGATCTGGCGGCCGCCCGGAAGCACGGACTGACGGTCGTCCGCGTGCCGGCATACTCGCCACACGCCGTGGCGGAACACGCCGTGGCCCTCATGCTGACCCTCAACCGCAAGATTCATCGGGCCGCCTTCCGCGTGCGCGAGGGCAATTTCACGCTGGACGGCCTGATAGGCTTCGACATGCACGGCCGGGTGGCCGGCATCGTGGGCACCGGGCGGATCGGCCTGGAGGTAGCCCGGATTCTGAACGGTTTCGGATGCCGCCTTCTGGGCTACGACGTGAACGAGAACCCGGACTGCGTGCGGCTCGGCGTGCGCTACGTGGAGCTTGACCGGCTGTTCGCCGAGTCCGACATCGTCTCCCTGCATTGTCCCCTGCTGCCCGCCACACGACACCTGGTCAACCCGGAAACCATCGCCCGGATGAAACCGGGAGTGATGCTGATCAACACCAGCCGGGGCGCTCTTATCGACGCCCCTGCCGTCATCGCCGGCCTGAAATCCGGCCGGATCGGCTACCTGGGCCTGGACGTGTACGAGGAAGAGGCGCATCTGTTCTTCGAAGATCTGTCCGGACAGGTCATCCAGGACGACGTGTTCGCACGGTTGACCACCTTCCCCAACGTGGTGATCACCGGCCACCAGGGGTTCTTCACGCACGACGCGCTGGGCGAGATCACTCGGACGACGCTGGAGAACGTCAGCGATTTTGAAGCCGGCCGGCCCTGCCCCAACGAAATATCCATCGACCGGCTGCGGCGGTAGACGGCGCATGCGGCCGAGCCCCGCTTCACGAAGGAAGCGGGTTCCGGCCGGCCAGCGCGGCCAGGATGGCCGTCAGGAACCGCCAGGACTTCTGCACCGATGCCACGTAGACCCGTTCATCCGGGCTGTGCGCGCCGCGGATGCGCGGACCGATCGAGACCATGTCCAGCCCGCCGCCGACGCGGTCGCCGATGATGCCGCATTCCAATCCCGCATGAATGGCCGTCACCCGCGGCACGGAGCCGAACTGCTCTTCATAGACCTTCCGGCACAGCGCCAGCAACGGGGAGTCCACGTTTGGCTGCCAGCCCGGGTACGCATTGCCGGACTCCACTCGCGCGCCGGCCAGCCGTCCAACCGCGGCGATCTGACGGACCACACGCTGCAGATGAGCCAGCGAGGAACTGCGAGAAAGACAACCCACCTCCACCGCGAGCGGTCCGTCCGGCTTCTCGCGCCGACCGGCGACGGTGGCCACGTTGTTGGAGGCCAGGACCAGTCCGGGCATCTGCGGCACCACGCCGAGCACGCCATGCGGCAGGGCCACCAGGCTGTCAAGCAACCGCTGCGTATCGGCCGGCGTGAGGGCCGCCGCCGCGGACTCTACCGCCGCGCGGTCCACGCGAATCACACAACAGGCTTCGCCGTGTTCCCGCACAACCTCCTCCTGCACGCGGGCCGCCGCCGATGCGAGAGTCTCCACGCTGCCGAGCGGCCCGACGACGGATGCCTGCGCCTCGCGGGCGATCGCGTTGCGCAGGCTGCCGCCGCGAATGTCCGCCAGTCGAATCTCCGCACATTCGCTCAGCACGCGCGCAAGCAGCCGAACCGCGCTGGCACGGTTCAGATGAATGTCACCGCCGGAGTGACCACCCCGAAGCCCCGTCACCGATACGCAAGCCCGCTCCGCGTCGGCCGGCGCCGGCGACACGGGGAACGACCAGCTCAGCCGGGAGTCGCACCCGCCGGCACAACCGATGTAAATGACGTCATCCTCCTCGGAATCCAGGTTCAGCAGGAGCTTGCCCTGGAAGAAACCGGGCGACAGAGCCTTCGCTCCGCTCATCCCGGCCTCTTCATCCACCGTGCAGAGAATCTCCAGCGGGCCGTGCGCAATCTCCGGCGACGTCGCCGCCGCCAGCGCCAGGGCCACCCCCATGCCGTTGTCCGCGCCCAGCGTGGTCCCGTCCGCGCGGACGATCGCCTCGCCCGTCTCCGCATCCCGATCGAGCACCAGCCGGATCGGATCGCGCTCGAAATCGTGCGCCGTCCCGGCGTTTTTCTCGCACACCATGTCCAGGTGGCCCTGGAGCACCACCGTCGCCGCCGATTCACACCCCGGACTGGCCGGAACCTCAATCAGGAGGTTGCCGGCCGCGTCCTCGCGGACGGTCAGACCCCGCTGCCGAGCCGTCGATCGGACGTGCTCCCGCACGCGGCCTTCTTTCTTGGAGGGGCGAGGAACGTCGGCCAGCCCGGCGAAGTATTCCCACACCGCCCGAGGTTCCAGCGATCCGACGACAACGGCGTTTTCACGTCCCATGCTGCGTTCCTTTCCGAGGGTTGCACGAAAGGCATCAACGTCCCGGGGCGGGGCTCTCCCAGCCGCGGACGAACCATTTCAGCGGCGGCGCCATGTTTTTCGGAATATTGTCCGCCCACGCGCCCCCGTTGATCATCGCGACGGGTCGGCCGTCCTCGCTCAGCCGGAAGAACGTCGGAATCCCGCTGCTGGTGAAGCCGGCGTCCGCCAGGTGCGAGCGCCACGCATCCAGGTCCAGCCGGATCCGGTACGTACCCGCCAACGCGTCCCGCATGGCCTCGTCGTCCATGGCTGCTTCGAGCTGTCGGCACGACACGCACCACTTGGCCGTCATCTGCACGACGGGCGTCAGAGCCTTCTCCTTTGCCCGGCTCGCTTCCTTCTTCAGCAATTCCAGCAGAGGGCCGGCATCCGGCGAGAGGTCCACAACCACCGGCTCGCTCGCGCCGCGGGTTTGTGCATAGACGATCACCGCCACCGACAGCGCCGCCACGCCGCACAACAAGAATCGACCCATCCGAATCCTCCCGGTTGCCTGTCGTACTCGCGGAGGGAAGCCTGCCACGATCAGGTCTGTTCCCGCTTTTCGATTTTCGCCCACGTATCCTTGAGCGTAACCGTTCGATTGAACACCAAACGCCCGGCCTGGGAATCCGCGTCCACGCAGAAGTATCCCTGCCGTTCGAACTGATATCGCGAGCCGGGCTCGGCCCCGGCCAGGCTCGGCTCCACCTTGCATCCGGTCAACACCACCTCGGATTCCGGGTTGAGCAGGTCTTTCCAGTCCTGCCCCTCGGGCACGTCGCCCGGATTCTCGGCGGTGAACAGATGGTCATAGAGCCGGACCTCCGCGTCCACCGCATGCGCCGCCGAGACCCAGTGCAGGGTGGCTTTCACCTTCCGGCCATCCGGCGCGTCGCCGCCGCGCGTGGCCGGATCGTATGTGCAGCGCAGCTCCGTCACGTTTCCGCCGGCATCCTTCACGACGGACCGGCACGTGATGAAATAGGCATAGCGCAGCCGGACCTCCCGGCCCGGGGCCAGCCGGAAGAATTTCCGGGGCGGATCCTCCCGGAAATCGTCCTGCTCGATGTAGAGCTCCCGCGAGAAGGGCACCGTCCGGACGCCGGCGGCACGGTCCTCCGGATTGTTGACGGCCTCCAGCTCCTCCGCGTGCTCCTGCGGATAATTCTCGATGACCACCTTCAACGGGCGCAGCACGCCCATCACCCGGTTCGCCCGGCGGTTCAGGTCTTCGCGAACGCAGTATTCCAGTTTTCCCACGTCCACCGTACTGTTGAATTTCGCCACGCCGATCATCCGGGCGAACGCCCGGATGGCTTCGGGCGTGTACCCGCGCCGTCTCATGCCGGAAACGGTGGGCATGCGCGGGTCATCCCAGCCGCGCACGTGCCCATCCCGCACAAGCTCCAGCAGCTTCCGCTTGCTCATCACGGTGTGGTTGAGAATGAGTCGGGCGAATTCGATCTGCTGCGGGTGACAGATCCGCCGGCCCCACGGTCCGCTGCCGTCCTCCGTGCGTCCCTCGTTGATCGCGTGGATAAACCAGTCATACAGCGGCCGGTGGTTCTCGAACTCCAGCGTGCAGATGGAGTGCGTGATTCCCTCGATCGAATCCTCCAGCCCGTGGGCCCAGTCATACATCGGGTAGATGCACCAGGCGTCGCCCTGGCGATGATGCCGGGCGTGCAGAATCCGGTACATCACCGGGTCACGCAGGTTCAGATTGGGGCTGGCCATGTCGATCTTCGCGCGCAGCGTGCGGGCGCCGTCCGGAAACTCGCCTTTGCGCATGCGTTCAAACAGGTCCAGGTTCTCCTCCACGCTGCGATTGCGATAGGGACTTTCGCGACCCGGCTCCGTCAACGTGCCGCGATATTGCCGCGTCTGCTCGGCGGTCAGATCGCAGACATACGCCTTGCCCTTGCGGATCAGCTCCACGGCCCATTCGTACATCCGGCCGAAATAGTCGCTGGCATACAGCAGGCGGTCGCCCCAGTCCGCGCCCAGCCAGCGAGCGTCTTCGATGATCGACTGGACGTACTCCTCCTCCTCCTTGACCGGATTGGTGTCATCGAAACGCAGGTTGAACTTGCCCGCGTATTGCTCGGCCAGGCCGTAGTTCAGCGTGATGCTTTTGGCGTGCCCGATGTGGAGGTATCCGTTGGGCTCCGGGGGAAAACGCGTGTGCACGCGGCCGCCCCACTTGCCGCTGCGCAGATCGTCCTGCACGATCTGCTCGATGAAGTTCAGGCGGCGCGGCGCAGCGCCGGTGTCCGAGCTGCCCGATTCCGATCCCGGCCAAGCCATGTTCGCGATTCCTTTGCCGCAGATGCCCCGCCCGGCGACACGCCAGGCACTAACCTCAGTGCGCGTCCGCACTTCGAGCGGGCGATCATACCCCAGAAATACGGCTTGAACAAAACGGAGGCCCGTGTGGGCGGGGATTGGGGCGGCGGCCTGAATTTGCGTAATATACTGCTAAACAGTCAATTACGCGCAGTCCAAGTTTTTACCCGGACAGAAGCTTGATTCGGGAGCACGTTTCGTGCGATAATACCTCCGGTGAATACCCGACTCGCATGGGAGGCGGTGTCGGGACAAGCGGGAATTGGGGAGAGAGACGAATCCTTCCTCCATAATCCCCGCACTGTTGGGTTTCGTATGGGAATGAGTCCGGCGTGTGCTTCCGTACGCGCGCCGGCTCGAGTAGTGGGAGAGGCTTGACGTGCCCCCCGTGTCGGGTGGACGGGCGGCGGCGTCGAGAGAAAAGAAGGGAGAAGGAACTCATGGGAGGTAGAGGAGTATTGCTGGGTGCGGTCGTTCTGTTCGTTGCGGCGTGCGGAATGGCCGGGGCCGCGACCATCACGATTGACGACTTTTCGCACGGCGGTTTTTCGATGGCCGCGTATGCCGACGGCAGCACCGCGACCATCCAGCAGCCGGTGGCCGGGGTTTTGGGCGGGATGAGACACGCCGGCCTCGGGGTTCCGCCGGGCGCCCTGCAGATCGAAGGCCTGGACAACGTCCGTTTTTCCGTGTTCCCCTTCGCGGGCGTCGCGGACTATGAGAGCTCGGTCGGGGCCACGGGATTCGCCACGCTGCGGTACTACAACAACGACCAGTTCATCGGTGACCTGTCGGGAGCCCTGTTCATCCAGATTGACTTCGCGCTGGTGGACCTTGGCCTTGGTGGTCCCATGGACGTGCTGGTCGCGCTGCAGGACGGCGCCGCCAACGCCGCGATGCTGTCGCAGACGGTGACGACGGCCACGCCCCAGTCGCTGATCTTCCCGTTTGCCGCCTTCAGCGGAATCGCGAGCCTGAATCTGGCCGACCTGCACGAGATCTCCATTCTGTTTGAGCCCGGCCAGGCGGCGGATTTTCGAGTCGCGCAGATTATCGCCGACGTGCCCGAACCGGCGCCACTGCTCCTGCTGGGGGTGGGCACTCTGAGCGCCCTGTGGCGTCGGACCCGTTGACGGGCCCGCCGGTTCAGTGCGTATGAGAACTTGGCCGCCGGGATCGCTCAGACGATCCCGGCGGCTTTTCTTATGTCCGGCGCGGCACGATTCCGGGAGGAGAAGCCCCCTGCGAGCCTTGTGACCGGAATCGGGCGTCCCGCCGTGGTGGTCCCGGACGCGGGCACTGGCAGCGTGGCTGGAGACAGATGCCCGCACCCGGCCGAGAGACTGCCGTGTTGCTGAGAGGCGCCGGATGCGATGAACCACGTCCGCGGGCACGAGAATCCTGCTGTCGCAAGTCCCCCCGCGCACTCCCTCCCAGTTCCGACACCACGGTCCGATAACTCCGGGTGATCACAGGTTCTGCCCGAGTTCTGGAAGCAACATGGTATGTATGCCCCGGAACAAAATTCTACAGTCAGTCTGCAGTGGGACCGATACAGCAAGTGTTTGTTCCCGCGACTGGCCGCACTGTGGGTCTCGGGCCCGATGGTCGGGTATTTCGAACACACTCAGTCAGTCCTTGCAAGATCGGGGGTATGGACTCATGACGCTTCAGAGAAAACTGCTGATTTCGAAGCTCAGCCTGGTTGCGCTGCCGATGCTGCTGGTCACGGCGACGGTCGCATGGCAGTCCAGCCGCACCGCCGACGAGATGATCCAACAATCCACGTCTGCCCTCGAGAGTGCCGGCGAGGTCGCGCGGGACGGCATCACGGAAACATACACGAACGACATGATCCACGTGGCGGAAATGGTGTACGCCATGTGCCAGGCGCAGCAGGACGTGCTGCAGCACAAAGTGCGGGCGGACCTGAACGTGGCGCAGCACGTTCTGGACCAGGCCGGTTCCGTGACCTTGTCCGACGAGAAGGTGTCGTGGGAGGCGTCGAACCAATTCACGAAGCAGACGCAGACCCTGGAGCTTCCCAAGCTTCTGATCGGCAACGCCTGGGCCGGACAGATCCGGGATCTGTCGCAGCCGGCGCCGATCGTAGACAAAGTGAAGGAGCTGGTCGGCGGCACATGCACGATCTTCCAGCGGATGAATGAGGCCGGCGACATGCTGCGGGTGGCCACGAATGTGGAAACGCTGGACGGCCAGCGGGCCATTGGCACGTTCATCCCGGCGGTCAACCCGGACGGGACGCCGAACGAAGTCATCGCGGCGGTGATGGCCGGCCAGGTTTTCGAGGGCCGCGCTTTCGTGGTGAACGCCTGGTACATCACCGCGTACTCTCCCATCCGGGACGCCGGAGGAAACATCGCGGGTGTTCTGTACACCGGCGTGAAGGAGGAGAGCACCACGGCGCTGCGGAATGCAATCATGTCCATCGACATCGGCCAGACCGGCTACGTATACGTTCTGAACGCCAAAGGCGCCACGCGCGGGCACTACGTCATTTCCTATGGTGGAAAACGAGATGGAGAAGACATCTGGGACACCAAAGACCCTGACGGCAAGTACCCCATTCAAACCATATGCCAGGCTGCGCTCAAGCTTCAGGGAAACGAGACTGTCGACGTCAACTATGCATGGAAGAACCCGGAGGATCCCGCCCCCCGTAAAAAACTGACCAAGCTGGCGTACTTCGCCCCCTGGGACTGGGTGATCGGCGTCGGTGCATACGAAGATGACCTGCTTGGCGCAGTCGCCACGATGGACGAAAAAACCGCCGAGATGATGGCCTCCGTTCAGGAAACCCAGTCTGTCGCCATGGGGCGGCTGTATCGCTGGGCGGCCGGCATTGCGTTCATCACGCTGATCGCGGGAGCGGCCATCGCCGTGCTGGTCGGCCGCAGCATCGCCCGACCGATCCTGCGGATCAGCGGGCAGCTCAACGAGGGAGCCGATCAGGTCAACGGGGCGGCCGCACAGGTCTCGGCGGCCGCGCAGTCGCTGGCCGAGGGCGCCAACGACCAGGCCAGCGCGCTCGAAGAAACCTCCAGCTCCCTGGAAGAGATGTCCGCCATGACCCGCACCAACGCGGAGAACGCCCGGCACGCCAACGAACTGGCCGGCACCGCCCGTACCAACGCTACGGCCGGCGAGAAGACGATGAACGAACTGAACGAGGCCATGACCGCCATAGAAGAATCCTCCAACCAGATCAGCAAGATCATCAAAGTGATCGAGGAGATCACGTTCCAGACGAATCTGCTGGCCCTCAATGCCGCGGTGGAGGCGGCCCGCGCGGGCGAGCACGGCAAGGGGTTCGCCGTGGTGGCCGACGAGGTCCGCAACCTGGCCACCCGGGCCGCGGACGCCGCCCGGGACTCCGCGTCGCTGATCGAGGGCTCCGTCAGCCGGACGCGGCATGGGACGACCGTCGCCAACAACGCCGTCAACGCCTTGCAGGCTATCGTGGGGGATGTGGCCCAGGTGGCGGATCTGCTCGAGCAGATCAACCAGGCCTCGGCGCAACAGGCAACCGGCGTGGACCAGATCAATTCCGCGATGTCGCAGGTGGACCAGGTCACGCAGCGGAATGCGGCCACGGCCGAGGAGTCGGCCAGCGCCGCGGAGGAACTCGGCGCCCAATCGGAGCAGCTCAAATCCCTGGTGGGCGGCCTGGCCAAGATGGTCGGCAGCACGTAGAGCCCGGACGACCGCTGACACAACCGCGGGAGGCGGTTCGGACGCTCCGAACCGCCTCCTTCTCGTTGTCGCAGGGTCGGCTGGTCTTCGACCCCGCCCCGATTTGCCGGGATCAGATGTCGCCCAGCAGATGTCCCAGGCGCGTCTTCTTGGCGCGAAGATAGGCGGCGCTGTAGGGGGTGGGGGGAATGATCAGCGGTATCTGTTCCGCAATACCGATGCCGTAGACCGCCAGCCGGTTGGATTTTTTCGGATTGTTCGTGAGGATGCGCAGCGTGCGCAGGCCGAGTTCCCGGCAGATCTGCGCCCCCACGCCGTAGTCGCGCCGATCGGCCCGGAAGCCGAGCTGCAGGTTCGCGTCGACCGTGTCCAGCCCGGTGTCCTGCAACGCATAGGCGTGCAGCTTGTTGTGCAGGCCGATGCCCCGCCCTTCCTGTCGCAGGTAGATCACGGCCCCTTTTCCGGCCTCCTGCACCATCTGCATGGATTTGTGCAGTTGTTCGCCGCAGTCGCAGCGGGCGGACGCAAACACGTGACCGGTCATGCACTCGGATTCGACGCGCACCAGCACGGGCTCCTCGTGCTCGATCGGGCGGCCTTTGTCATCCAGGCGCCCCACCCCGCCGCAACACAACGCCAGATGAGGTTCGGGATCGATGGGCGTACGGAACTCAATGAGCTCAAACTCGCCGAAATGAGTCGGGAACTTCACCGTCACGCCCCGCTGCACGAAGTCCTCGTGCTTGAGACGATGCTCCACGATCTCCGCCACCGTGTACAGGTTCAGGCCGTGCTGCTCGGCGAATCGGGTCAGCTCGGGCAGCCGGGCCATCGTGCCGTCTTCGTTCATGATCTCGATGAGAACGGCCGCGGGCGCCAGGCCGGCCAGCCGGCACAGATCCACAGAACCCTCCGTCTGGCCCGCCCGGACAAGGACGCCGCCGTCCGCGGCCATGAGCGGGTTGACGTGTCCCGGGCGGCACAGGTCTCGAGGTTGCGTGTCCGCGGCGCAGGCCACCTCAATCGTCTTGGCGCGATCGGACGTGGAGACGCCGGTGGTCACGCCGAACCGCGGGTGCGCATCGATTGTCACGGTGAACGCGGTTCCGAACCGGGCGGTGTTCTCCGGACTCTGGAGCGGTAGGTTCAGCTCCTCGCATCGCCGGCGCGTCAGGGACAGACAGAGGACGCCCCGTCCGTGGGTAAGCATGAAGTTGATGGCCGCCGGCGTGGCGTGCTGCGCGGCAACAATCAGGTCACCCTCGTTTTCCCGATCCTCATCATCCACCAGGATGATCATCTTCCCGGCTTTCAGATCCTCAAAGGCCTGCTCAACGGGGGCGAATGGGCTTCTGGTCATATGAGGCGATCCTCCCTCTCGCTGTCGTCCTCCGCCGGGCGGGCGGCCCGACTGCCCCACCAGAGGTAATCCAGGGCAGCCGCGGCCGCCAGGCCGCTGGCGGTCCACCAGCAGACCCTCGGCAGGTGCTCCAGCACCCGGGGCAGGTCCGGCGCCGCCAGGACGATTGCGATCATGCCGAATTGTACCACCGTACACGCCTTGCCCAAAGGGCGGGGCCGGATCACCAGGCGGCCGGACGTCAGGTAAATCAGCGTGAATCCTCCGACGGTGACGACGTCCTTTCCGATGGCGATGACGGGCACCCAGTTCGGAAGCACGGCCCCGGGGACGCCGGTCGTCTCAAAAGCCAGAAGCACCGTCATGCAGGTCGTCAGAATCTTGTCGCCCAGCGGGTCGAGGAACTTGCCAGCCAGGGTTACCTGACGAAGCCGGCGGGCCAGGAAGCCGTCCATCCCGTCGGCCAGCGCGATGAGCAGGAGCAGGCCGAGGGCCAGACGGCGGGCATACGGACTGACCGGATTGTTGATGTTCAGCACGCAGATGATCAGCGGAGCGGTCAGCAGGATACGGGCGATCGTGACGCGGTTCGGCCAGCCAAGCCAGGTCATGCCGAATCTCCTCGAAGTGCACCGGCTTCGCCCGCAGTTAACGGCCGATGCACGGCGACGATCGGAACGGTTTGCGTTCGGCGTCGCGTCAGGCCCCGCCGCCCGGGACGGAGCGTTGCCCGCCCCGGGCCTCGACGGCAAACCGCACAATTCGACTGATATCTTGGAGACCTACGAGGGTGTCGTAGGTTCCGTTCTGTTGCACCAGGATCAGGGCCGGGAGCTTGTCCACGCCGTAACGAGCCGCGTGCTGCCGGTTGGGGATGTAATCCCAGTCCAGGATGCAGTGCACGGTATCCACGAAATGACGGGCGACCTCGGGCTGATCGATTCGCCGGATCAGCTCGTTGGACTCCGGGGAAAGCCACCATTTGTACACGATCAGCAGTTTGCGATTCTTGCGGCGGGCCTCCTGTACCGCGTCCTCGTACACGTTGATCCATCGGTATTCGTATGTGCGGGGCAGGGTCGGATTCAAGGCCGGTTTGGATCCGGGGGGCACTGCCGACTGCAGGAAGCGGGCGGTTTCGTCCACGGAGAGCGGGCCGCTCCGGGAGTGGAAGGTGCCGTCCGGGTGAATGATAATGAGGGCGGGAGCCCGATCCAGCCGGTACTGCGCCACAAACCGCCGATTCGGCTCGAACTCCGTCAGCAGCATGCATCGCACCATGCCGCGGGTCTGGGCGCGAATCGCAGGGGATTCCAGCACGCCTTCCATTCGGCCCGAATCAAGATCGAACGGGTCTTTGTAGAAGACCATCAGGGTCTGGTGCTGCGCCTGCGCCACCCGTTGCGCGTCGTCGTAGGACAGCCACCAGCCGGCGGCCGACGGACCGCAGCCGACAAGCCCCAGCCCGGCCACGGCGACAAGCAGGCTCACGCCCAGTCGGCGACCGCCCATACCCCCGGTACGATTCGTCAAGGCCGATCACCTCTAGCGCGGCCGTCGGTATGATGCGTCCGCATTCTGTTCCCCACCCGGTGCCGCGCCAGCCGTGGCGGGAGAAACGCCGGGAAGTCTAGGGCCGCCCGACCTGCGTCGCAAGCGTACCGGCGTCCGGCCGCGCCCGTCTGGACTTGCCCGGGGCGAATCGCTAGATTCGCGGGTCTGGATTGACGAGCATGGGCAACGAGGAGGTCCGTCGCATGGCCCGACTGCACGAATATCAAGGCAAAAAGCTTCTGGCGGCGGCCCGGATTCCGGTGCCGACGGGTGGGCCGGCCGGCTCTCCGGACGAGGCCCGGACCCTGGCGGCTGGGATTGGCGGGCCGGTAGTGATCAAAATCCAGGCCTGGACGACGGCCCGAGCGAAGCTGGGAGGCATTCGGTTCGCCCAGTCCCCGGACGAAGCCGCCACAATCGCACGAGAGCTGCTGGGCATGAAGGTCGGCTCGTTCCGGGTGGACAAGGTGCTGGTCGAACAGAAGCTCGACATCCGGGAGGAATACTACGCCGCCGTCATCATTGACGACGCGGCCCGCCGGCCGCTGCTGCTGTTCAGCCTGGCCGGCGGCTCGGGGGTGGAGGAACGGGCGGCCGCCCAGGAGGCGGCGGTCGTTCGCCAACACATCGACGTGACCCGGGGCCTGCCCGACTATGAGGCCCGCAACCTCGTGCGGCGCCTGGGGTTGTCGGGAAAGACCCTGGCGGACGTGGGGGCGGCCCTAGTGGGGCTGGTGAACGTGGCGATCCGCAACGAAGCCCGGACCGCGGAGATCAATCCGCTTGTGGTGGCACACGATGGCAGCGTTGTGGCCGCGGATTGCCGGATCACGATTGACGATTATGCGGCGTACCGGCACCCGGAACTGGGGATCGAGATCGCCCGCGAGCTGGATCACCCGCCCACGCCGCTGGAGCGGATCGCGTACGAGGTGGAGAAGAACGATCACCGCGGCACCTTCTACTTCGCCCAGTTGGCGGAGGGCTTCCAGCGGGGCGAGGGCTACCTCGGCTTTCACGGTGCCGGCGGAGGCGGATCCATGATGAGCATGGACGCCATCACGAAGGCCGGCTTCCGGATCGCCAACTTCACAGACACCTCCGGCAACCCGTCGGCGGCCAAAGTGTATCGGGCGGCGAGGATCATCCTTTCGCAGCCGAACCTCGACGGATACTTCGGCAGCGGGTCGGGCGTGGCCAGTCAGGAGCAATACTGGTCCGCCTACGGGCTGGCCAAGGCGTTTTTCGAGATGAACCTGAGCATTCCGGCCGTCATCCGGCTGGGGGGCAACAGCGAAGACCGGGCAGTGCAGATTCTCGCCGATTGCGCCCGGCGCGTGCCGGCCCCCGTCGAAGGATATCGAAAAGACGACACGCCGGCCTTCTGCGCCGAGAGAATCCGGACGCTGGTGGACCAGTGGCGCGATCGTCCGGAGAGCCGACAGCCCATGACGGCCCGGAAATACACCCCGCCGCGGAATGCCCTGACCTTCCCGATCAACGGAGGCTCCGTCTCCATCGATCTGGATCTCTGCGACGAGCGGACGACGGCCGTGCTGTTGGAATACGGCAAGGGCATTCTGAAGCTGGAGAACGGCCGACCGGCCCTGGCCCTGTCGGAAAAAGAGGTCGCGGGTAAGGATTCCGAACTGATCGCGTGCGAAGTCGAGTGTCGACACAAGGCGAACGACGCCGTGTTCGTGCGCCTGCCGATCCAGGGGCTGGCGGACTGAATGACAGTCGGTGAATGGCGGATGACCGGACGGATGGACAATGGCGAGCGGGAGGCGGTCGGGCAGTGGCAATACTGATTGACGAGACGAAGCGGGTCCTTGTGCAGGGCATTACCGGGCGGGAGGGAATGGCCCGTTCCCGGCTGATGATCGACTTCGGCACGAAGGTGGTGGCCGGTTGTACGCCGGGCAAAGGCGGACAGGACGTGCTGGGGGTGCCTGTCTTCGACACTGTGGAACAGGCGATCGAGACGGTCGGGCAGATAGATATCTCCGTGGTGTTCGTGCCGGCCCCGCTGGTCAAATCCGCGGCCCTGGAGGCGATCGCCGCGGGCATTGGAATGCTGGTTCTGGTGCCCGACCGGGTTCCGCTGTTCGACGTGCTGGAGGTGGCTCAGGCGGCCGAGCGGGCCGGCGCCCGGTTCCTCGGGCCCAACACGCTGGGCGTTCTTTCCGTCGGGCGGGGCGTGCTGGGCATGATCGGCGGCCGAGCGGAGTCCGCCCGGCAGTGGTTCAAGCCGGGCCGCACGGGGGTCGCCTCGCGCAGCGGCGGAATGACCTCTTCCACCGGCTATTACCTCTCACAGGTCGGCATCGGGCTCTCCACGCTGGTTCACGTGGGGGGAGATGCGGTTATCGGACTCTCTCTGCCCGACGTGGTGGAGATGTTCGAGGCGGATCCCGACACGGACAGCGTCGTGATGTTCGGCGAGATCGGCGGTTCGCAGGAAGAGCGTGTGGCCGACCTGGTCCGGTCCGGGCGCTTCACGAAACCGCTGATCGCCTACATCGGCGGGAAGGCCGCCCGGGAGGGCACCCGGTTCAGCCACGCCGGGGCCATCATCGAGGGCGGCCGGGGAACGCACGAACAGAAGGTGCTGCATCTGCGGGAAGCCGGCGCCCACGTGGTAGACTCGTTCGGCGACCTGCCGGCCGTCGCGCGGAAAGTGCTGCTGAGCTGAGCCGCACCGCCGATTATCAGACGCATTTCTTCCGGATCCGGTTCGGTCCGTTTGGTCAAGAGCCCGTCCGCGAAACCCGATCAATCCGTGGAAGGCGCGACCGCGTCCGGGCCCTGTCCGGGCCCCCGGCGCGCGTCGTCGTGCAGGAACGCGCATGGGCTTGCTCAAAAGAATGGCTTTGGCTTCCGCGTTTGAACTGGGTGAGCAGACGCACGCCGTACGTTACGAAGCCTGGCGCCGCATCCGCGCCCCCATCATGCTGGTCGGGATCGCCTTCGTGCTTCTCATGGCGATTGTATCCATCGCCTGGGGCCAGCTTGTGGGACTGGTCGTGGCGATGGTCTTTATCATGGTCGTGGGCATTGCCGAGATCATCGCGCAGTGGAAGGACGCCAGCGAAACGATCATCGCCGAGGCGGTCGGGCGAGAGCAGGTCAAGCGCCGCCTCCAGGCCCTCAAGGGCGAAGGCTGGCATTGCACGCATCGGCTACGCTACTCGGAAAACGACCTGATCGATCACGTGGTCTGGGGGCCGCGCGGAGTCTTTGTGATCGCCACCCGCAGCGACCGCGGGCGCGTCGGCATCGAGTCGGGTGTGCTGACTCTCAGCGGCATCATGCCTCCCCGCCATTTCATTCAGGACGTTCACGGCCAGGCGACCGAGATCCGGGAGCGGCTGTCTGAGCGGCTGGGCCGGCGCGTGTGGGTCGAAGGCGTGGTCTGCATGACGCGGGCCTTTGTCAACGGCTACCAGCTGCACGTCCCCAAGCCGCCGACGTACGTGGTTCATATGGAGCGCCTGTTGGAGTTCCTGGCGAACTACGAAGGCCGGCGCGAAATCTCGCCCGAGGACGTAGCCGCCATCAGTGGTGTGTTCCGCTCCATGGAAGGCGAATCGTAACCCCCAGCCCCACGTCACAAGCCCGCCGACAGAGAAGCGTCCGATCCGCACGGCCGGATATGGGCCGCCACCGGCATTCTCCGTGGCACGACGGCCACAATACCGGACGCTGACGCAGGACCAGCCGATTTCGTTGACCCTTCCAGCAGGCCACGGTATAGTCAATGGATGAACCGCCCGGCGCCGCAGGGCGAGCGGGCCCCATGTCTGTTGGCGTGTCGAGACAGGGTCGATGGCGTCAGATGAACTCATCATCATCGTCTGCCCGTCGTGCTCGCAGAAGTATCGCGTGCCGGAACATCGGATCGGGCAGCGGGCGATGTGCCGCAAGTGCGGGCAGCGATTCCGGATCGCCCTGGAGGCCCCGATCGACGAGGACACGTTGTTCGGCTGGGTGATGGAGGGCGATCCGGGCAGTCAGAGCGTCGCCGGCAGCACCGCCATCTTCGACAGCCCGGTCGCGAACGCGCCGGAAACGCGAGCATCCGCCCCGATCCCCCCGGCGAACCGGGCGCCCGCCTCCGCGGAGCCACGGATTCTATTTGACCGCATCGACGAGATCGGCGCGTATTTCGAGTTTCCCGTGGAGAAACTCACCGACGCGGATCTGCGCAAATCGTTTCCGCTGCGCTGTGCCTGCTGCCTGACCCGCAAGCACCTGCTGGTTCACCTGCTCATCTGGGGCGACAAACTGCCGGGCAAAGAGGCCCTGAGGCTTCGCGACGCCGAAGTGAAGACGGTTCGATCGCTCTCCTCGCTCATGTCCGCCTATGCCGAGAACTGGTTCGAGCAGCTCAACCCGGTAGGCATGTTGCCTCCGCCCTTCTCGCTTCCGTTTCCGTATTTCGTGTGCCGCGAGTGCGGTTGCGTGGGGACCGTGACCTGCCACATTCTGGATCACGACGGGCGTGAGTTCTGCCAGATCGCCCTTTCGAACCTGAGCCTGGCCGTCGAGTTCTACCGCAACAACGGCGGGCGAGGCACCCCGGCCTACAACCGGCTTGTGGAGGCGGCCCGAGAGCAGAGGGACAACCAGTGGTCGTCCCTGCCGTTCGCGGTCCGGGCAAAGATCTCACACTGGTTCACCCTCGAAAATGGAGAAACGTTCAAGGGGTACTTCGCGGACGCGGATTTCAGCCGGTCGGAGGCCGGGACGGCCGGACTCGTGCTCACCGACCGCCGCATGATATGCAAGAAATACACCGCCATTCGCGAGTTCAGCCTGGCGCCCGGGGGCGCGGTGCATATCGAGACCGGCCCGTCCGCCGCCATGGTGGAAATCACGCAGCCCGACCAGCGAACGGCTATTCTGGCCGCCACGCCTGTCGTCGCACAGACGTTTGTTCAGTCGCTCAATGCCCTGCGCGTGCCCTGGGCCATCCGGACCGTCAAACCGCGGGGGAAGTGAAGGGGGAGGGATCGAGGGATCAAGGGATCGAGGGATCGAGGGATCAAGGGATCCAGGGATCCAGGGATCGAGGGATCGAGGGATCGAGGGATTGAGGGATCGAGGGATTGAGGGATCCAGGGATTGAGGGATCCAGGGATTGAGGGATCAAGGGATTGAGGGGAGAACGGGCATGGCGGGTGGGCGGTCAACAAGAACGCTTGCCTGATCCGGGCCAACTGCCGCGGTCATCTACGAATCACCACTTCCAGGAAGCCGTCGACGCCCCTGCCGACGATTCAGACGCACTTCCACATGGGTGAGGGTCAGCAACCAAATGACGGGCAGAATGCAGACCTTGGTCGGACCGACGCACAGAGCCCACAGGTACATGCCGCCGGGCTGAGATCTGCTCATCGTGCGGTGCGGAGCCACGGTTCGAGCCACTGGACCGTACCGTTGTGATCCGTGTTGGAAACGGCGAAAAAGACAATGCGGCCGGAGCGAAGGGCCGCTTTGGCGCCTTCGTCGTTGGTCACGAAAACCAACGGCACGGATCGAGCGGTCAGCTTCCGCATCAGTTCCTTGTTCTCGTCCGCCAGGTGCGCGGTGAAAATGCTGAACAACCGGTCATCCGGGTGGCGGGCCGCCCAGTCCGCAAAGGCGTCCAGCCGGCCATACGTGGCGTCGAGCAGACAGACGTCCTTCACGGAGTCGTCCAGCCCACCGTGCTCGAGGCAGAATGAGATCACGCGGTACGCGCCGCTGTGCCCGGCCAGAAAGACCTGCCCGACGTTGCGGGACTTGACCTTGTCGGCCGTTTCCAGAGCCTCCATCACCTCGTCCACAAGCCGCTTCAGCGCGCCGGACTCCTCCAGCCGACCGCCGCCGGAGTCCGTCGCGTTCTTCGGCCCCTGGGGAACCACGAGCACCACGTTCCGGCCGGTGGCGACCACCTGCTCGCGCAGTCGTTGCCGTTCGAGAACCGATCGCACATTGTTCATATGCCCGTGAAAATAGACGAGCAGGTCCGTGCGCTCGCCGGGCTGAAATGTGCGAGGAACGAAGAGAGCCACGGTGGAGTCCGTATAGTGCGGATCGCGGGCGAACGTCCGGTTCCCGTGGGTGAATCCGTTCTCTCGGCTGGCGTGCGGAAACGGAGCGTTCTCCATGGGCACAAACGCGGTCTCGCCGCGCTCGTCCTGCAGCCATTGAACCGGCTGCGTGGTCGGGCGGGACTGCGCCGGGCCGGAAGCGGACGCGACGGACGCACCGAACCAGGCCGCCACAACGATCAGATACACGAAGGCGTTCATGAAACGGTCTCCCTCCTATCCGGCGCCGGCGATGGCGGCCGCCGCCTTCCCGATCACCAGCAGGGCCACAGGCGTGCCGATCAGCCCGCACAGAATCGCCATCATCAGCCCGACCGGGGCCAGGCTGGGGTGAAACGCCGCCGCCACCACCGGCGCGGAGGCCGTCCCGCCGACGTTGGCCATGGAGGCGCTGGCGCCCAGGAACAACGGCGCCCGCAACAGGCGCATCCCGATGAACAGTACGCTGATATGAATGAGAAGCCAGATCACGCCCATCACAAACAACCAGAGGTCTTCCATGTTCACCTGGCGCAGGTCCGCCCGCGCGCCGTACGTCGTGAGCAGCAGATACAGGCCGACGTAGCCGATGGGCGTGGCCCCCGCATGCGCAATGCTCCGGACCCGGGTCAGAGACAGCACGACACTGAAGGCCATGACCAGCAGAATGCCCCACCCGAACGCGCTGAGCACCTGGCTCAGGTGGATCGTCGCCCAGAACTCGCTCACGGCTTCGGCGCGGTCCACCACCTTTGCGACCCAATGGCCCAGGAAAAGCCCCATCTGGCTGACCGCCAGCGCCAGGCCGATCATGACGGCAAAATCAATCATGGTAATCGGGCGCGCGTGCTGTTCCTGTTCCTGCGTCAGATGCGTTTTCAACTCGTCGACAATCCGGCGATCGGCGCGGAACCACCGGTCCACCACGTTCTCGATGCTACTGAGACTGACCAGGATGCCGAGCCAGGTGTACGCACAAATGGTGTCCACGACGACGAGTTTGCCGATCAGCGTCGGATCGGTCTTCAGACTGGCGGACACGGCGAAGAAGTCGGCGCTGCCCCCGATCCAGGATCCGCCCAGGGACGCCACGCCTTTCCACAGGCCGGCGGGCAGGGTTCCCTCCGGCAGCAGGCGGGTGAGCAGGCTGAAACTGACGACGGCGCCCGTGACCGTGCCCAGGGTGCCCATGAGGGCCAGGGCCGCAGCCCGCCAGCCCAGTCGGGCAATAGAGCGCGTGTTGGACGGCACGACGAGCAGTACCAGCACCAGAGGCAACATGATATCGCTCATGAATTGATCGTACAGCCGAGATTTGCTGGGGATGGCGCCCAGCGATGAGCAGACCATGGGAATGAGATACATCCAGATGACCGGCGGGCAGTACTTGAAGAACCCCGCCAGCCGCCGGATACGGGCCATCGCGAAAACCAGCGCCACCAGGGTTGCCAGGAAGGCGAGCAGCGCCTCTTCAGCCTGGAACACCGGTTGCTGGAACGAGAAGGAGAAGGCAACGATCACTTCTGGGATTCCTTCGGCGTCTGAAACGAGTCCGCCGCCTCCTGTGCTTCGGATGCCACCCGATCGAACACGGCCGTCACCTTCTCCATCTCGGATACCTTGTTGCGATTGCGCCAGAGAATACGGAAGTGCATCCCGCGCAATCGGACCTCTTCCGCGAACGCCGCCAGTTCCTCGGCCAGGGACGCATCGGCCGCGCCCCGCGGTCTCCCGTGCAGGGAATCGGCCAGCCGCACCTTGCAACCGGTCAGCGCGACGAGCCGGCACGCCAGCGCCAGCTCGGCACAATCCTGCGGGTGGCCGTAACCGTGGCGTTCGTACTCCTCAAACAACTCGGCGGCGGCCAGGCCGGCCTGTTCGGCCCGGGCGGCCGCCTCCAGTCCCATTCGCATGTGTTCCTCGTGGTTGTCCAGTGCGGCATAGAAGATGCGCCACTGGTCCAGCCGGTCGCAGAGCCTGGCGACGTCGCGCAGGGCCGCGGCCGCCTTGCCGTCGCGTCGACCGAACAGCAGAAAGTCAAAGACCCGGTCGAAGTCGTCTGCCTCCGGCCAGCGAACGTTCCAGCCCATGGCCGCCCCGGTGTAGATCGGATGCCACGAACAGGCCAGGAAATTCACGTGGCCTTCGTCGCCCCAGTCGGTGTTCAGCAGTCCGGACGAACCATATTTGACGCCGGCAGCGGCAAACCGCCGGATGTTCAGGTCGGCGTTGTTGATGCCGTTGACGAAGCGGTTCCAGCCGGAACAGCCGGGACAGACGTAGGTCTCCAGCCCGGCCTTCTGGAAAAGAGCGGTGCTGTCGAAGTCCGAATCCGCGAAGTAAAGCCAGTTCATCAGGACGGTGTCCTGGGGGATTTCCGTGACCATTTCCGGGTGATGGCTGACCACGTCGCCCCAGATCATCAATCGCTTCCCGTGCCGGCGGGCCAGATCGTGAAGAAAGAGGATATGGTCGACATACAGTCGCCCCGTTCCCTCCCGATCGGCCTTCTCCCGGTTCTTCCCCTTGCCCAGATCGTACGTCTCGTCGGCACAGGCATTCATCAGAGCGGAGGAAAAGAGGGGAAGGTATTCCGCGTACATCTTCCGCAGCAGGTCGCGTGCGCGCGGATCATACGGGTTGATGGTCAGCCCGCGCACCCGATGATACCAGCTCAGTTCCTGCCACGAGCCGCCGGCCTCGATCTCGGCCAGCTCGCGATACTGCGGAAGCGAAAGAATGCGGGCCATATGCCCGAACGAGGCCAGGGACGGCACAAAGTCGATGCGCCGGTCACGGCAATAGGCGTCCAGGGCCCGGATTTCCTCGGCCGTCAGCGGCGAGCACCCGCGTGCGATCTCCGGATCAAACTGGAAGTCGAACACGTGTTCGATGTAGATCTGAAACTGGTTGACCTTCAGTGCAGCCAGCCGGTCCACGAGCATCTGCAGCGTGGGCAACGTGGGAACCTTGCCGCGCGTCACGTCGTGGTAGAAGCCACGGACGGCAAAATCCGGCCAGTCTTCGATTTCCGCGCAAGGCCAGCGGCGCCCACAGGAGCAGGCGATCTGAAGGAGCGTCCGGATACCGTGCAGCAGGCCGGCGGACGTTCGCCCGACCACTCTCACCTGTCCCGGCTCGATGGTCAGGCGGTACGATTCCGGCTGGTCGCTCGACCAGGCGCCGCGGTCGTCCACACCAAAGGTGATCGTGCTCTGCGGAGCGGTGCCCGAGAAACCGGGCTTGGGCGGACCCGCCAGGATGGTCAGCGCGGTTTCCAGCTCCCGAAGGGCCAGCCGCTCGGGCGTTTCCATCGCCGCCGGAACGGTCGCCACCCAGGCTTCCGTCAGTTCGAAGTCTCCGTCGCGCCGTATCACCCGCTGCGGTCGCGGCAGCAACCAATCCTCCAACCGTGTCATGATTCCCTTGCCTTCTGACAAGCCAAGCGCATCCACCCACCCCGCGGCGGAACGGAAACTGAACCGGGCAACACGGGCAGCGTACCCGATTCCTGCCGCCGCCGCCACAACGGCGTCGTGATCCTTCGTTCGGGCCGACCATCGGCCGGCGAAACCTCCGGCAGATCGCAGGTCACAATCACCGCTCGGGCACGCGGTTTCAGAACGCGACGGCCGCCGAATCCCGCCGGGTCATCCCGTTGGAACGGCGAATGGTGGGCGTAAGGCGGGCACCGATGACAACGCCCCGCTCGTCGGTTCGTGGCGTGCGGGTCAGGGCACCCGTTCGGGTCCGGGGAACCAGTCTCGAAACGTCCGGCGTGACGGACCGGCCGGGCGCCAGGTCGGCGAGATGAAGACGGCACCAGTCGGCCCCGCTGTCGACCATCTGGCGCAGAACCGCCCGATCGGCCTCCAAGTCGCTCTGCTGGGCGAGACCGCATACGGTGAAACTGGCCGTGGCGAGGAGGCCGCCGGCCATGGCCATGAGCACAAGGGCAAGCACCATCGCGACTCCGCGCCGCGTCCCTCGAATCACGGGACGTACCTCCTTCCGGCAGACAGATCGAGTCCCAGGCGCTGCGGCCGCGGCGCGAACCGGCCCTCAGACGCGGACTCCCCCACGATCACAGTTGCTCTGGGCTGCGGAACCAAGTGGCAAAGTACCACCGACACGATCGTCAGCACCAGCAGCAGACAGGCCGGTATGGCCGCCCACGCCGATCAATCCCGCAGCTTGACGACCAGTTCCAGCTCCACAGCCGCGCCCAGCGGAAGCGAATTGGCCGCCACCGCCGCCCGAGCGTGCTTTCCGGCGTCGCCAAACAGTTGCACCAGCAGCTCCGACGCGCCGTTGGCGACCTTGGGCTGGTCGGTGAACTCGTCCGTCGAGGCCACCCAGGCGTTGAGCTTGACCACGCGTTCCACCCGGTCCAGGTCGCCGACCACGCTCTGGACGGCCGCCAGAGCGTTCAGGCAGCAGGTGCGAGCCGCATCGTACCCCTGCTCTATGGTCACATCGCGGCCCAGATGGCCCGTGTACTTCAGCTTGCCCGCCACCATCGGCAGTTGGCCGGAGGTGTACGCCCATCCGCCGACGCAGACGGCCGGTACGTAGGCCGCCACCGGCGCCGGGACGGCCGGCAACTCGATACCCAGCTCCTTCAGTCGCGCAGTCACGCTCACGGTTGGCCTCCTTCGTTCGAGGTGGATGAATCACGCACGGCCAGACCCGCCGGACGGTGGTCGGCCGGATCACTCCGGCTATACTACTGCTTCCGTCCTGGTACGGAAACGCCGGGTGCGCGCGACCGGAGCCCGATCCATTGACTGCTGCCGACGCTGGTTGTGTTGTCGTTCCTCCGGAGGATTCCCCCCCGCTGCTCGCGATGGTCGGGTTTGTGAAATCCTTCGGAGCGCATCGCGTGCTGGACCAGGTGGAGTTCCCGCTTCGGGCGGGCGAAGTGCATGTCCTGGCCGGGGAAAACGGGGCCGGAAAATCGACGCTCATGAAAATCCTGGGCGGCATATACGCGCCGGACGCCGGTGAAGTGCGGCTTCGCGGACTTCCCGTACGGTTCCGTTCGCCCCGTGAGGCGGCGCTCGGCGGTGTGGCGATCATCCACCAGGAGCTGTCCCTGGTGCCCTCGATGTCGGTGGCCGACAACCTGTTTCTGGGCCGCGAGCGGACGACCCGCGGTTGGGTGCGGTTCGGGCATCAACACCGCGAATCCGTGCGGTTGCTGGGTCGACTGGGGTTGGACGTGTCGCCGAGGACGGCCGTGGAAGACCTGCCCATCGCGTTTCAACAGATGGTCGAGATCGCCAAGGCGCTGTTCCTGGATGCGCGCGTCCTGGTGATGGACGAGCCGACCAGCGCACTGAACGAGCCGGAAGTGGAGCGGCTGTTCGCCGTCGTGAACGAGCTGAAGCGCAGCGGCTGCGGGATCATATACATCACGCACAAGCTCGAAGAGGTGTATCGCATCGCGGACCGGATCACCGTGCTCCGTGACGGGCGATGGATCGCCACGGCCGCCGCGCGGGACATGCCGGCCCCTCAGCTCATTCGGCATATGGTGGGCCGGGAACTGAATGATCGGGGCATCGCCGCACGAGCCCGCGGCCGATCGGACGGACCGGTGCTGCTGCGGGTGGAGGGCTTGACGGTCCGATCGAACCGGCGCGGCGCCCGGCCCCTCGTGGATGGAGTCGGGTTTGAGGTGCGAGCCGGGCAGATCGTCGGGCTGGCGGGCCTCCAGGGTTCGGGCAACAGCGAGCTGTTGTGGGGGATGTTCGGAGCGTTCGGCCGTCGTCGGGTTTCGGGTGAGATTGGAATCGAGAACGTGGCCTATCGACCGCGCTCGCCCGGCTGGGCGGTACGCCACGGTGTGGCCCTGGTCACGAACGATCGGCAGCGAAGCGGTCTGGTGTCGGAGCTGGACGTGGTGGCAAACGCCACGCTCGCCGCGCTGCCGCGGGTGTCACGCGCCGGATGGCTGCAGCGCGGCAGAGAACTGACTCTGGCGGCGGACAGCACGCGTGCGCTGCGGCTGCGGGCGGCGTCGCTGCGGCAGCGCGTGGCCACGCTGTCCGGCGGAAATCAGCAGAAGGTTGTGCTGGCGAAGTGGATGAACATCCAACCGCGCGTGCTGCTGCTGGACGAGCCCACTCGCGGGGTGGATGTCGGGGCCAAGCAGGAGATCTACCAGATTCTCGACGAGTGGCGGCGGGCGGGGCACGCCATCGTCCTGATCACCTCCGAAATGCCCGAACTGCTGATGCTCAGCGATCGGATCGTGGTGATGCATCGCGGGCGGGCCGTGGCCGTGATGGAACGAGCGGAGGCCACGCAGGAGCGCATCCTGCGCGCCGCCATGGGAGGAGATTGACGTGGGTTCCGAAGGCGTCCCGGCGTTATCGAAAAACCGCTCCCTCGCGTCTGTGGCGGCGGCGATCCTGAGCCGGCCCGGGGTGACGGCCATTCTGGCCCTGGCCCTGGTAATCGGGCTGGGGCTGGTTTTTCACGGGCGCGGCGCGTTCTACAAATGGGACGCGCACCGCGACGCCCTGCGGTTGATCTCCGTCTATGCGATCCTGGCGTGCGGCATGACCATCGTGATTCTCTCGGCCGGCATCGACCTGTCGGTGGGCAGCGTGCTCGGGCTGATCGCGGTGGCGTTTGCGATTCTGGTGGTGCGGTGGGAATGGTCGGCGTGGGCGGCCATACCGGCCTGTCTGCTGCTGGGCGCCTGCTGCGGAGCGGTGTCCGGCGTCCTGATCGCGTGGTTTCGAATTCAGCCGTTCATCGTGACCCTGGCCATGATGGTCTTCGCGCGGGGGCTGGCCAAGCACATCTCGCACGGAGAGAAGATCTGGTCGGCCCCGATACCGGAGATCTTCACCGCGATCGACTCACGGCTCTGGGGCGAGAACATCTCGGTGGTCACCCTGGTCTTCCTGGTCTGTCTCGCCGTCTGCTGGATCGGGCTGACGCGGCTGCGCTGGGGACGGTACGTGTACGCCATCGGCGGGAACGAGGAGGCCGCCCGGCTTTCCGGCGTGCCGGTCGCGGCCACGAAGATCGGCGTCTACGCCCTGGCCGGCCTGTTCTCCGCCGTCGCCGGCATCTGCTACGCGGCCCAGGAAACCCAGGGCGACCCGGAGGCCGGAGCCACTTACGAGCTGACGGCGATCGCGATCGTGGTGATCGGCGGGACGAGCCTGATGGGCGGGCGGGGCGGGGTGGGCCTGACGCTGCTCGGAACGTTGATCATCGGCTACGTGGACAAGATCCTGAGTATCAACGCGGTGCCGGAGGCCAGCCGGCTGATGCTGACCGGCATAATCATCGTGACGGCGGTGCTGATCCAGCGACGCCGGTCCTGACACGGGCCGGACGGCGAAATAGCGCCTTCACCCGCCCTTGCCGCTCCTTGCGGTCGCCGTCACAATGCGATCGGTTGGAACCTCTTTGTTCGGAGAACTGCAAATGAATTCGCTTCGCCGTTTCGTTCTGGCCGCCGCGCTGGCTGTTTTGTCCGCGACCGGATGCGAGAGGTCCGCGGACCGCGACAACAAACAGACGTTCACCATCGGCATGAGCCAGTGCAACCTGGGCGAGCCCTGGCGCGTTCAGATGAACGCGGACATCCGAAAGGCCGCGGAAGCTCATCCGGAACTGGTGGTCATCTACAAGGATGCCCAGAACGACACCCTGCGGCAGCGATCCCACATCGAGGAATACATCAACGCGGGGGTGGATCTGATCATCGTCAGCCCCAAGGAGGCCGCGCCGCTGACGGGCCCGATCGCCCAGGCGATGCGGGCGGGAATCCCGGTGATCGTGCTGGACCGGCGCGTCCTGGGCGACGATTACACCTGCTTCATCGGGGCCGACAACAAGCGGATCGGGCAGGCCGCCGGCCAGTGGCTGGCCGAGCAGCTCGGCGGGAAGGGCAAGGTCGTGGAGCTCAAGGGCCTGATGACCTCAACACCCGGCCAGGACCGACACAGCGGTTTCCGCAAGGGAATCGAGGACAGCGAAATCGAAGTGGTCTTCGAGGCCGACATGAAGTGGCTTCAGGCGCTTGCCCGCAAGGAAATGGAATCGGCCCTGGCCCGTTTCGAACAAATCGACGCGGTGTACGCCCACAACGATCCGGGAGCCTACGGCGCGTGGCTGGCCGCTCAGGCCGCGGGCCGGGAGAAAGGCATGCTCTTTGTTGGAATCGATGCGCTTTCCGGGGAGGGCATGCAGTACGTCCGCCAGGGGATACTCAGCGCGACGTTTGAATACCCTACCGGCGGCGCGATAGCGATTGAAACGGCCCTGAAAATTCTGCACAAACAGGACGTGCCGAAGGAAATCACCCTGGGCTCACGTCTGTTCACGAAGGAAAACCTCGACAACGGCGGCGAATCGATCGCGGCGCCGGACGCGTAGCCTCCTGCGGGAACGGAGCCCCGCCAGAGGCCGTTCGGAATGAGAATCCCCATCCGCCGGCGCGACGCTACGGCTGAAGCGATACGCGGACCTGCGGCAACGGCCGGCCGTCAGCGGTCTCGATGTGCGCGCCGAAACCCCAGCCGCCACCACCCTGGTTGACCTTCAACAGTACGCGGTTCGCACCCGCCCGAAGCCTGACCGGCACACGGTCCTGGCGCGAAGCGTATGGTCGGGCGGCCATGTGCCGGTACACCTCCTGCCCGTTCACCCAGACGGCCACGCCGTCGTCACTGCCGAGCGCAAGCACGGCGTCCATCTCTTGCGGAGCATGCAGGTACGTCAGGCCGTAGGCCACGGCGTCACCGACGAAACCGCCGTAGAACTCCAGCAGATCGATGGAAAACTCGTCCAGAAGGTCTTCACCGGAGCGGATTTCACGGGTGGCCTTCCTCCACCCGATGGCCTTGCCGTCCTTGCCTTCGTAGGTGGCCGTCAGGTCGATGCCTTCTTCCGGCGGGAAAACGTGATCCACCCCCTGATCCCAGGGGTTATCGAACGGTCCGACCACCCACCACTGATCGATAGACGGCATGATCATCCGTTCGCGCACCACGCGCAGCTCGCGGTCGCCAAGGCGGAATGTGAACTCCGCCCGCACAAACCCCGGCCGCGGGTCATCCTCCGGCGAGCACACCGCCACGTGTGTCAATCCATCGCGGGCCAGGTCCGCGCTGTACCGCACGCCCTCGCCGTCCACGTTCCAGCCGGCGGCCGGCCGGATCGCCACCTCCGCGGTGACCGGCCCCAGAGACCCGTACGGCATCGCCGCGGACGCCGAGCCGCCAACGGCCAGTTCCAGCGTGCCTTGGCCTGCGGGCCGGACGCTGATGTCGCACGACAATCCCGCCAACTGGGCAAAAGCGCGATCCGCCACCGCCGGTTCAACGGGGGCCGCGATGGCGGCCTGCAACATTGAAACCCAATTGGCATCCACCTCGCGGGCAAGGGCCTCAAGAGAGGCATGGTCCGCACGGGCCTGCCGCTGCCGCTCAAGCGCCTGACGGATCGACGAAGGGACGGCCGGCCCCAGCAGGTCCGCAAGCTCCCCCAGCAGGCTCAGGCGACCACGCAGGCCGGACCGCAGCGGTGCGTCATCCCAACCCTCACGCGGCGTGACTTCCATCGTCAACGGCTGATCCACGGCCACAGAATCGCTGCGCACGTGAAGGCAAAGGGTGTTCACATCGTATTCCCAGACGGGCGGCGCGGACTCCCGGCCATTCAGCGCCACTCGCTCGGGCGGCCACACGTCGTGCAGCACAACCTCGTACCGGCGGGACGAAAGCATGCCCGGAAACGTGCCTTCCGCCGGACCGATCGTGATCCGGCGTTTTCCGTCTTCCAGGGCGTGTCGAACCGGAACCCACGCACACTGACCTTTCTGGTAGCCGTCGGTCAGGCCGTCATCTTCGTACACCCGACTCTGGCCGTCCGGGCCGGGGAAAACGTGGAGTATCAGCGGGTCGACCGGCCGCTCGCCGATGTGCGTCATTTTCGGCATTGCGGGGATGATCGCGCCGGCTCGAACGAACAGCGGCAGCTCATCCAGCGCCGAAAAGAAGATGCGCCGGGACGGGCCGGTGATCGTCTCAGCCGTGTACCAGTGAGTCCACTGGCCGGGCGGAATCCAGACGAGGCGACCCGCGCGACGGCTCAACTCGTCCCGTGGACCCGCGACGGGCGCCACGAGCAGCGAATCACCGAACAGAAATCCCCCGCCCGCGTACGTTTCCGGAATCTCCGGCCACTCGTAATACAGCGGACGGCACAGGGGAACGGCGTCGTCGTATGCCTGGCGGGCGGCGGTGTAGATGTAGGGAATCAGCGCGTAGCGGAGATGGAAGGCATCGCGAGCGGCTACAAAACACTCGTTGGGAAAGGCCCAGAGGCGCCGCTCCGCGCCGGGATCGCGCGTGGCGTGCGTGCGCAGCGTGGGGGAGAATACCGCGCTTTGGATCCAGCGCACGTAAAGCTCCGCAGGGCACGAACCCGGCAGATGGCCGCCCACGTCGTGGCTCCAGTACGGAAAACAGACGTTGCCGGCCGTCGCGGTGAAATCCGGCTGAAAAAGCAGTGAGGCAAACGAGCTGTACGTGTCGCCGGAGAAGCCGATCTGATATCGGTGGTTGGCCGGCCCGCCCCAGCGGCTGAACATCAGGCCGCGGCGGCCGTCGCGGGCGCGGTCCGTGTAATGAATCGCATTCAGCCAGAGAAACGGGTCGAGCCCTTCGATTTTCGTGGGTGGGTCGTGCCCGCCGTAATCAAGCCACCAGAAGTCCACTCCCTGTTCTTCCAGCGGATGCAACAGGCACTGAAAGTACGCATCCACCCATTCCGGCCGAAAATGGTCGTAGGGAATCTGGTCCGTGGTCCGGGGAGCCAGACCCAGTCGCTTTGCCAGCGACGTGACCCGCTCCTCGTGTTTCTCCATGTCGTAGCCCGGATGCCGGTTCAGCGGGACCTGAAGCCCCCGC
>JBPOIK010000011.1:0-22904 GCA_052034525.1 Planctomycetota bacterium
GCACTTGGTCGCGGAAAAGGGTTTTTGCACCCGGTTGGGCGGGGTGGTTTTCCGATGTTTCGGATAGCGGCAAGGGCCTATAATACGGCCCAGGTGGGTGAGCCGCGCGGGACCGGGCACGGCGCGGCGTGTCATGTCATGTGTGCGTAACGCGTCGCTCCACCGTTTCTGTCGGACAGCGGATTGAGGTGCCGCGGGCACCGGTGTGTGTGATTGAGGTGTGAGTATGGCTTCAGACGGCGACGGTCAGGCTCGCGCGTGCGGTCGGATCTCGGCGCTTCCAGGCAGCGAGGGAACACCGGCCATGCCGGCGTTCCAGGAAATCGCAGCTCAGATTCTGAATGCGGTTCCGCATCCGGTGTTCTGGAAGGATTCTCAGGGGGTGTATCTCGGCTGCAACGAGGTGTTCGCGCGGGTCGTGGGCCTGGGCAGCGCCGCGGAACTCGTGGGCAAGACGGACTTCGACCTGCCCTTTCCGCCGGCGGAGGCGGAGGCCTATCGTGCGGACGACCGTGCGGTGATGGACTCCGGCCGGCCCAGGGGGAACATCATCGAGCCGTTGCAGCAGGCCGATGGGCAGCGCCTGTGGGTCAATACGACAAAAGCTCCGCTGCGGGCGGAAGATGGCAGCGTTTGCGGCGTGATTGGTTTCTATGAGGATATCACTCCGCACAAACAGGCTGAAGAAACACTGCGCCAGACCAACGAGACCCTCCAGGCACTGGTTACGGCCTCGCCGCTGGCCATCATTACGTGCGATACGGACCATCGCACCGTTCAGTGGAACCCGGCTGCGCAGGATATTTTCGGCTGGAGCGCGGCCGAAGTCGTCGGCGCTCCGGCCCCGTTCGTGCCGCCGGGCAACGAAGAGGACGCCGCCGCCGTGATGGGGCAGACGCTGAGCGGCGTGAGCATTCACGCGCGAGATGTGTTGTGTCAGCGCAAGGACGGCACTCTGCTGGACGCCACCCTTTTCACCGCGCCACTGCGCGGCGCGGCAGGCGAGATTGTCGGGGCGATGGCGCTGCTTGCGGACGTGACCGCGGTCCGGCGGACCGACCGGGAATTGAAAGCCCGCGAATCCACCCTCCGCAGCCTCTTTCGGGCCGCGCCGATCGGCATCGTCGTCATCCGGGACCGCGTAGTGCTGAATGCGAACGACTCCACGTGTGAGTTGACCGGTTACAGTCTGGAGGAGATTCTCGACCAGAACACGCGACTGCTCTACGGCACGCAGGAAGACTACGATGAGGTCGGCCGGCGCTTGTACACATCGGGCGGTCTGGGCCGTCACACCCGCATGGAAAGCCGGTTCCGCCGCAAGGACGGGGCGCTCATTGACGTGCTCCTGACCGGGGCCCCGCTGCATCCCGAGGATCCCGCCGCCGGCCATGTGGTGACCATCCAGGACATCACCGAGCGCAAACGGGCGGAGCAGGTGCTGCAGAGCCGCCTGGTTGCCATGACGCGCCCCCTGGACGACACCGCCACCCTCGGGTTCTCTGACCTGTTCGACGTTGATGAAATCCAGAAGCTTCAGGACGCATTCGCGGAATCGAGCGGGACGGGGCAGTTGATCACGGACCCGGACGGCAATCCGATCACGCGTCCGAGCGGGTTCTGTTACCTGTGCGCGGAGTTCGTCCGCAAGAGCGAAAAGGGACGGCAGAGATGCCGCCGGTCCGATTCGGCGATGGGGCGGGTGGGCGTCGACGGCCCGGCGGTGCAACCGTGTCTCAGCACCGGCCTGTGGGGCGCGGGGGCCCGCATCATGGTGGGAGGCAAGCACGTCGCCAACTGGCTGATCGGCCAGGTGCGGAACGAACGCCTCGATCTGGAGCGGATTGTCCGGTACGCAGAAGAAATCGATGTCGATCCGGAAGAATTCCGCAGAGCCCTTCAGGAAGTGCCCGTGATGTCGGAGGAGCAGTTCCGCAAGGTGGCTCACACGCTCTTCGTTCTGTCGGGCGAGTTGTCGACGAAAGCGTATCAGAACGTGCAGCAGGCACGCTTCATCTCCGATCTCAAACGCATGGAGGAGGAGCGGGATCGTCTGTTCAATCTCTCGATTGACATGCTCTGCGTCGCCGGCTTTGACGGACGCTTCCGGCAGGTCAATCCGGCGTGGACGCGCACGTTGGGCTGGACCGTCGCGGAGCTGACGAAACTCGCCTATGTTGAACTGGTGCATCCGGACGACTTGCCCGCCACCGCCGCCGCCATCGAACACCTGCGGGGGGGACAGGAGCTGCGCTCCTTCGAAAACCGCTACCGGTGCAAAGACGGTACGTACCGATGGCTCTCCTGGAATTCGTATCCTCTGCCGGAACAGGAACTGATCTTCGCCGTCTCCCGCGACGTTACCGAGATCAAGACGGCGGAGATGGAGCGGGCCCGGCTGGAAGTCCGACTCCGGCAATCGCAGAAGATGGAGGCCGTCGGACAGCTTGCCGGCGGCGTCGCCCACGATTTCAACAACATCCTCACGGCCATTCTCGGCAACGTGGATCTGCTGCGGCACGCGCTGGCGCCCGGGCTGTCGCCGGACGAATCGCCGATAGTCGAGGTTCGAGAGGTGGAGCGCGGCGCATTGCGGGCGGCTGATCTGACGCGACAGTTGCTGCTGTTCAGTCGTCGCGGCGTGGCCCGGTCCGAGGCGCTCCATCTGAATCGGACGCTGGAGGATGCGGCCAAAATGCTGGAACGGCTTCTGGCCGAAAACGTGCAACTGGAACTGCGGCTCGCGCCCGACCTGCTGCCCGTCTGGGCCGACGGGGGCCAGATGGAGCAGGTGATCGTCAACCTCGTGGTCAACGCGCGGGACGCCATGCCCGACGGCGGACGTGTGATTATCGAGACCAGCAACCAGACGCTGGATCAGGCGTACACGGAGGTTCACGCCGACGCCCGTTCCGGGCCGCATGTGCTGCTGACCGTCAGCGACACCGGCTCGGGAATGAGCCGCGAGACGATGGAACACCTTTTCGAACCCTTTTTTACGACCAAGCCGGTCGGGCAGGGCACCGGGTTGGGTTTGGCGACGGTCTACGGCATCGTGACGCAGGCGGGCGGGCACATCCGCGTGAACAGTGAAATCAACCGCGGCTCAACCTTCCGGGTCTATCTGCCTGCACTGACGACACCCGTCGCGGAAACGCAGGATCTGACCCCGGCGGCGGAGTCGTCCGTTGGGGGGGTCGAGACGATCCTGGTCTGTGAGGATGACGAGGCCGTGCGGCAGCTTGTGGCCCAGATGCTGCGGCGCGAGGGGTACACGGTGATCACCGCCGCGGACGGCGAGGACGCTTTGCGCCGATCCGCCGGGTATGGCCAGACCATCCACCTCCTGATCACCGACGTGGTTATGCCCGACATCGACGGCAGGCGCCTTGGCGAGACTCTGCGGAAGCAGCGGCCGGACCTCAAGACACTGCATATGTCCGGCTACACGGCGGACATCGTCGTCCACCGCGGCGTGCTGGACGGCAACGTGCAGTTTATCGTCAAGCCGTTCAGCCGGCAGACGCTGCTGAAGCGGGTCCGCGAGGTGCTGGACGGCGTTCGTGCAGACACGCCGTCCGAGTGACTCCGCGGCCGGGTCTCGCCGCCCCGAACCAGGGCAGGGCCACGGTTCGAGAACAGGTACGTGTTTAGCGTCCGCCATCACGCCGTCTGTGAAGTGATGGTTCATTTGCGCGAGGGTTATCCCCAGCGCATACTTCTGACGGAACCGGTCCGAGGCAGGTCGTCAGAGGTATCGCATGAACGCTGATCCGCGTGACGCGCTGATTCAAGAAGTCCAAGCGGAGAATGCAGAGTTGCGCGACGAAGCGGAGAGGCTGCGCGAACTCATCCGGCAACTCACCGCTCGTCTGGAGGAACGGCAACGCGAAGCCCATCGACAGGCAGCGCCGTTTCGCCGCAAGGACTACAGACAAAGAGCCCCCCGATCAGCATAAGCGATCCGGACGTCCGACGGGGCCCGCCAAGGTTGCTGCGCGGATTTGCAAACGTCACAGTTGGCTGTTCACCTTCCTGGCGATCCGTCGCTGGGGACTACCAACAACTGCGCCGAACGCGCTTCGCGACCCGCGGTGATTGCCCGCAAGCACTCCGGGGGCAACAAGGTACTCCGTGGCCAACACACCCGGGGGATCCTGACCCGTCTGGCCGTCACCTGTTACCAGCGCGGGCAAGACTCTCTCGAGTTCCTCCGCCCGCACCCGTGCCTCGCGCCCAATCCCGTACGCCAAACACGTACTCTACACTTGTGGTGTGAAACGGGGCACGCAAAAGTCCATGGTGAAACGCAGGACGATCACCAAACCCCTGGTGGGCCAATTGCAGGAGGTGAGGGCCACGCTGATGCGTAACCGTCACCGGCCCGTCGTCGAACAGGGGGCCCGGGGTAACCCGGATCCCCACCGCGCCCCAACACACCCTCCTATCCGGTCTGAAGGGTGCGAAAAAGCGGAAAAAAACCATGCGATCGGTTTGCTTCGCTCGGAACAACGGCTCGTTGCGGGGAGGCTCGACCGCGCGGGCGTCTTTACGAACCTGCCAATCGCCATTGGCGAACAACGCAACCAGCTCGATGAGGGCTGCCCCGCCCCTTGCGAATTGCAGTTCCCGGCGGCACCATGTCTCTCTGCCAGCACCTTGAGAAGCCCGACGTGAACGCCGTCTACGCCATCATCAACCCGGTTTCCGGGCGACGGAACCTGGGCGAGTTCTTGCCGGCCATCCGGTCGACACTGGCCCGTGAGGGGGTCAGCCTGACCTGCATGCTCACCGGTGGTCCCGGCGACGCTGCCCGGCTTGCCGAGACGGTGCCCGACTCCGCGCGGGCCATCCTGGTGGTCGGCGGGGACGGCACCATCCGTGACGTGGCCGGCGCACGGGTTGGCCGCCCCGTTCCCTTGGCCGTTCTTGCGGGAGGCACGGAGAACATCGTGGCCAAATCGTTACGCATGCCACGAGCAGCAGATCGACTGGCCGACCTTCTGCTGCACGGGCGACCCCGCCCCCAGGATGTGGGTGTCGTCAACGGACGGAGGTTTCTGATCATCGCTGGCGCGGGTTTTGATGCCGAGGTGGTCCATCGTCTTGCCGTTCTGCGCCGCGGCCACCTCAGCCATTACGACTATTTCTGGCCCCTGTGGCGTACGTTCTGGTCGCACGCTTTTCCTCGGGTCCGGGTGGAAGTGGACGGAACCCGTTTCTTCGAGGGCCGGGGCCTGGTTTTCGTGGGAGTGCTCCGTCGCTATTGCCTCGGGCTGGAGCTTCTGGCCCGTGCGGTTCACGACGACGGGCTCCTGGACATCTGCGTCTACCCCTGCGATTCCGCGCCGCGCCTGCTTGGGCACGCTCTGCAAACTCTTTGGCGAACGCATGTTACAAGCGGGCGGGTTCTCTACTCGCAAGCGCGCCGGGTGGAAGTCACCTCGGATGTTCCGGTTCCGCTGCAGATAGATGGCGACGTTGGGAACGTTCTTCCCGCCAGTTTCGAGATCATTCCGCACGGTGTGACATTTCTCAGTAGCGCCACATGAGTTTCTGATCGTATTTGACACATATTTGTGCCATTACGAAGACACAAAACCGGAGTGCAATGTACTTAACTGGTTCGAATTAAGTGCGATTTCTTACTCGAAAAGGCGACGGAGCGTTTGACTTTGACACATCAGCGTTCTAGGGTCTAGACAGAGCGTTTGGATGGGTATCGGCCCTTGGCGCGGGCTGCGCGACAGGAAGTCGCAGCGAAGTCGGCTTTGGCCAGTTGGGTGAGGCCCCGTTCGGGCAGGGGCAGGAATTCAATCACAATGAAATGAGGCGTACCATGACTTCAACCCATGACACCGGAACACTGTCTCTCGATGCCTTGCTCGAGAACACGATGGACGGCATTTTCGTGATGGACTCGGCCAGGCGGTTCCTGGTGTTCAATGCGGCCTGTGAACGCATCACCGGCTACAACCGCAACGAAGTGATCGGATCCCAATGCGACTGCAACACCCTGCTGGAATGCGCGGACGAGCAGGGTCGATCACTCCCCACCAAGTTGTGTCCGGGGCTGCAGGTGTTTCGCGGCGAGGTGCCGTCGGCCCGGCAACGGCTGCGGCTGCGTCGCAAGGACGGCAGCTACGCCTGGGTGGAGACGCATTACACCATGCTCAAGAACGGGGGGGAAAACGGGTCCGTTCTGGCCGTCATGCGAGACGTGAGCGAGGCCAAGCAGACCGAGGCGGAACTGCGCGCCATCACGGAGAACCTGCGCGAAGAAGTTTCCCGTTTGCGCGCGGATATTCAGGAGCGATACGGGTTCTCGAACATCATTTCGCACAGCGAGCTCATGAACGCTGTCTTTGAGAAGATCCGGGCCGCCTGCAACAACAGCAGTGCGGTGCTGATCTGCGGCCAGCCGGGAACCGGCAAGGAGTTGATCGCACGAACGATTCACCATAACGGGCTGCAGAAAGAAGGGCGGTTCGTTCCGCTGAACTGCTCGGCGCTGTCGAGGGACCAGTTGGAGGCCGAGTTGTTCGGCTATGCCAAGGGCAGCGGCCCGCAACCGAACATGGAGTTCCCGGGGCTGCTTCGAGCGGCGGAGGGCGGCACCCTGTTTCTGGACGAACTGACCGAAATGCCCGTGGACACGCAGGCCAAGCTGGCCCGGGCGCTACAGGATGGTCGAGTCCGCCCGTCCGGCAGTACGGAGGAGTACCCGGTGAACGTGCGGGTCATCGCGAGCACGCCACAGGGTGTTTCGGATGCGGTGGCCAGCGGCTGGCTCCGGCGCGATCTGTACTACCTCCTCAGTGTGATCACCATCGAGACGCCCACCCTGCACGAGCGGAAGGAGGACATTCCGTTCCTCGTCGAGCATTTTGTCAGCGAGGCCAACCGACAGAGCCTGCGGCAGGTCAAGAGCATTCATCCGCTGGTCTGGCCCGCCCTGTTGCAATACGACTGGCCGGGTAATGTCCGCGAGTTGCGCAACGCGATCGAGTCGGCCATGGCCGTGGGATCGGGACCGGAACTGAAGGTGGGGGACCTGCCGAACCTGGTCCGCGGCGAGACGGTGGAGATTTTTGAAGGCGACAAAAGACTGGACCTTCCCCTGGATGACGTGCTAGCCTCGGTGGAACGCCGGGCAATCCTCTCGGCGCTGCGGCGCGCGGGAGGTCAGCGCAGTCGGGCGGCGCGGGCGATGGGCGTTTCGCGCAGCCGGCTGTACCGGCGCATGGAGGCGCTCGGCATTCATCCGCGCGAAGATCTTTGACCCGGAAAACGAAGCCGGAGAGCCAAGCACGGGGTGTTTCCCAACGAACGCCACGTGCCGATCAGGGCAGAGTGTGGCGGGGAGATGCCCTGAACGTGATGGGATCGCAGGACGACCAATCCTGCGATCTCATTTATTTGGACCCGCCCTTCATGACCCAACGCACGCATACCACACGGGCCGGTGTCGCTTTTGACGATCGCTGGCCGGGCGGCGTCCGCGAATACCTGGCCTTCCTGCGGCCGCGCCTGGAGCAGGCCCGCCGGCTGCTGGCCCGGCATGGAAGCTTGTACCTGCACCTCGACTGGCGGACTGTCCATTATGTCAAATGCCTGGTCGACGAGGTGTTCGGCCCGGAAAACTTCCTGAACGAGATCATCTGGTCATACCGCACGGGCGGCCGAAGTGATCGGTGGTTCGCCCGCAAACATGACACCCTGCTCCTGTACGCCCGGCAGGCCGGTCAGCACGTTTTTCACGTCCAGCGGAACGGAACCTTCCGCACCGATGGGTTGCTGCATGACGAAACGGGCCGGCCATACAAAAAAACGCACCGGGGTCGGCTGTATTTCCACCCGGACGGCCCCGCCTGCACCGACGTCTGGGAAATCCCGTTTCTGTCCACCGTGTCCTCCGAGCGCACCGGCTACCCGGCCCAGAAGCCTGAGGCCCTGCTGGAACGGATCATCCGGACCAGCACCGATCCGGGCCACCTCGTGGCGGACTTCTTCTGCGGCAGCGGCACGACCCTGGCCGTCGCGAAGCGCCTGGGCCGCCGCTACCTGGGCTGCGACGTGTCCCGCGAGGCGGTGGCGATCACCCGCCGGCGTCTGCGCACCGTGCCGGCGTGCCGGCGACCGGCGGCGGAGTGACGCTTTGTGTACGACCGGAATTGTCGCCGAGGGAAGGCCGGGCCAGACCGGACCCGAGGGAGCCGGTACGCCGAACGCGGGGCCCGGAAGACCGAAGTCTTGCGGGCCCCGCGACATACGGCGCGTCTGATGCCGGACCCGTCATCCGATCGGGCTATTCGAGCAGGAACAGCCGAATGGGGGTCGTCAGTTGCGTGTTCGCCCCCTGGATCAGATGGTCGGCGGGAAACGTGCCGTTCCGGGTGCTGATGTTGCTGTATGTGTAAACCGCGTTGAGGATCTCGTCCACGATGTATCCGGTGTCGTTCGAGTCCACTACGATGGCGGAGATTGCGCCGATCGGCGGCTGCAGCGTCAGCGTGAAGTCCGGCGCCCGCGGCCCGTTCAAGGTCGCGGCGTTATTGAAAATGGCCACTGTGCCCGTCGTGTTCAGCACGTATAGGGGGTCCTTCGCGTCAACAAACACGTCGAACACCGAGTTGAACGCGGGGCTGGTGATGGTCCGGGTCGGCGACACGTTTCCGTTCAGGCTGCTGGCATTGGCATAAACGAGCACGTTATTGGCGACGCTGTTGGCCACGTACAGATCGTCGTTCGCCCCGAAATTGATGCCGGTCGGGTTGTCCAGCGTCACCGGCGTGAAGATGGTCCGTATCGGCGCCACGTTGCCGTTGAACGTGGTCGCGGCTGTGTCCTCGAAAACCAGAATCTGATCACCGACGAAGTTGGCCACGAACAGCAGGTCATCCGTCGCGTTGTAGGCCAGCGATGCCGGTCCGTTCAGCGTCGTGTTCGCCCCCACGACGTTTCCGGACGGCGTAAGGTTTCCGTTGGTCTGCGTTGCGTTGTTGTACGTGGTGATGGAATTCGCCGCGAAGTTGCAGACCACAAGCTGTCCGCCGGAGTTGACGACCACGTCGGACGGACTGGCAAGCAGCGTGTTGGCGCCCTGGAGGTTCGTGTCCGGCACGATGTTGCCGTTCACGCTCGCGGGGTTCGCATAGCTCGTCACCTTGAAGCTGGCCCCGAAACTGGCGATGAACAGATGCGGCTCGACCGGAGCGACCACGCACGTGCCGTTGTCGCAGACTTCACCGGCATTGCAGTCGGCATTGGTGATGCATTCCGGCGGAGCGGCCACGCATGTGCCGTTGTCGCAGACCTCACCGGCATCGCAGTCGGCATTGGTGATGCATTCCGGCGGAGCGGCCACGCACGTGCCGTTGTTGCAGACTTCACCGGCGTCACAGTCGGCATTGGTGATGCATTCCGGTGGGGCCGCTTCGCAAGTGCCGTGATCGCAGACCTGGCTTGCGGAACAGTCGGCATTCACGATGCACTCGGGCACACCGCCCAGACCTCCGCCTCCTCCGACACTCGTCTGGCAGCCGGCGAACATTACTCCGATGCCCGCTGACAGGCACAGACTGACCGACAGGACGAAAGGATGTTTTCGACACGCCCACTCTTTTCCCATGGTGTTCCTCATTGGTGTCTTCTCCTGTATGCAAAAGAACCTCACAGAACCTTCCTCATGTGTCACCCGGGCAGCCGTTTGGGGCCGAGTGTCACAGTCATACGTTGACATCTGCCTTGGCCTCGCGGCGCCGATGGGCGAGACGACCCTTTCACGCAGGCCCCACCGCCCATGCCTTCACCGGGTGTTCGCTTTCGCGGGCGCCCAGACACCCCCCTTTCAGCCGGCGCGGCACGGAGCCGATACCCGCCTCGGGCACTCTTTCTTCCCGCATACAACCGACGATCGTGATCACACAACTGCGCGCTTCGGTCGCCAGAGTAACTGGTAACGCACTGCGCCGGCCCGATAGAAGCAAATAGGATGCCGTCTGCTGCGCGAAAATCAATAACGCGTACCAGAGATTCTGAGATTGTTTTCGAGAGCACTGCGAATGAAAAGTAACTCTTTATGTCGCATCGTGGTGACATGCGGGCAATAGTCCGTTCGTGGGAATTGCTCAGTCGGGCATTGTTACCCACGATCCGGCGTCATTCGCGTGCCCATCAAGCGCCGCTTCATCGGCTTGGGTGACGCTGCGGAATAAGGACTCGGCCAATTGCATCTGGCAGCGGAAGGAAGGGGTTTGGCATGATGCACTGATTGGGGGTGCAGCATGTCGGATCGTGTGGGCTACTGGCTTCGGGTGGTGGTGGCGCTGGAGGCGTTCGACGTTCGCGGCCGGCCTGTCTGGCTGGCGGCGCAACTGCCCGACCAGCGGCACGCGCTCGGTCATGTACACAGGAACCATTCGGTCGGTGGGATTGGACGGGGCCAACGAGAGGGATCAGGAAGCGGGAGCGGAGCGGGCGAGCGGCTCGGCCCTCCAGACGGCAGACAGGAGTGAGGCGACAACTCCGTGGATGACGACGATGGCGGCGTGCCCGATACGGAAGGCGCCGACCCGTCGAATTCCGGCGCCGGGGAGTCCACGAACGGAAATGGCAGCGCGAGCGGCGGAACGTCCACGGGGAGACGCCGGTCGGCCGGTGCACCGTGCGGGGCGGGGATGATCACCGCTCTGCCCATCGGCGTCGTGGGCTGGTGTGGACTGGCCGTCCGACGCCGATCAGATCGCTGTTCTGGAGCCACGCGCGGCTAATCGGCCAGGTCGCGCAGGGCGTGTGTCAGCGTCTGCCGCTGGGCGAGCAGTTCGTTGAGGCGCTGGCGCTCGGCGTCCACCACCTCGGGCCGGGCGTTGAGCACGAACTTCTCGTTGGCGAGCTTGGATTCCTTGCCGGCGATCTGTTTCTCCACGCCGGCCAGGTCTTTCTCGATTCGTCGGCGCTCGGCCTCGTCGTTGCTGACGTCATGCACCAGAATCTGCACCGCCCCGACCACCGTGGATGCGGAGTTCTTCGGGCGGGCCGCGTCGCAGACCACGTGCAGCGTCTCCACGCCGGCCATTTCCCGGATAATGTGGGCCTGGCCGCGGAGCGATTCCAGGCGGTCGGCCGGCACTTTCAGAGTGACGGTGACCTTCGCCTTCGGCGGCACGTTGCACTTGCTGCGCAGATCACGCACGCCACGGGTGGCGTCCTGAAGATCCTGGAAAAGGTCGATGATCCGGGCGTCATCCAGCTCCGGCCAGCCGTCTTCCGGCGGAAAATCGGCGACGATCAGCACGTCGTTCATCCGCGGCTCGGCCAGGCCGGGCAGTCCTCGACGCGGGGCAATCACGGCAAGCTGCTGCCACAATCGTTCCGTGATGAATGGAATGAACGGGTGGAACAGCCGCAGCACCTGGTCCACGCAGAACGCCAGCACTTGCCGGGCCTCGGCTCCGCGCCGGTCGGGCGGGGCGTCCGGGGCCACACGCGGTTTGGTCAGCTCGATGTACCAGTCGCACAGGCTGTCCCAGAAGAATTCGCGGATACGCCGGACCGTTGCGGAGAACTGGTACCGCGCCATGAGGCTGTTCACCTCGCGCACCACGCGGGAGAGTTCCGCCAGAATCCAGCGGTCTTCGGGCAACAGGTCTGCGATTTCCAGCCGGTCGTACGTCACCCCCTCCAGGTTCCGGAAGGCATACCGGGCCGCGTTCCACAGTTTGTTGCACAGGTTGCGACCCAGTTCCACGCGGTCGGACGTTTCGCAGGCCACGCGCAGAGCGGCTTTCGTATCGTCGTCCGCCCACTGCGTGGCGAACATCTGCCCGCAGTGCCGGCATGTGGCCTTGAAGATTTCGGACGGGCGGCGGTTGCGCGGCACCACCTCCGTCTGCGGCGTCAGGCCGGCGCAGTGGGGACAGCGGTAATCCACCGGCATGCGCACGTCCTGCAACTCGGTGGCGATGTCGGCCATGGTATAGCGCAGGGCGTCTGCCCCGTAAAGCTGGATGATGTCCACCGGGTCCACCCCGTTGCCCTTGGACTTGCTCATCCCCTCGCCCCGGCCGTCGAGAATCTTCGTGTGGATGTACACGTGCCGGAACGGAACGTCGCCCATCAGGTACAGCCCGCTGAGCACCATCCGGGCCACCCACAGCGTGATGATGTCCCGCGACGTGATCAGCACGCTGCCGGGGTAGTAATAGCGCACGTCCTCCGTGTCGTCCGGCCAGCCCAGCGTACTGAACGGCCAAAGCTGCGAGCTGAACCAAGTGTCCAGAACGTCTTCCTCACGCCGAAACCCGGCCTGTTCCAGTTCCCGTGCGATGGACGCGTCTTGTCCTTCCGGGTCCAACAGGCAGACGTGCGGTAGCGCGTTATCGGGGCTGCCTTGCGGAGTCGCGGCCCGCCCCGCCTCCTGCCATTGGCGGGATTTCCGCAGGAGATCGTCGGCGATCGGCTGCTCGGCCGCCGGAGCGTGCCACACCGGGAGCTGATGTCCCCACCAGAGTTGCCGGCTGATGCACCAGTCGCGCTTCTCGCCCAGCCAGTCAAGGTAGGTTTTCGTGTAACGCTCGGGGAAAACCTTCACCCGGCCGCTGGTCACGGCGTCCATGGCCGCCTGAGCCAGACCGGGCGATTTCGTGCCGTCGGCCAGCGTGATGCCGCCTTCCACGTCGCCCATCCGCACGAACCACTGGTCGGAGAGATAGGGCTCGATCGGCGTTTTGCTGCGGTCGCTGTGGCCGACCTCCATTTCGTGGTCGTCCACCTGGTCGATCAGCCCGGCGGCCTCCAGGTCGTCCACCACGCGCTGGCGCCCCTCGCGGGCAAACACCAGCCCCGCATAGCGGTCGCTGTGGGGGTTCAGCGAGCCGTCCGGCTCCATGATCGGCGCCACCTTGCCGTCCGGCGTGAGCACGTTGACCATGGGCAGTCCGTGCCGCTGCCCGACTTCGTAGTCGTTTGGATCGTGGGCGGGCGTGATTTTCACGCAGCCGGAGCCCTTTTCCGGGTCGGCCCATTCGTCGGCTACCAGCGGAATGGGCCGGTTCACCAGCGGAAGCATGATCTTGCGACCGGCACGGGCCATATCGCGCAGGCGTAGCAGTGTTGGCAGATATTGATCACGACGCTGCTCGATATCCTCCAGACGCTGCTCGATTTCCTTCTTTTCACGACCGGAAGCCTCCGTCAGTTCGGATCGAAGCTGCGCCTCTCGACGGGCAAGCTCTCCTTCGGGGTCTGGATGAACGGCCACCGCCGTGTCGGCCAGCATGGTTTCCGGCCGGGTGGTTGCGATGATCACGTGCTGAGGCTCGCCCGGCTGCGGATCAATCACGGGGTACTTGAAGTGCCAGAAGTGGCCCTTGACGGCCTCGTGGTACACTTCGTCGTCCGCGACGGCCGTCTGGAGCTGTGTATCCCAGTTGACCAGCCGCTTGCCCCGGAAAATCAGACCGTCCTGGAACATTCTGAAGAATGCGTGTCGAACGGCCTTGGCGCACACGTCGTCCAGGGTGAACCGGGTGCGCGTCCAGTCGCACGAGGCGCCCAGCAGCTTGAGCTGACTGAGGATGCGTTTTTCGTACTGGTCTTTCCACTGCCAGATGCGTTCGACGAGCTTCTCGCGGCCCAGGTCGTGGCGGCTCTTGCCCTCCTCTTTGAAGATGCGGGTCTCCACGACCGCTTGCGTCGCGATGCCTGCGTGGTCGGTCCCGGGTTGCCAAAGGGTGTTTTTTCCCTTCATTCGCTGCATCCGGGTGACAATATCCTGGAGCGTATTGTTGATCGCGTGGCCCAAGTGTAGCGCCCCGGTCACATTGGGCAGCGGGATCATGATCACGTGCCGCTGGTCGGGTGGCCGGCCGTCGGGTACGGCTCGGAAGCAGCCTTTCCGCTCCCACAGGGCATAGACCTCCGTCTCGACGGCTTCCGGATTGTAAACCTTTTCCAGTTCGACGTTTCCACTCATGACTCGCCAACCCCCGCCGGGCGGACACACCGCCTGTCAAACCCGCCAGCGTATCGTCGGGAGCCGGTTTGTTCAAACGGGGATTCATGCCGGCCGGTCGAATGCGACGGCATAGGCGCGGGGCTTGCGTTGCTCGAAGATGTGTGTGCCGGGAAAGACGATCTTGTCGCGAACGGTGCTCAGATCGACGACCGCCGTCTGCGGTTCGCATGGGTCCGACGATGTCCGAGCCAGAACAGCGCCGTCCGGACCGATGATGCACGCGGTTTCGGCCCCGGCGGCCGCCAACACCACACGGTTCTCGACAGCGCGCGCCCGCAGCAGCGGCAGGGCGTCCGGCGGATGGATCACGAACAGCACGGCGGCTCCGTCCAGCGCCAGGGCCCGGGCCGGGGCGAACGATCGCACGTCGTCCCCGGCCAGAGCGGCGTACCCGCCGAAGGCGGCCAATCGCATTCGCTCGGGCTCCGCATAACTGACCAGCTCAATGCCGAGCGTCCGGGCCAGGAGGGCCACGTCGTCCGCCGCCGCTATCGACGGCATGGCGGAGACCGCCGCAACCACGCCGTCTGCCGCCAGGCGGCGCATGAGCCCCATCCCGCCGTCCGATCCGATCAGCGAAGCGGAGGGTATGGCCGCGATTTTTACCGGTTCGTCCACCTCGACCGCCGCCTCCTCCGCGGGTGCGGCGTCAAACAGCCTTGGACGTGCCCAGGCGGGAATCGGGGGCATTCGCGTGCCGGCGGGCCGGACCTCGGCACACAGCAGAGCAGGCGCGTCCGGCGGCGCCTTGGCCAGCACACGTGCGTCCGCGTCGGTAATCAGGCTGAAGCCGCAGTAGCTCAGCGTGTCGGTCTCCACCCCGAACTTGTTGGCACAGACGAACGGAAGGCCGATTTCCAGGCAGCGGGCCTCAATGAGAAAATCCGGCTGCGGGTTGTAGTACTCGCCTGGGCGGCGCTTCACGTTCACCCAGCACGTCGGAATGGCGATGAGTTGGGCACCGAGTGCGGCCAGCCCCGCGGTGATTTCCGGGGCGCGAACGTCCGCGCAGATAGCGATGCCGAGCCGGCCGAGGCGGGTGTCGAATGCTTCCAGTCGGTCGCCTGGCCGAAACACCCGGTTGTCGTCACCCCAGAGGAACGATTTTCGGGCGATCCCCGCCACGCCGCCCGCGTCGTTCACCAGCGCGGCGGCGTTGCACAGACAGTCGCCCCGATCCTCCACGTAGCCGCAGATCAGGTGCATTCGATGCCGCCGGGCGCGTTCGCCCAGCCATGCCAGAAAGGCGTCGTTGGGCATCAGGCCCGCCGCGCGGAACTCCCGGACGCCCGGCAGATAGTACGACGGATAGGCGCCCTCCGGCAGGACGAGCAGATCCACGCTTTGGGCGGCGGCGTCCGCGATGGCGGCGTCGATCAACGCCAGAGCACGAGGGCCCTCGGCCAGTCGGGTAGCGGGCAACTGGGCTGTCGCCACGCGGAGAATAGCGGGTGGCGCGGACATCGGGCCGCATGGTAGGGCTGCCCGGCCTGCTTTTCAACGCGAGGGAACCGATCTATAATCCCCGAGCGACTGCCACCCTGTGAGTTGGATTCCAGCAACTGCGATGGGACGTGACTACTACGAAGTTCTGGGGGTTGACCGTACGGCCTCGGCCGACGAGATCAAGCGGGCCTACCGCCGCCTGATCAAGAAGTATCACCCGGACCGCAACCCGGACGATCCCTCCGCGGAAGGCCGCTTCAAGGAGGTTCAGGCCGCCTATGAGGTGCTGGGCAACAAGGACAAGCGGGCCGAGTACGATCAGTTTGGCGAGGCCGCGGTCGGACGCTGGGAAACGCAGCCTACCGGCCAGCGCGTGTACACCTGGGGCGGAGGTTCGCAGATTCCGTTTGAAGATCTGCAGGATCTGTTCAGCGCGTTCGGCGGCCGGGGAAGTGGGGCCAGCGTGTTTGGCGATCTGTTCGGCGGGGCCGCCACTCGCACCGGTCGCCAGCGAAGGGCGGCTCCTCCGCCAACCCAGGGGCGGGACGAAGAGAGAGTGGTTCAGCTCTCCTTCGAGGAGGCGGTTCGTGGGACCACGGTGGAGGTGTCCGTTCACTCCGACGGAAAGGCCCGCGAAACCCTGCACGTGAAGGTGCCCGCCGGCGTGGAGGACGGCAGTCGCATCCGCATTCGCGGTCGGGGCGGTTCCGGTCGGGCGGGTGGAGCGGCCGGTCACCTCTACTTGCGTTGTGAGGTCGGTCGGCATCCGTTCTTCCGACGTGAAGGGCTGGACATTCATCTGGACCTGCCGATATCCATCACGGAGGCGGCGTTAGGGGCCAAACTGGAGGTTCCGACGCTTGGCGGACCCGTCACGCTGACCATCCCGCCCGGCACGTCCAGCGGGGTCCGGCTGCGCATGCGAGGCAAAGGCATTCGGCCGCCGAGCGGAACAGCGGGGGATCAGATTGTGGCGATCCAGATTGTGACGCCACGGTCCCTGGACCCGGCCCAGCAGCGGCTCCTGGAGCAGCTTCGAGACTCCCTGAGCGAAGACCCGAGGCGCCATGTCCGCTGGCGGACGGAAAAGCCATGACAAGACCGCGCACAGACCGGCTGAACGACGACACGCAGGGTCCGCGGCGCGTGCGGATGGCCCTGGTGATCCTGATGGTGGGCGTGGGATTGCTGCTGTTGGCACTGGCGCTGGCCATGCTGCGCAGTGAGGCCGCATCAGAGATCGTCATGGCCCCGTCTCCCGTGCCGCCCAGTACGATGCCGGCAAGCCAGCAACGAACGATGGCCGCGACGCTGATGCTTGTCTATGGAACCCTTCTTCTGCTGGTGTTTGTCGTGGCGGCTCTGGCTCTGGTGGCGGTCTCGCGGCGCTACCGGCAGCGGCTGGCTCGTCAGAAGGCGTCGCCGACGCCCGTAGACGACGTGTGGTCGCAGCATCGGCTGCCGGAAGAGACGATGAATGGGGACGCGCGGTCGCCGGATCCACCTCCGTCTGATCCATGAGGTGTCTGTTGAAGCTGGAAGGCTCGGTGGCCCTGGTGACCGGAGGAGCCCGTCGTGTGGGACGGGCCATTGCCCTGGAACTGGCCGGCGCCGGCTGTGACATTGCGCTGCATTACCATCGATCACACGGCGAAGCCCAAGACGCGGCGGACCAGATTCGTGCGGCGGGTCGCCGGTGCGAAATCGTGCCGGGCGATCTGCAACGCCCGGAGGCCGCCGGCGAGATCGTGGAGCGAACGGCAGCGGCTCTGGGAGGATTGCAGATTCTGGTGAACAACGCTTGTGTATTCGAGCGGATGACGCTGGAAAGTTTCTCCGTCGACGATTGGGACCGGACGATGAGAATCAACGTTACGGCCCCCGCGGCCCTGGCGGCCGCGGCCCGCGACCATCTGCGGCGGGCCGGCGGGAAGATCATCAACCTTTGTGATATTGCGGCGGATCGCCCCTGGCCGGGGTATCTGGCCTACTGTGCGTCCAAAGCCGCGCTGGTCTGTCTGACTAAGGCTCTCGCACGGGCTCTGGCGCCCGCCGTGCAGGTCAATGGCATCGCCCCGGGGATCGCGGTGTTTCCGGAAGAATACGACGAGCCGACGCGACAACGCCTCGTGGACGAGGTGCCGCTCAAGCGGGTCGGCACGCCGCAGGACATTGCACGAGCCGTGCGCTTCCTGGTGGAAAGCGGCGACTACATCACCGGACAGATTCTGAACGTGGACGGCGGACGGAGCATTCGATGAGCGTACGGTTGACGGATACTCAGCAGAAGACACTTCTCGACCTCGCCCGCGCACAGGTGGAGTTGCTGATCCGTTCGGGGGAACGGCTTCGCGTCGCGGAGGGCGACCCGCGGCTGGACGACACCCTGCGGGCCCACGGCGCGGCATTCGTGACGTTACGCAAGGGCGGGATGCTTCGAGGATGCATCGGGTCCGTCCTCCCGCACGAGCCGCTGTTTGAAAACGTTGTTCACAACGCCGAACAGGCCTGCCGGGATCCGCGGTTTGAGGGCCATCGCATTCAACCGGACGAGCTGCGGCAGATCGTCATCGAAATATCGGTCTTGAGCCGGCCAGCGCCGGTGGCCGACCCCGGGGAGGTGCAGATCGGCCGGGATGGCGTGATCCTCACCCTCGGTGGCCATCGGGGGCTCTTCCTGCCCCAGGTGCCCGTGGAGCAGGGCTGGGACCGCCAGAAATACCTCCAACAGCTCGGCCGCAAGGCCGGCTTGGGAACGGAGGCCTACAGAGATCCCCACGCCGTTCTGGAGACGTTCACAGCCCAGGTCTTCGGGGAGACCCGCCCCTGACCGCCGACCGCGCCCATCGGACCGGCGATTGACAGCACCCGGCGTACGCCGTAAAAAAAGCGGTTCGCACCTGGCGGCGGGAGCGGTAGCGGGGCGCTTCGTGACGGAACCGAACCGGCAACTGGACGACGTCCGGCGGCATATTGATGCCTTGGACGAGCAGATCGTACGCCTGCTGAACCAACGGGCGGAGCTGGTGCAGGACATCGGCCGCCTCAAGGCGCAGGCTGGCATCGCCACCTATCGTCCGGACCGCGAGCGGGAGGTACTGGACCGGATCAAAGCCGGCAACACCGGCCCTTTGGCGGATCGCGCCCTGGTGGCGATCTACCGGGAGCTGATGAGCGGCTCGTTCTCCTTGGAGAAGCCGCCTCGGATCGCCTATCTTGGACCGGCCGGGAGCTACTCCCACGTGGCGGCCACCCGGAAGTTCGGGGCGACCGTCGAGTACGAACCGCTTCGCCATATTGAAGCACTGTTTGACGAGGTGCAGCGCGAGCACGTGGATCTGGCCGTCGTGCCGATCGAGAATACGTCGGGCGGCGGGGTTGTGGACTCGCTGGACGCGCTCGCCCGGCACAACGTGACGGTGTGTGCGGAGATTTACCTGGCCGTCCATCACCATCTTCTGGGCAACCTGAAGCTGGAGGAGGTCCGGCGAGTGTACTCCAAACCGGAGGTTTTTCCGCAATGCCTGCGGTTCCTGACGGACCGCGGCCTGATGGACAAGACGATCGGGATGGCCAGCACGAGCGCGGCCGCCGAGCAGGCGGCGTCGGAGCCGGGATCGGCGGCGATCGGCAACGAGCTGGCCGCCGAGTTATTCGGCCTGGGGAAGATCTGCGACCGGATCGAGGATGATCCGCAGAACACGACTCGATTCCTGGTCATCGGGCATTCGTCGGCGCAGCCTACCGGGCGGGACAAGACTTCGCTGGTGTTCCGTGCGGCGGATCGTCCCGGGGCGCTGGTGGACGTGTTGGACGTGTTTCGCCAGGCGCAGGTGAACATGACGTACATCGAATCGCGGCCCAGTCGTGTGAAGAAATGGGAGTACGTTTTTTTTATAGACGTGGAAGGACACGCGTCGGATTCCGTTGTGGCAGCGGCCATCGAGGAAATCCGACCCCTGTGCAGCGAATTGCGGGTACTCGGATCGTTTCCGCGTGCGGATGAAATCCTGTAAACCACCAGAGTTGTATGATGAGAAGACCTTTCGTTGCCGGTAACTGGAAAATGCACAACAAGCTGGCCGAGGCCCGCGCCCTTGCCAAAGCGGTGTGGAACGGCCTGCGGGGGAAAAACCGCGTGGACGTGGCCCTCTGCCCGCCGTTTACGGCCCTGGCGGCCGTGGCCGAGGCGATCCGGGAAACGCCCATCAAGCTGGGCGGGCAGAACTGCTGGTTCGAACCGAAGGGGGCATTTACAGGAGAAGTCTCCGCCCCCATGCTTGCCGACGTCGGATGCACCCACGTGATTATCGGGCATAGCGAGCGGCGGCAGATTTTCGGGGAGACCGGCGAGCTGCTACACAAAAAAGTCCGCGCCGCCCTCCAGGCCGGTCTGGACGTGATCTACTGCGTCGGCGAGACGCTGGATGAACGGGAGACCGGCCGGACCGAGGCGGTGGTGGCCCGGCACCTGGACGACGTTCTGGGCGAAGACATTCCGCCGGCACGGCTTACTATCGCCTATGAGCCTGTCTGGGCGATCGGCACGGGTCGGACGGCCACGCCAGAGCAGGCCCAGGACGTACATGCGTTCATCCGGCCGCGATTGGCCGGGGTGTTCGGATTGGAGGCGGCGGCGGCCATGCGGATCCAGTATGGCGGAAGCGTCAAGCCGGAGAATGCGGCCGGCCTGATGGCGTGCCCGGACATCGACGGGGCTTTGGTGGGTGGGGCATGCTTGGTGGCGGCGGATTTTCTGGCTATTATAGCAGCCGCCGCGGACTCGGTATCGCAGTAGCACGGCGGCTGTGAAATGTGAAACACGCGGTGTTCCCGCAAGGGGGTAACTTGTGGGGACAGATGACCTTATACGCTGAGAGCTCTCCGTTATGAATCTGCTAGCATACAGTTTCCTGCAGGGTGTTCTGCTGGGGGTTTTGTTTATCGTGTGCCTTCTGCTGATCGGGATCGTGCTTCTGCAGAAGGGGCGGGGCGGCGGGTTGACGGGCGCGCTCGGCGGCGGCGGTGGCGGCGGCGGCGGCGCGTTCGGAGCCAAGACCGGCGACGTATTCACCGTTATCACGGTCGGCCTGGCGCTGTTGTTTCTTCTGCTGGTCGTCGTGGGCAACTGGGTCTTTTCCCCGCCCAAAGAGTCCGGTGGGAGCAAGGCAGACGTCGCGCCGGTGGGTGCGCCGGCGGCGCCCGATGGGATGACTCTACCGGCATCGGACGACGAATCCGGATCCGCGCTGCCGGGTGAAGCGGATGAGCCGGTCCAGACGGATGACCAGGCCTCCCCCGCGCCGGAGAGCGAAGAGCCGCCGGAGCAGGCGCCCGCGGCACCGGACGAGCAAGACACTCCCCCGGCCGATCCGATGACCGAGGATTCCGCGCCGTAAGGTGGCGTCGGGCGGACCCACCGGCGTGTGGCGGCGTGCCGGTGCCGCCGCGATCCGCGATCCGCGCCGCGCCAGCGTGCAACGCTTCCATCGGGTCAGAATGGACGACGGGAAGACTCAGCGGCATCAGGTGGCCTGACGCATGATTCGATCGATGACGGGCTATGGCATGGCCCAGCACGCACGCGACGGGGTCTCATGGTCGCTGGAGCTGCGGAGCCTGAACAACCGGTATCTCAAGGCCGCCATTCGCCTGCCGGAGCCGTTCCAGTTCCTCGAAGCGGAAGTCGACAAGCTGCTGCGGACGCGAGTCAACCGCGGCAGCCTGACGTATCTGCTGCGAGTCCGGGACGAGAGTCCCGACGCGGCCGTTCCCATGAACCGGGCGGCCCTGCAGAGCTACCTGGAGCAGGTTCAGCACGTCACGCCGCCTCCGGGCGTGCAGGTGGTGGTGGATCTGGCCACCCTGGCGGCCCTTCCGGGCGTCTGTCAGGCGCCGGCACTGGATGACGCGACGAAGGACGCGGTCTGGGAGACGATCGCCGGGCTGACGAACCGCGCCCTGGACGAGTTGGTTGCCATGCGGCAGCGGGAGGGCGAGTCGCTGCGGTGCGATCTGCTGGGGCAGTGCCGCGCCATTCGTGAGCATCTTCAGGTCATCGCGGAGCGGGCGCCCGTTGTGGTGGAGGAGTATCGCGTCAAGCTCCAGGACCGGGTGAACAACCTGCTGCGCGCGGCCGAACTGACCCTGCAGGAAGAGTCGCTGGTCCGCGAAGTGGCTCTGTTCGCCGACCGGTGCGACATCAACGAGGAGATCGCCCGGCTGAACTGCCACCTGGAGCAGTTTGTTCGGGCGTGCGACCTGCCCGAGCCGGCGGGGCGAAAGCTCGATTTCCTGGCCCAGGAAATCCTGCGGGAGACCAACACCATCGGCAGCAAAAGCAACGATGCCCAGATCACCCGGCACGTGGTGGACATCAAGAGCCTGGTGGATCGGCTGAAGGAACAGGTGCAGAATGTCGAGTGACGGCGGCAATCGACCGCCACGGGGAAAAGTCATCGTAATCAGCGGTCCGTCCGGCACCGGCAAGACTTCGATCTGCAACGAGCTGCTCAAGCGGCTTCCCAACGCGGTCTGGAGCGTGTCGGCCACCACCCGGCCCCCGCGCGGCAATGAAGTCGACGGAAGGGCGTATGAGTTCATCAGTCCGCAGGAGTTTGCCCGCCGTGAGCAGGCGGGAGATTTTCTTGAGACGGCCAAATACGTCGGCCATCGATACGGCACGCCGGCGGAGCCGGTCCGCCGGGCGGTGGAGACCGGTCACCACGTGGTGATGGAAATCGAGGTGCAGGGCGGGCTTCAGATCGCCCGTCGGATGCCCGAATCGGTGCGCATCTTCGTCCTGCCGCCGAGCATGGAGTCGCTCAAGGCCCGCCTGGCGGGCCGACGGACGGAGTCGGAGGAGATCATGAAACGCCGGCTGGAGGAAGCCGACGGGGAGATCGCCTTCGCCCGCGACAGCGGTCAATATACGTCCTTCGTCGTGAACGACGTGCTGGACGACACCGTCGAGCAGATTATCGAGATAGTCCGCAAGGAGATGAAAACCGAATGATCGAGATTCTGAAGGACGACGACATCATCCGGAAGATCGGCGGCCGTTTCAAACTGACCGCCCTCATCCAGCGCCGATTGGTGGAGTTGATGCAGGGCGCCCGTCCGATGGTCGAGACCCGCGGCCTCACCGACATGGAGATTGTCGTCCAGGAGATCATGGAGGGGAAAATTGAGCCCGTGATAGCCGACGAAACGGCCGAGGCCGACGAAGATGCATTCGACGTCTGACCCGGTGCGGGAACCCCCTGACGGGTACGAGCTGCTGCTCATCGTCAGCGGCGGTATTGCCGCCTACAAATGCTGCACGCTCGTCTCGCGCCTGGTTCAGCACGGCGCGGGCGTGACGGTGGCCATGACGCGGGCCGCCACCCGATTCGTGGGGCCGACCACGTTTCAGTCCCTGTCCGGACGCCGGGTGCTGACC
>JBPOIK010000051.1:0-7002 GCA_052034525.1 Planctomycetota bacterium
AAAAATCGGGAAAAAAAATGCGACCCGCCCGTTTCGCTTAAAACGCCCGCTCGTTGCGGGGAAGGTCGCCCGCGCGTGCGTCCCAACGTACCTACCAATCGCCACTTGCGAACAACGCAACCGCCTACCTAAACCCATGCAACGCTTCCCGTCCGCCCAATTCGACGATATCATCGCCCATGCGTCACGGATTCAGGGACAATCTAAGTGAACGCACAGGCGAGCGCGCTGCGAGCTTGTCGCAGAACATCCCCTGCCGAGAATCCTCAGTCTGTAACTTCACTGCTGAGAGCCTGTGCGAGAGCCCGACGTTCGTGGGCCCGAAGCAATGAGGAGCAACCAAATGAACTGCCCGAGCGAACTATTCTTCCCGCCGCTGGTCCTGAGGCGCAGCTGCGAGTCGCGTGTCAACGGGTACGTATTGTAATCTGCAAACCTCTCGTCGCGCTTCGGCAAGAATGTCCGGCAGGGGCTCTATGTCAGCAAGTGGGCTGTACCACGAGCTTTGCCGGATGCTCTGGAGATGATGGTGCATCTGAGGGAGCCGGTCCGCTCGAAGCCCGACTGCCTCATCCGTCCTCTAAGGCTGGTTCGCCATGCGCCCGGGACCGCGATCCGATACGAGGATGACTGTTTTCAGCGCGCCGTTTTCGGCACTGTCTATCTTCCGGAAGTCTTTTTTGACCGTGGTATTCCGGGTCTCTGCTACCTTGAGGTTCACTTCGTTGACGATCCGGACACGCTCGAATTACTGGACTTGGCGGCCTGACCTTCCGGGGAGCGCAACCAGTGCTCAGAAGTGGACAGGAGGTGTCACGTGGTGGTTCTTGAGTCAATCGATCCGAAAGCGCTGCATTCAGCCGCGGCCCTGTTCTCGCTCGGTGAATGGTGTAGTCGCTGGGCCAAACGCACGGATTGTGCAACAGGCCGGACATTGTACAGGATCAAGGATGAGGTCATCGCAATCCTCAAGAAAGACTACCGTTGCGACATCGAAGTGCGTGGAGACACGGACAGGCATCGTGGATTGTTGTCAATCGGGCTGCGACAAAATCCTCGCAGGCGGCTCCATTTTCACGAGAATTGGGGGACCGCGGCCTGACTCGGAGGGCGAACCTGCCTTTCTTCCTGGCGGTACGGTCTGAGTGCTGCACGCCCAGGGCACGAAGTGGGCATTGGCCGTCGCGAACGGGCGGGAGTGTGTTTTCAGGACATGCCGGGCTTTACCGCCATAGGCAAGCCAATTCTACGGTGCTGTCATGTCCCAGCCCATCGAAAAACGATCGCACCATCGCGCCTCTGCGATTCCATCGCCTCACGATCATTGATGCGCCCCGGGCGATGGGCGAAGGTTTCATCGTGCAGCGTCAGCACGCCCGGCACCGCCGCGCGGATATCCACCGGCCCGTCAACGGCCAGCGGAAGCCGCACGATCGCCGGCGTGCTACACGCCAGGTACGGCCGGCCGTCCCGGGTGACACGCAGGCCGGTGTCGCCGCAGTCCACGTCGTAAACGTGGCCGGCCAGTCGATAGTTTCGCACGCCGGCGGCCGGAAAACGGAACGACCCGAACCGCAGGTGCCCGCTGGGTTCGGAATCGATCAGCTCGCCAATCGCGACGAACGCCAGCAGCCCGCCCCAGTGATACAGTCGGGCGGCGTTCCACACGTCGGCGCCCTGGCCGGTGTCCGCGTTGTAGTTTTCGTAAACCCCGCCGTCCTCATGCCAGTTTTTCAGAAACATGGCCAGGCCGCGACGGGCCAGCTCGGCGGCCTCGTCGTCAAAGCGGTAGCGCCGCAACCCCTCCGCCAGCAGGTAGTTGAACGGGCCCCAGATCCGCCCGCGCCAATAGTCGTTGTCCGGGTAGGCCGGATCGCTGCGTGCGATCGCCGGAACCACATACTCGCCCCAGAATTCCCGCTCGTTCAGCAGGTGTTCGTGAACCATCCGCCGAGCCTGCTCCCGGGACGGCACACCGGCGATCATCGGGAAGAACGAGACCGGCGCCCACCGGTTCGAGAACCGCCCGTCCCAGTGCCGATTCGAATACAACCCGTTCGACTCATCCCACAACACGTCGTTCATCCGCTTTTTCATCGCCGCGTGTTCGCGGCGATACGCGGCGGCGTCCTTCTGCCGGCCAAGGGCCGCGGCGATCCAGGCCAGGGCCTCGCAATCCATCGCGTAGTAGGAGTTCAGCAGCACGTCCCGCAGCTCGAATGTGTTGGACTGCGTGTTGAACGGCACGTCGTCGTACATGGGCGAGTTGTCCAGCCCGGATTCGTACATGGCGCACTTGGCCGTATGCTGAAGGGACGGGTTGTACGGCAGAAGCTGCGGGAACTCGTACCGCGGGGTCGGGTTCGTGCCCCAGGCCAGCAGCCCGTCGCCCTTGCCGTTGCGGTGCTTCATCCAGAAGCGGTGCCACTTGCGCAACCGCGGATACATCCGGCCGATCCACGGCAAGTCCGGGTCGGCCTGTTCGAGCTTCCAGATGGTGTAGGCGCCCAGACACGGCATGGAGCGGTCGCGCGAGGCCGCGCCGTGCGCCATGAAGTAGTTCGGCACGAAGCCTAGTTCATCCACGCCTGCCAGTACGGACTCCAGGTTCAACCGCGCCAGCTCCCGCGATTCCAGCGACGCGATCGTCGCCGCGAAGAAGGTGTCCCAGCCGAAAACGATCGGACCGTGCCAGTCGATGCACCAGTCGCGGCTTACCGGCGACGAAACCAGCCGCCGTCGCACGTCAAAATGCGTGTTCCAGTGGACGGCCTGCATCATCGCCTGCGGAGCGTCGGCCAGCACTCCGCCGCCGGCCAGGCGAGTGGCTTCGTACGATTCCGCCGCATCGGCTGCCGCCGTCGTCTTCGCTTTGCGCGCGGGAGACACCGTGAGCACGGTCGGCTGCCCCGGCTGCCCGATCGCATAGGGCACCGGCAGGTTCAGAAAGTAGTCCGTCGGCCAGGTCGCGCCGCCCAGACCCACCTGCCAGCCGGCAAACGCCCCCTGCGTGGGCGAACGCCGCATGACCGGCTCCGCGTCCGGCGACACGAAGAGGAACACCACGCGGAGCCGGGTGTCTTCCAGCGGTTCGACGGCCAGACGCAGCGTCTTGCCCTCCGCGACCGCCCGCGCCCGGAACCGCGCCTCGCCGATGGCGAACTCCACTTCGGCCGGCAGCCCCAGCGGGGCGTGAACGCCGATTTTGCGGGCGTGATCCCAGCGGAGGTTCCGGTGCAGTCCGCCGTGGAGACGGTAGTGATCCTTCTTGTCCGTCTCGGGCTGGAACGTCCCGTCCCAAAGGGCATATTGCACGGCGATCTTCGTCTGCCCGTTCTGCAGGTAGACCAGCCGATTGAATCCGCGATAGTCCCAGGTATTCCATCCCGATGGTTTGTGTGCGTGCATTCCGAGCATCCTGTGCAACCGACAACAACTGTCCGGAACCGCCGGCGATCCGGAGCCCCGGCAGGATAACCTCCGGACGCGCTTGGGTCACGTCGTGTGGAACGAACTCGCCAACCGGCCGGCCTCGTGAGTCCGGCGTCCTGGCCGGTCAATCCCTTCTTTCCGTCCCTCGTTGCATCGCTGCCCCGCGCCGGCTCGGACCGGACGGTACCGCGGCACGTCTTCGGGCGCCTCGTGCTTCAGTTTCGGACGCAGCCCGTGCAGCACTTCTGGGTCTCTGCGTATCCGTGCCGGCTCCACGACCCCGCGTTGTCGAAACACGCGCCCCGCCGTACACTGCTGTTTTCGGCCGCCGCGTCCCCGCCGTACGGGGCACCCGCCCGGCCGGTATGATCCGAGGCACAGCACTCCGTATGGCATCCCTGACTTCGAAGGAACGCGTCTATCGCGCATTGACCCGCCAGCCAGCCGACCGTGTCCCCCGCTACGACCGGTTCTGGTTCGAAACGGAGCTGGATTACCGCAGAGGGCTCCACCTCGAGTTTCCACCCGGCGTCGGCTTGAGCAACTCTCATGCCTGGTCGCATCGGCACGGGACCCTGTGGGAGCACTTCGGCTTCGATCTGCTCGAGGTGGGCTGGCCAGACTATTGCCTGCGACTGATGCCGCCCGAGATCCTCGACGAAACGGACGACTGGGTGCTCCAGCGCGACGGCAACTGGGCGGAGCTGCGCTGGTGGAAGCGCAAAATGGGCACACCGGAGCACATCCGGTACGGCATCGACACGCCCCAGCGATGGCAGGAGGTCCGCCACCTGATCCAGCCCACACACGACCGCATCCGCTGGGACGAGTTCTGGCCGGTGTACCGCCGGTGTCGCGAGGCGAACCGGTTCGTGTGCTACGGTACGGTCGAGCCGTTCGAGATGATCAAGGACGTGCTGGGCCACGAAATCATGCTCATGGCCATGATCGAGGAGCCCGACTGGATCCACGACGTGTTCCGCACGTACACGGACGTCGCCATCCGGCTTTTTCACATGGCCGAGGCCGAAGGTATGACCTGCGACGGCGCGTTTGTCTACGGCGACATGGCCTACCGCAACGGTCCGTTCATGAGCCCGGCCCACTATCGCGAGTTCCTCCAGCCGTATCACAAAAAAATGTTTGCCGAGTTCACGAAGCGCGACATGCCGATCATCTACCATTCCGACGGCGACATCCGCCTGGTGCTGGACGACCTGCTCGAGACCGGCGTGTCCGCCATCAACCCGATGGAAAACAGCGCCAACATGGACCTGCGCGAGCTGGCTCCGCGCTGGGGCGATCGGGTGTCGTTCGTGGGGAATATCGACGTGAAGGTGCTGGCCACGAACGATCCGGACCGCGTGCGCGAAGAGGTCCGCGTCAAAATGAACGCGGCCATGCCGAAGCAGGGATACGTGTACCACTCCGACCACTCCGTCCCGCCGGGCGTCACGCTGGACACCTATCGCCTGGTTCTGGCCGAAGTGGATCGAATCGGACGGTACGACTGAACCCGGCGGGCGGACATCGCGGCACCAGGCGAACGACATCCACCGGCCTCGACGGCATTATGTGCTCGGTGAATGGTATCTCGCAGCAGGGGTGGCGATCTGGCATGATGCCCTTCTGGAGTTGCGGTGTGTCAGATCGCGTGGCCTACTGGCAGCGAGTGGCGGCGGCGCGGGAGGCAAGCGGCTGGAGTCGGGCGGAGTACTGTCGACGGCGTCGCCTGAACTATCACACCCTGACCCACTGGGTCAAACACCTGGGCCGTTCAGCCGGGTTTGATTCTACGGACCGGCCCTCCCGGCCAAGGCCTGATTGTCCAAGCTGCCCATTCCGGCCGGGGTTTGATTGCCCAACCCGGCCACTCTGACCGGGGTTCTCTTCTTCGGCCTGGGCGTCGCAATCGCAGCTTGATTGTGCAAACCGGGCACCCGGCCCTGGAATCCGCGGTGTACTACACCGTCGCGGCCGGATGACCGGCCAAACACCAGCGGCCGGCTTCAGCCGGCCAGTCAGTGCCCCCGGCTTGAGCCGGGGGAAAACGCCAGCTCCCCTCATTCCCTCTCTATGATTCTCTCGCAGCCGGCTTCAGCCGGCCCTCTCTCGATCCACGAAAACCGCCCCAGGATTCGGTCTGGCCTGGTCCTCTACCTGTGCGACGTCATCGCCCACTTGCCGCGCGGCGAAGATACTGCCTCGCTCCTGCCCGCCGCCTGAAAGGCCGAGCCACTCGCCCGCTCCGCCCTCGTTCCTGCTTCCTGATCTCCACCAACTGTCCCCGTCCACTCCCACCGACCAAATCGTTCCGATGTACACGATCCAGTGCTTACGGTGCACCAGCCGCAGGCGGCTCGGGGTCGCCCAGGTCGTCGCCGGTGTTCAGGTATTCGTAGGCGCCCATGTCGACCGTGGTGCCGGTCCCGAGGAACCGGTCCTCCCGGCCCAGATCCCAGGGAAGGGGCTCGGAGGTATCGCCGTTGCGATCCAGGTCGAAATCATCGTCCGGCACCGCGGCATCGGACGCGGTGTCGATCGCCGACGAACCCGACGTCAGCCGGACATCATCATCGGCCGTGCCGAGAGCATTATCCACGCCCTCCGGATCGGCCAGCAAGGGATCGCTGGCCGTGTTGCCTGTGCCGCCGCTCGCCCAGTACTGCACGCAACTGTAGGTCACGGTCAGCGTACTGGAGTAACCCGCGTAGATCCCAGGCTCCACGTCCGCCACGTTGCCCCAGACAATCGCGTTGGTGATGTTGGCCGTCGAGCTTTCGATGTAGATGCCGCCGCCCCACGCGTCCTTGCCGGACTGTGCCGTGTTGCCGGAGAACGTGCTGTTCGTCACCGTGGCCGTGCCGTCGTCGACCACGCAGAGGCCGCCGCCGAGCGCCGTCGAGCCGTCGCTGACCGTGTTCCCGCTGAACACGCAGTTGGTCAGGCTGGCCGTTCCCGTGCTGCTCTGCACGAAGGCCCCGCCGCCGAACTGCCCCTGGTTGCCCAGGAACCGGCAGTTCACCGCCGCCACTTGGCTGGACTGGACCGACAAACCGCCGCCACTGGGGGCTTCGTTGCCGACAAAAGCCACTGCACGAACCGGGCGGTGCCCCCTTTTCTATCGCAAGTTCAGCGACCAGTGAACGGCACCGCGCACCGACTCAAACGGGATGGACCTGACAATGAAGACCTCGTAGTAGCCATCCGAACTCAGGGCCTCAACGATCTTGTGCACGTAGACAGGCTCCGCATGCTCATTCAACGTCCGGGGCCGAGACCATTCAACCACGATCCTGCGCACGAGAAACGTATTCCCAAGCCTCGACACGCTCGGCGCGATCTCGCCGAATTGTTCCTGAAGGACTTGTTCATCAGCAGTCACTCGTCCATGCCGGTAGAGAATCGAGTCGTTGTTGGACCGCAAGTTCACTTCAGCTAAAACAGATTGCCTCAAAGTGAGGCCATTCTATGCCGCTTTTCGGCGGCGCCGGGCGGCGGCTCTTCGATTGCGAGCGATGAGATACGCATGAACCTCCTCCATCAGTTCATCGATGGTCTCGCAGGTGT
>JBPOIK010000220.1:0-4982 GCA_052034525.1 Planctomycetota bacterium
GGATGGTGCTCGCGACGTGGGCCCAGCAGGGCCGGTCCGCCTTCGCCTGCCTGCGCGACGCCATCTACGCCTGCTTCCAACGACACCCCGCCCCTTTGCTCACACCTATCCGGGTGTGAACGGTTACATCGAAAGACACAAGGAAGCCCAGGGCAAAGCCGCTGAACGGTCGCGCCTGGAGCGGGAGCGCAACGCCCTGATGGCCAAACAACAGGACAAAGCCAGGCTGGCCGAGCAGTTGCGGACCTTGATGGAGGGCCGGGCTCGGTTGCTGGAATCGCTGTCCGAACTCCGCGACCAGCGATTCACGCTCCGCAAGGCGATCGTGGCCCAGATCAACGCGGCGTTGTCACCGGCGATCCGGGTTTCGTTGGTGCAGTACGGCAATCCACGCCAGTACCAGCGGTTGCTGGAGGACACGCTCAAAGGAAACCGACTCCAACAGCGTGTGGTGGCCGGGAAGATTGTCAATGCTTTCTGGCCGGCGGAATTGGCGGAGATCGTGAAGCATCGCGATGCTCAGGCCCTGGTTGATAAGGCGGAGCTCAATCCCGACCAGGCGAACAAAGTGATCTCCGTGCTGGCCGGCTCACGTGTCCTATTCGACCTGGAGACCGTCGAGCTGGCCGACCAGCCCAAGATCGAACTGAACGACAACGGCACGTTCAAGGAAACAACTGAGCTGTCTACTGGGCAAAAGTGCACCACCATCCTGCCGATCCTGCTCCTGGATAGTGAAAATCCCCTGCTGATCGATCAGCCGGAAGACAACCTCGACAACCGCTTCGTTTTCGAGAGCATCGTCGCGACCATTGGTGCGATCAAGCGGCGGCGGCAGCTCATTTTCGTGACCCACAATCCGAACATTCCAGTGCTTGGCGAGGCTGATCGCGTATTCGTGATGGATTCTGACGGAACGACGGCACGTAAACTCAACGCCGGCTCAGTTGATGACTGCAAGGATAACATCGTCACGCTGCTGGAAGGCGGAGCGGACGCCTTCCGCCGGCGTGGCCAGCGCTACGCATCGTGAACCCATGAATATGCCCCCGGTTCCATTGGACGCCGCGAAGATCGCTTCCCAGTTGGAGCGGGGCCACCAGACCATGCCGTGGCCCCAGCGCCGAGCATTGGTGAAAGCTGTGGCCGACGAGTTGGAACATTCGGGCCCGCGGGACGTGCTCACGTCGCTTCTGCAACTGCTGGCCGATGATCCGAAGTGGGAGGTGCGCAAGGATGTGGCCGATAGCCTTCTGCTGGTAAGCGAGGATGATTTTCCCAAGCTGGCAGCCCGATTGGGCCAGGACGACAACGCGTACGTCCGGCAAGCCGCACAGCGAGCCTTGGACCGCCGCCGCCGTGGGCGCGAATCGACCCAGCGCAGGCGGCGCGGCCTGGACCACGTGCAGGATCAATACGACAGCATCGAGCAGACGCATGGCAGCGTTGCCGCTCAACGCGCCCGGGCCATGGCCGAGCAGCTCTATGACATCCTGGTCGGGGCGACTGTCCACGACATGAGGAATTTCCTGGCCCCTTTGAAGTCCGCCATCACCGGCCTGCTCGGCCATCTGGCAGATGGCAAGCTGGACGCCCGATTGTTTGAGAAGAGCCTGGTCAAGATGGGGCACCAGGCGGCCATGGTCGAGCGCATGCTCGAGGACATGCGAACCTACTCGCAGCCAACACCTGCACTGCGCCGGCGCGAGCGGTTGGCGGATATGGTCAACGAGGCCCACATCGCGGTGCTCGATACGTTCCGCGCGACCGGACGCGACGCCGCGAGCGTCACATCACAGATTGACATCCCCGAGAATCTCACCATCGACGTCGCCCGCTTCGACATGGTCCGAGCCCTGATGAACCTTCTGAAGAATGCATATGAGGCTCACGCCACCGGCCCGAACACATTTGAGACGGGCTCGATCTGGGTAACGGCGAGGCGTTGTGATGCCGACCGCATCGAGATCGTGTTCCGTGACGATGGCATGGGGTTGTCTCATGACGAGTTGATTGAGGTTCGTCGTTTCGTCCCAGGCGGCACATCAAAGAAGACCTACGGTACAGGATTCGGTTTGCCGACGGCCAAACGGAAGATCGAAGCCCATGGCGGCTTGCTGGCCATCGACAGCAAGGAGAACGTGGGCACGACGATCATCGTGACGCTGGCGGCGGAATCGGAGGGAAAAGAAGAATGACGTTTCATGCGCTGGCGATTGACGATGATCCTGCGATTCTTGATGATGTAAAGGACCGACTCGAATGCCTTGGCCACACGTGTGATTGCGCGACCTGCCTGAATTGCGCCCGCAAACTCCTCGGAAGTAACACCTACTCGTACATCCTGCTCGACCTCCAGATTCCGGTCTGCTACGGACGGAAGTCGCGCATTCCCAACGGACAGAATCTTCTCCGAGATATCCGGGCAATGAAGGGATACGCAGACATCCCGATCATCGTGATGACCACTCACGGCCACGACAGCCCCGACCTCGCTGTCGAGGTATTCCGTTGTGACGGGGCGAGCGATTTCGTGAAGAAGCCCTTCGCGGACCAGGGCCATACCCTTGAGAAGGCGGTCCGCGACGCGCTGGCAGCCAGTGGCCGATCGCGGCCGGGCGCAGCCAAACGGTCGGGGACGGGGATCGATGAGCCCCCACGAGCATTCGAATGCGGCGAAATGGTCTTCTCTCCCTCTCGGGTCGATTTGTGCGACGTGAAGGTCTGTGGCGGCCCAGAAAGCGGCATGATCCGCCGAATCCTGGACGAACTCCGACACACGAACAGCCATGGCCGCTTTGTTCGTTATGACGGCAACGAGCTGGCCAAACGGATCGGCTGCGAACGCGGACAAAACGGCGTGGCCGAGGCAGTGAGAGGCTTTCGAGATCACGTCTGCGAAGTGCTGGCCGATGAGGCCAATGTGAAGGTGAACCGTCTACACGACGTCATCCTCAACGACCGCCGCTTCGGCTATCGCCTGTCCCCGAAAATCAGGGTGTGCGAGGCCGATGACCCAGCAAAGGCACCGCGTGACCTGGTAAGCGACCACCGCAGTAGCGAGCATGGCCCCCAATCTGACCCAGCAAAGGGCGGCGATGACCCAGCAAACAATGCCCGTCAGCAGTGGGCCATCCAGCGGATGCAGACCGGTGCCGATCTTCGTAAGGCCGAGATCATCACGCAGTTCGGATGCTCGAACAAAACCGCCGAACGGGATCTCCGCGACCTGCGCCGCCGTGGCCTGGTCGAGTTCACAGGCCCGCCGAAGACCGGGTACTGGCGACTTGCGACGCGCGTCTGCGCCGGCATCTCCGGCCTGGCATGAGCACGGAAGCGCTGGTCCGGTGCGATCAATGGTTCGAGAGGTCTACGCTGGCTCCCCGTCGATCAGGCGCTGCAAACGGAACGACGCAAGGCGGTGCAGCTCGGCGGCGAAGTCGGGAAGAGACGCGGCCAGGTCCCCACCTGGCGCGCTGACGCTCGCCAACGCACCAAGCTCGTCGGCAGTGTACAGCGCGTCCTCGTGGTCAAGGGTCGCGAGGAGCTTTTCGACCAGATCCTCGGGCAGGTGCTTGCGAAGCGTTTTTGCACTTCTGGCCGGTAGGAGACGTGCAAGCATCGTAGGGGGCAGCGTGGTGCGCGGCGGTAGCTCGGGACACTGGCGGATCAGGCACCGCCAGAGGGCGCACAACGGCCAGATGGCATCCTTGCTGGAACAGTCTCGAGGCGTTTCGTTCAGTCGGTGCTCAATCCGCGCCACGTAGAGTCGGTCGCCTTTCGCCAGATTCAGGTCTGGGAAATCCAGGAGCTGATCCAACTCGGCGAGGGCGGCATTGAGATGGCCGGCCACCCTGCGATCGGTGTTCTTGGCCAGAACGGTCGATGTACCGTATGCCGCCACGATTCTACTGGCCGCCTCCATCGGAGTCTCAAGCTCCATCAATCGGGCAAAGAGGTGCGCGCGGAAAGCCCGGCCGAAATCGGCAGCACCCATCTCAGGCTGCAAAGGCACCATCAGGACAAAGAGGCTCTCGGAATGCATGCAGGCGAGCATCAGATCGCCGTCGTTGAGGTAGTCGATCGTATTGACGTACCACTCGCCCAGGTTGTCATCGGTGTGCAACACTGCCACGGGCTGCGGCTTGGCCCGCAGCTTCTTGAACGCTTTGGCCGTGCAGCGCAGAACCAGCATGACTCCGGCCCCTACTTCAGCCCCGGGAGCGAGTTCGCGATTTCCCTGATGGCCGCCGTCAGCACGCCCGCCTGGGCAGCGTGGTCAGGCCAGCGCCCGACGGCGACTCGAACGTCGTCGATGATGGCCATGACCTCCTTTTTGGACAAGCCGGCCTGCTCGGCCAGGCGAAGCATGTGTGGTCGGCCAGGGTGCTTTCCTTCGCCCGCTAAAGTCATCGTGTGCTCGCCGCCGGGACCGGGCGTATGGAGCAGGTCGTAGGCCGGCGTCAGTGACCAGTCGCCCGTGGTGTCATCCAGCCGAAACGCGAAGTTCTTCACGTGGTCGTCGCGGTTGTGGGTCAGCACGTTGAATACCATCCGGCGGAAGGCGCGCAGCACATCCTGGTGATTCCGCGTGAGCAGGCTGGTGGCCTTGAGCAGGTCGGCGTAATCCGCGGATGGAATGCGGAAGTTTGATTGAATCAGGTTCCCGAAGGTGTGGACGTGATGCCGCCGATTGCCGGCGCGGTCGAACCGCTGAACGCCGAAGAACCTCTGGCCGGTGCGTGTTTCGAACAATCGCGTCGGCGGGATGTCGATGCCCGCGTCGCGGGCCATCAGCGAATAGGCGAACTCGATGGCTCCGGCATCGGCCGAGTCCGTCCTTGCCGTGAACTTAACGATCCAGTGTTCGAAGCCGTCGGGCAGGTCGTCCTCGCCACTGCGCACTTCACCGGTCTTGGGGCTGTAACCCACGAGCACCTTGGGACGTGCACCGCCGGGTGAACCGCCGGCCCGCAGAAGCT
>JBPOIK010000063.1:0-3926 GCA_052034525.1 Planctomycetota bacterium
GTGCGGCAATGTCCGCGCCGTGGTCGAGCAGAAACGCGGCGACCTGGGTGTGTGCGTTGCCGGCGGCGGCGTGCAGCGGTGTGCGCTGATGGGCGTCCCGGGACGAGACGCTCAGCCCCTTCTCCACCAGATACCGAACCATCTCCAATTGGCCTTCCAAGGCGGCCAGATGAAGAGCGGTTTCCCCTTGTTCGTCCGTGTGGTTGATGTCCGCTCCCATCTCGATCAGCCGGTCCAGCATGGCCCGCCGCCCGTTCGCCGCGGCAATGAGAAGCGGCGTCACGCCGAACTCATTGCCCTGCTGTATGGAAGCTCCCTTTTTGAGCAGATACTCGAATTGGGTATCCTGCCCGAATATCACCGCCACATCCAGCGGCGCGTTGCCGAGATCATCTCCGGTATTGACATCGGCACCCGCGCCGATCAGGCGATCGGCCAGATTCAAATGTCCGCCGTTTACGGCCAGGGCCAGGGGGGTCTTTCCGTTAATATCCCGTGCTTCTACGTCTGCGCCGGCACTTATGAGCATGTCCGCAGTGTCCTCGCGGCCTAACTGCGCGGCCCAGTGCAGGGGGGTCCATTCCATCTCGCCTTGCGCGTTGACCGCGGCGCCCCGCTCGATCAACAATCGGACGATGGCCGGGTGGTTCTCGTGGACGGCGGCGTGCAGAGGGGTCCAGCCGCGCTCGTTGGTACCGTTCACGTCCGCGCCGTCATCCAGGCAGTGCCGGACGGCGGCCACGTCGCCGGCCTTGGCGGCGTTGTAAAGCTTCTGGAACTCCTGTGTGACGATCGGAGCGGCCGGCTTTTCGTCCGGCTCCGGGGCGATCTGCTCTGTCTCCGGGGTGGTGGTTTCCGGAGGCGGTACCACCGCGTCGGGCGGTTTTGCTGCCGTTTCACTGGCCGGTTCCGCGGTATCGGCATCGCTCACAACCGCCGGTGCGGGTACGGACTCCCCGGCGGTATCCGCCGGGTGCGTTCGTTTGGGGCCGCCGCAACCAGTCATCAACACCAGGATTCCGAGTCCTGCCGCCCAATGCCCGATTCTTGTCATCATGACGCATGCGATCCTGTGAAGTCCCTCAACCCCGCCTAGCGGTTCTATCCACAACCCTCGGTCGGGGCAGCGATTATATCCCATTCCGGCTGACCGGCAAATGCTGTCAGCACCCGGCGGGCACGGGCGGGGACTCCGCGCCGAGCCGTCCGATAACCGGCCTGTCAAACGGCCATCGCGGACTCGCCAGAAGGGCGTGGTCAAAGCCCGTTGTGCCAATTGGCCGTTAAGCAAGTCAGCCGTTTGCTTCCGTTGGCCGGGTGTACCGTTCAATACGGGGAAGGCGTGCGGAGCGTTCGGGCACACGCGCCGCTCAGGAGTTTTGCCATGCGTACCGCTTGCATAGTGCTTGTTCTGTTGGCCGGGGCCGTTTCCGCGTGGGCGGCGTCCATTCAACTGAGTTTTGGCCCGAATACCACCGGCCGCATTGACCAGGCGGAGTTCGAGGGGATGACAATTCCCTGTGTGACGCTTCGAGGGTCGGGTTTTGCGTATATCGACATTGTGTTGAAGGACGCGGTCGACGGGTTCGGCTTCTGGTTCTTCGGGACGAACACCGAAGGAGAAACGCCGGATTTCTTCACATTCGAGGAAGTGATCCCGGGGCCAAACATGTTAGAGCCAACTCCCCAACCGGCTCCCGGTGATCTGTTGAACGACTGGTACGGGGTCAATTATGTCTACCCCTACATAACCGAGCCGGGGGATGTTCTTCTTGTTACCCTGGTCGTTCGCTGCACAGGCGGCGCCGGCGAGGCACTTGTCATGCTGGACGATCTGAACGGCGAGGCATTTGTCACGCGAGCCGACCAGACAGACTATGCTATCGACTTCGCCTCTCCGATGGTTCTCATCCGGCAGCTTGCGAATGACGCCGGCGGAGGGGGCGGCGGCAACCCCGTGGATGACGACGCCGGTCATGGCGATAACGGCGATACGGACACCGGAAACGCGGACGATGCGGCCGATCCCGGCTCGAGCGATGCGGACAACGACGGCCTGCCCGACGTCGAGGATCCCGATGACGACGATGACGGCGTGCCCGATACGGAAGACGCCGAACCGCCGAATCCCGGCGCCGGGGATTCCACGAACGGAAATGGCGGCGCGAGCGGCGGAACGTCCACGGATGGACGCCGGTCGGCCGGTGCACCGTGCGGTGCGGGGATGATCACCGCTCTGCCCATCGGCGTCGTGGGCTGGTGCGGGCTGGCGGTCCGACGCCGGTCACACCGCTGCTCCGGAGCCACGCGCGACTAATATCGGCCAGGTCGCGCAGGGCGTGTGTCAACGTCGGTCCTACTGGGCCGGCCGCGCTCGCTTTGTAGGGATCAAGGGAGCGAGGGACCGAGGGATCAAGGGATCAAGGGAGCGAGGGACCAAGGGACCGAGGGATCAAGGGATCAAGGGAGCGGGAGAGTGGGGGTAGGAGTTGGTGGGTGTAGAATGGCCGTCTCGACGTGGGGGACTGGGGTTCGTTTAGGAGGGGATTCGTTCGCAATCGTGTGGTCGGCTTGAGGCGACCGACCAGTGCCCCCACCTTCAGGTGGGGGGAGGCGGACCAGCCACATCTTCCTTGTTCCCTTATCTTTGCGTGTCAGGCATATTGTGATTGCTGGAGGTGCAAGTCCTCTGCGGGCCGTGATGACCGAAACCGCCAGGCCGAGCAAGGGTGTCCGCCGTGAGGCGGAATCTGAAGGAAGCCCCCGGCCAGAACCCGGACTTGACGAACAGGAATCGGATCCAAGGCCGACACGGCGGGGTAACCCAGCCATGGATGGGGATGCCCGAAAGCCATCCGGACACGCGTGTTGGTCAATCCGGCGGGGCCCGAGGGAAGGAATCGCAACTTATCCTGAGAGATCTCTGGACTGTCTGATCGGACTACCGCCCCCGTAAGGGGCCGGGATGGCTCCGGAGAAGTCAGCCGAGGCCATAGTAGACCGTGCCGTCGTGGAGGCTGGTGAGGCACCGCAAGGTCGAAAGGCGCGGGAACCGATAGGCCGAACCGGGAACGACGGACGAAGGGCCGAATCCTTTGATGTGGGGAGTCCGTCGGAAACGACTCGATGGGCGTAAATGGTCAGCCAGGCGGAGCGGACTGGCCGTTACGCCTGTTCGAAGACAGCCCGACGGCGACTCCGCACCCATCGCTGACTCCCTCCAGGCATTGGGCATTCCCGCGAAACGCGCCTGGTTCTTGGTGTTGTCGGGCAAAGGCTGGTGGCGCATGGCGGGCACGCCCCAGGTGTGCGAAGCCATGAACCTGGAGTGATTCAAGACTCATGGGCTGGTTGAGTTCACCGAGAGGCACGCCGCGTTACAGCATTGAAGGAAACCGCCGGATACGATGAGTTACGTCCGGTGGTGTGGGAGGACGGGGGTCGCGAGGCCCCGTCCTACCCGACCCGGGCGGGTCGTCAGAGCGGCACGGCGTCCGATAACTCATTGAATTGCAGGATACTGGGAGGTTTTCGTACGCTGCCGTCGGGCCACTCACGCGAATCGCGCATTGCATTTCCGTATCAGATAGTATTGAGGTATCATGATGGCTGGTTGCATGAAGGGCAGCGAAGACGCAGCGCAGGTTCCGTATGGGCTGTGTCGGTGCATAGCTGTCTGTTCGCGAGTGGGTCTGTCACGCCAATCGGTACAGAACCACCCGTGTTCCCGTGGCGCCAGGATCGGAATCGTCCAATCGAGAACACACGCCGCAGCGCAGGCGCTGCCGGTTATCCGGTCAATGTGAGGAGTGCTGCGGCCAACTCGTTGCCACCGGCGCAGTCCGCCGATAACCGTTGGGCTCAGCTACCGTGGTCAGGAGGAGTGATTGAAATGGCACAGTGGAAACGGGTTTTGCTGGCAGGGG
>JBPOIK010000115.1:0-17054 GCA_052034525.1 Planctomycetota bacterium
GAACAGGACGGCCGCGATCATCAGGGACAGGCCGAACCGGCTGATGTACCACCAGCAGATTGCCATGCCGGTGATCACCGTCATGCCGCAGTAGGCCGGCGCCACGTCGGCGTTCACGCATGTGACCGCGTTGGATATTCCGTTGAGCCATCCGGGCAGCCGTCGACCGGCGAGGAAGAAACTGGCCAGATCCTGGCGAGCGAATTTCCGGAAATACCAGCCGATGGCGGCCACGACAATCAGGTAGCCCACGATGACCACGTGATCCACCGCGTGCAGCGTGATTTGCTTCATCGGTTCGAGCAAGACGCCACCTTATCGCGTGGTCCGCCGGGCTTCCCGGACGGGCTGCTTCGAGTGTTCAAATGTCAATTCTCCGGCAGCGGCCACGGCCGACCGCAGGCCTCCGCCAGCAGCCGAGCCTCCCGGGCCACACATTCCAATGACAGGAGGCTCTGTTGCGGAGGGCAGCGGTCCACGGCCCGGCCCTGAGTCAGGCAATCGATGAAATACCGGTCTTCCGCCTCGTAGGCGGAGTGTTTCTCCGTCTCGATGACCTGTCCGTCTCCGTCGGAGAAGAGCTGCAGGCCCCGATCGTTCCGCGAATCGTACGCCAGCACCGCTTGCTCGAAGGAAATCTTGAAGCCGAAGTAGAAGAACCCGCCGCGGATGGGGTCCCAGCCGCTTTCGAACTGAATGGCCGGCCCGTTCGTGTAGCGCCAACGGCTGTGCAACATGTTGGGCAGATCGCCGGCGAAGCTGCCGCCGACGCAAATATCATCGGGCCGGCCCCACCAGGCGACGCACAGATCCGCGTCGTGGATGTGAACGTCGATCACCGGACCGCCGCTGCGCCGGATGTCGGTGAACCAGTTGTCCGGCCGGCCCCAATACGGGACGTTGCCCACACGGGTGAAGCTGGCGGCCAGCACGCGTCCGTATCGGCCGTCGCGGATTGCCCGTTCGACCGCTTCGTATTCCGGCCAGAATCGCAGGCAATGTCCGACCATGAGCGTGCGGTTCGCGGCAGCGGCCGCGTCGAGCATTTTCCGGCCGTCCGCCGGGATCAGGGCGATCGGCTTCTCGCAGAGCACGTGCTTGCCGGCCTCCAGGGCCCGGACGGCCGCGTCGCAATGCAGGTCCGTGGGCAGGCAGATACACACGGCGTCCACGTCCGGGTCGGCGCAGAGCTCCGCGTAGGTCGAGAACGTTCGCACGGGGTCCGTGCCGGTCGCTCCGCTTTCCTGCTCGATGTTGAACTCCACGCCCTCCAGACGGCCCTGACGGCGGTCTTCCATGAGGTCGGCGACGGCCACGACGGCCACCCGCGAATCCCTGGCGAAATTGCCCCAGTGTACGCGGCCCAGCCCGCCGGCCCCGGCGATGCCCATACGAATCATGCCCGTACTCCCGTGTCAGCAGAGTGGTCGAAGCAGCTCCACCGCCTTCTGGATGTCGATCCGCTGCTGTTCGCCGCTGATCTCCCGCTCGATGGTCAGCGTGCCCGCGTAGCCCAGCGATTTGAGCTTCTTCACGAAGGCGGGGAAGTCGACCTTGCCTTCGCCCAGGGGGCATTCTTTGCCCAGCTCGTTGCCGTTGGTAGGATAGAACCCGTCCTTGGCATGCACGTCGCGGACGTACGGGCCGACCACGTCGAGGGCGTCCACCGGGTTGGCCTTGCCGTAGAGGATCACATTGGCGGTGTCGAAGTTGATGCCCAGGTTCCCCGTGTCCACGCGCTCGATCGTCCGCAGCAGCGTGACGGGCGTCTCCTGGCCGGTTTCGAACCAGAAGCCCAGCCCGCGTTCCCTGCAGTACAGGGCGACCGTCCGGATGGCGTCGACCGTTTCGTTGAACCGGGGGTCATTCGGATCCTCCGGCAGAAAGCCGACGTGGGTGGTGATGGATGGGAAGCCCATGCACACGGCGAAATCGGCCGCGTGCTTGAGCGCTTCGATTCGCTCCGCGCGATATGCCGCCGGCACCAGCCCGATGGTCGTGGGGCCGTCGATGAAGTTCCAGACCGCCGGACCCGGCAGCCCGGACCAGAACGTGGTCACGCGCACGCCGGCCTGTCGGATGGATTCCTTCAGGCGCTCCGCCGTCTGCGGGGTCCAGCGCTGAGGCTCCCACGAGCAGATCTGTCCGTGCCGCAGTCCCAGCCCGGTGAGGTGTCGGAACTGCTCGTCCATGTCGTCCACCAGGCCAATCAGCACGCCGATTTCCAGCTTGGGCATCGCGAAGAGGCTCCTTTCATGCAGCGCGCGGGCGGTTCCCCGGGCACGCGAACCGGTTATCATATCGTCAAGCCCACGGCGCGGAAGGGCGGCTAACGGCGCTTCGCCCGACGCGGAGTCGTCGTGGCGTGTCCGGGTCAGTCGATACCGGGGTTCGCACGCACACAACGGCCCCGGACCGGAGCGGGTCATAATCCCGAAGCGGCGTGTGGCGAGCTTTCACGCCGCGGTCGATTCCGGCGGATCGCGGGCGGGGCGCCTTCCGCCGAACCGTCGGTGCCGGACGCCCGCGACGCAGGCGGTTTTCGACCGGCGGGTCCGCCGTCGCGCCGGCTTTGCCCCGGACCGGCGACTGTGATAGGCTCATGCCCGGACGGTTTCGTCTTCGCCCCGACACTTGGTGCCAACTCATGGAAAAACTTCCGTTTCGTGACAGCTTCAGCAGCCCCTTCACCCCGGAAGAACGGAAGGCCATCGAGGCTATCCACACGGCCATCCGGGACTCCGGGCATGTCAACGCGGCGGAGGTGTGTGCGTCCATCGTGAGGAGGGTGAACTGTCTGGAGCACTTGGGCTGGGTGCTGGCGGATTACCCGTCACCTTCGACGCAGGAGCGGCTGGGGGGTCGGCAGCGCGGGCTGGACACCCTGGTGGACCGGCTCAGTCGGTCGACGGTCGCGAATTTCGATTTCCTGGTGCCGACCCGGGCGCTGGTGGGGCGGACCTTGGACATGGCGGGCGCGAACTTCTACCGCCTGTTGCAGCATGTGTGCCGGGACTTCCTGACCGGCGATCTGGCCCGTGACCTGCGCGCGCAGGCGTCCAAGTGGCTGCGCGTCTGCCTCTACACGATGCTGGCCGAGACGGTGCTCACCACGATCGCCACGGACGAACTGCTGGAACGGCCGGTGCGCTGCGAAGCCGTGCTGGCGCTGGCTCAGATCTGGGACCGCCGCCTGACCTACCGGGTGAGTGAGTTTTTCCCCGTGCTGGGCGCGGCGTGGGAGGCCCGGCGGCGGATTCATGTCGTGGGGGGGACGCTGGCCGGCACCCATGAGATCTTCGAACTGTTCCGCAAGGGGTGTGATCCCGAGTTCGTGGGATACTTCACCCGGCCGGACCCGTCCGCGGACGAGATGGAGGCATTCCGCGAGTTTCTGTTCGCCGCCTCCGCCGAAGACCTGGATCGGCTGGCCCGGACACTGGCCACGACGGCCGGCGGCAGCATCGCTCTGCCCGATCAGATGGCCTCTGCCGAGGACGATGCGACGGTTTTCTACGAGTTTTTCTACCGTCGGCACCTGCTGGCGGCGTCCCGTCGGCTCTCGAACCAGCCCGGCCCCAAACGAACGGCCGAGGGGTACGTGATGATCCACTACCTGCGCGAGTCCGTACGCCGGACCGGCGGCGACGGCGGATCGACAACGCCCTGTTGAAACGCGCGCTCATCCGGCACCGCTCCTTATCCCGCCAGCGCAAACGCCCGGTAGACTGCATCTGGTGGCGGGCCTGCAGATAAGCGGTCTGAACCCTCCGGACGGAGTCTGATCGCCCCGGCCGGCCAGCAAGAAGGCCGATCGGAACGAATCTGAAGACGGGCGATTGGTTCCTCGGCCCCTGCGGGGCGGGTTCCGGGGAAGCAGCGACGAACCACGGACGGCGCAGCGCGGGGCTGTGCCCCGCTCCACTCCGCCCGTGGCGGTCCATCCGTCGCTTCCGTCGGTGGCGGTTCGTTGAGCTTCTACCGCCTGAGGTCTGGACTCCGTGGCCGCGTTCTCATCCGGCCATCAAAAGAAACGCCAGATATCCGGAACGCCGCTTACTCCCAGGGGCCGTCGTACGCGGCAAGCACGTCGACCACGGATGCGTCGGGGGCGTTCCCACCGAAACCGCAAAGCGGATCCCACCAATCGATGCGGACTCCGGGCCAGATCTGACATTCATCCTGGCCGTCGCAATCGACGACGAACTCGGCGCTGGACAGGCCGTTGGGCCTGCCCGGGTTGCGGATGGATATAGCCTTGCACGGCCCTTTGTGTTTGACGTTCACGCCCTTCATCGCGGCGTAACAGGCGTTGGAGTAGGTCCGTCCGTCACACCCGCAGACCGGATCCAACACATCGATGCAGGCCCTGGGGCGGGGCTGGCATTCGCCCTGTCCGTCGCAATCGCCGACGTGTTTGGCACAATACTCGCGAACGCCGGCACAATCGGCATTCTCGAAGCAGTACTCCGCACAGGGGCCTTTGTAGTCGACATTCACGCCCACTATCGCGGCATAGCAGGCGTTGGAGTAGGTCTGTCCGTCACACCCGCAGACCGGGGCCCACACATCGGGGCAGATCCAGGGGCGGGGCTGGCATTCGCCCTGGCCATCGCAATCGCCGACATGTTTGGCACAATACTCACGACTGCTGCCACAATCGGCATTCTGGAAACAGTATTCCGCACAGGGGCCCTCGTAGTCGACACTCACGCCCGCCATCGCGGCGTAGCAGGCGTTGGAGTAGGTCTGTCCGTCGCATCCACAGACCGGCGCCTGGACTTCGGGGCAGGAAACCGGCGCCGGCACGCAGACGCCTTCGCCGATGCAGTCTCCCCAGGCTTTGCGGCAGTAATACGGGTCTGGCAGCGCCTGACAATCCGTGTTGTCGAAACAGGAATCCGCCGGGCAACTGACGTCGTCAAAGAGACGTATCTGCGCGGAACCTCCCGGAAGGGGGGATCCCGTGACGTAGATATACTGGACACCCATCGCGGTCAGTTCGTCCAGAATGCTCTGCGAGATGCCGGCTTCAAGCCGCGGTTCGAAGATGAAATACTCTCCGAAGTTGTGGTGGCCGGGACGATACGTCTGTGAATACCACCCGTGCAGCACGATCGGCTCCTGTGTCAGCCCGGTGATGGTCGTCTCGACCCATCGCACGAGAGGAGCTGTCCAGATCGACGGTCCCGTCGGCGGGGCCGGCCAATAGAACCGGGTGTGAATCTCGGTACCGCGATCCTCATTCACGAAGTGCCGCGTCTGCAGAATATCGCTGGACAGAGGTGCAGGAGGCGGCACCAGCCTGATGCTCTCGGTCGTTCTCCATACCGGCCCCCAATAGTCCCAGGTCATCACCGGTTCGTCATACGTCACGGTCACCGTCGGGAAGCCCAAGTCGCCGAGGGTCAGGATCGGGCTTTGGGCTCTGGAAACGAGCTTGGGAACGTTCGGCGTGAGCAGCGTATACGCTCGCGGATTCGCCAGGAATGCGAAGGTCCATCCATCCAATGTCTGATTCGAGCCGTCGCCGTATTTGTGCCAGAAGTCCGGGAATTGCGGCAACGGGTCCGCGTACAGGCGTGTCCAGCAGCCGTCCGTGTACTCCATCCGTGCTTCGGCGTAGAGGCCGGTCGCCAGATTCTCGTCGCTCATCCACATGCTCTCGGTCGCCAGCGTCCATTGGGACTTCAGGCGGTGGTTGGCAAATACATCGCCATACTCGCCCTGAAAGGTCACATATTCCTGCGGCATGTTGATCAGAAATGGGGTGATGCTGGGCGTGGTGTCGGGCTTTGGCATCCGACGCACCTGCTTGATGTTCAGACCGCCCTGAGGCATCGCCGCGCCACCGGGGGCCAGTTTTTTGTACTCGAAATTGAGTGAGAATCCCTCCTGGCCGATTGCGGCCGCGTAATCGTCGGCCACGGTCCGCATCATGTTGACAAGCGCGCGATAATCCGCCTCGAAGTCCATGACCGTATCCCCGAGTTGAACGAGGCTGGAATACCGGATCACTTGGACCCACAGAGACGATCCGAACACACGCACGCTGACTTCTTCCGGAATCGCGCCGCCCTCCGGATTGGTCACGGAGACCGCCCCCTGTTGCGAGACGAGGCGGACCACGGCGTAGTTCGGGCTGTTGCGTTCGAACACGGCCACGCCGTTGGCCAGTTCAAACTCGTCTGGGAACGAATGGTGAACCAGGATCGCCATGCCCACCTCGTCAGGATTGACGCCGCGGCGCAGTCTCTCCAGGAAGGCGTTGTCGAAGAAGAAGCTGGCGAACACCTTGCGAATAGCGCGGAAGACGCCGCGTTCCTTGCTCTGCTGCGGATCGCACCAACTGGGCCCCACCTCGTCGTCGTCCAGGTCGTCGGCCAGACAGCCGCTGTAGCTCTCGTACAGACCGGCTCCGGTGAACTGGTCGTTGTCCTCCACGTTGGTCGAGCTGCGGAAGCGGATTTTGGCGAAAGGATCGAATCCGTATTGGGGATCCTGAAGCGTCGCCAGAATGGCTGCCTCCACGTCCGGCGGAATGATGGTCGGCAGGTTCTTCTTCTTGTTCAGGATCAGGTCGCGCACGTAGTCCAGGTCGTCCGCCAGTTGAGCCAGGTTCGGCGGCCAGGTATGCCCGTCGAGCTTCAACGAAATCTCCTCGCGCAGGGTGCGCCCGTTGGCCAGCGTCTGGTCCATGAAGGCATTCCAGACGTCGAACGACAATCCGAGCGCCACCGGGTTGTTCTCCGGGATGGCGCGGCGCAGGAAACCGTAGTTCGAGGCCTTGCCGCCGAAGTAGCGGATGTCGTCCAACGTGAGAAGTTCGGTGTTCCGGCTGTAGGCGCCCCAGGGCTCAACGGCCTGGACGCTCAGGGGCGGCAGTTCTTTCAGTTGCAGAATCTGGGCGATCTGCTCTTCGGTCAGCACGCCGTCCACGCTGATCAACCGCGTATCGGCACCGCTGCCGGTCGCATACGCCCGCAGTACGATGCGGTGCCCGACCAGGCTCTGCGCCAGCTCGGCGTCCTGTAGAACCGCCAGATGCACGAACGGAACGTCGTAGTCGTTGCACAAAATCGCGACGTGCGAATTGGGCGTGGAGGGCGTCAGGGACATGATTCCGGCTACGAATGGAACCTCGGCCGGCACTCCGTCGGTCAGCAGGATGTCGTCCGGGCGGAGTTCGCCCGCCACGTACGCATCGGCGATCTGCTCGCCCGGAACGAACTTCACCTCGCCCAGCGCCCAGCCGTTTGCGTACACCGCGTTCCCCTGGGCCCAACGAGTCGGCGAGCTGACGACAACGCCCTGTTGGGCGAACCATTCCAGGTTCTCCTGCGCCACCCCCCATTGCTCGAATGTCGGGAAATAGAACGCCTGTGCGTTCGGATCGCCGATCACCGTGTTCCTGACCAGATGGAACAGCGTGACGATCTGTTCCCGTGGATAGGGGTCGAGCCGGACGAACTGGATGCCATACTCCTGGATGTCCGTCGGCAGACCGGCTTGCGACGCGGGCATCAGCACCGCCCCGAGGATCAACTGCTGCCCGGCCTCGTACAGCGCGATCTGTTCGAAATCCGCCAGAGAGATTCCGATGTAGGGCTCCAGCACGGCGGTGACGAAATCGTAATGGAAGGTGTAGACATTGCTGTCCTGATAGTACACCGTGTCGGGCTGCGCCGTTTTGATGGAGAACTTGACCCAATCCGGGTTGGTCGCCGTATGGCTGATGACGCGATACGGCTCATCCGGAAACGTGATCTGGGTTTTCCACTGCGGCTGCGCCTGCGCGGTTGAGGCGATGATCGCCGCGACCGTCGCCGCGCAGACCCACCGCCACCCTCCCGCCCTTTTCGGGGTGCTTTCCATTTGCCTGCTCATCATTCTGCCTCCTTAGGTAGATGTGACAGAGCGAGCTCATTCCGCTCTGCAACGAGAGTCTGCCCTTGCCGTGCCACGGGCTTCCGCCTCGAAACCGTCCCGATCGGGATGGGAAGCCCCGCGCACCACGTGCCGCAGCGCCCTTCCGTCGCCATCCACAAATGGGCACGGCCGGAATCGTCACCCGCGTACACACGCGCGGTAATCTCAGAAGTTTGATGCTCCGACTGCGCCTTCGCGGGACCGCAGGGCTGGAACCAGCCCGCACGAAGTGGCCCACCCGCCGCCAGAACTCCGTTGTTCACCGGTCTGGCGAGGTCCGACGGCCTGCGTAGAAGGGACAACAGGCTCATGGCTTGCTCCCATTCGCGGTCCAACAACCACGAAGGAGTCTCAGAAGCTGGTGTCTTTGTCATTTGACCGAATCCGGCGCTGATCGTCAAGAGCCCCCGCTTCAGAATTTCCCTCGGGAACAGGCGGATGGAAGATGCGCTGGAGACTACAGCCAGGCGACTTCCGTTCGTATCCCATCCTCGGGCAGTCGGAACCGGCCGGAGACCCGTAACCTGTTGGACCCAGGCCGGGAAGCGGGTGATAGCCATCCCGGCCATCGATCGCCCGGCGACCTCGAACGGCCAGCGGGCGTCGGTGGTGATCCCGAAGCAGAGCATGGGCAGACGGCCCACCTGACTCCAGAAGGTGATCCGACCGCGGAAACGGCGGGAGAGTGCCGCTACGTCCATGCAGGTCACTCAGCCGTGAGTAGCGTCCAGGCCCAGCTCGACCAAGTCCTCGATGATATCGACAATGCAGCCGTCGGAACAAATGTGCGTGCCCTTGCCCGCCTCCCCGAGCCGCGGCGATGAGAATGTCGTCAATGGCCGGGGCCCACCAGCTGTCCAGCCAGATCGGTTTGAACTCGCGCCCCATGTCCAGCAAACGGGAGTACTCGTCCGGCTGATCGAGGGAGTCATCATCAGGTTCTCCGTGCCGCGGGGGGACTGCATTCGCTCGAACGGCTGGAAGGGTATGAGCTCAGCGTGAAGCCGTCGGTGGCCCACAGGCGCGGTTCTCCGCGTCCATGCCGGTGCCCACCAGGTGCATCGGGGGTCGGAAGTGATCCAGATCGTGCAGTCGGCGATGACGGCGTCCTTGACCTGCCCGATCGCGGGTTACGCCTATGGAATTGGTCCCGTCAGAGCGGAGACGAAACCAGCGACGTCCGCGCCGTCCACGTCGTCGTCTGTGTCAAAATGAGCGGCGAAGCAGGCAGGATCACGCCGGGGCACATCCTCACCGCCGTGGCATTCCTGGAATCGCGCGTAATCCGCCAGGTCCACGTCACCATCCTCGTCCAGATCGCCCAGGGCCGCGGCATACACTTCGAACTCCGGAATCCGTGCGTGATTGTCAATCCCGGAGTCGGTGATGTAGAGACGAACATACCGGGTGAAGCGGGGGACGAAATACCGGCGGGCGGTCATGTTCTCGTGGTTGCCGTTGTGCACCGACGCATCTATCTGCCAGAGGCCCTCGGCGGCAGACGCGGTCTGGAGTTGAAAGATCTCCGTGTTGAAGTACGCGGGTTCCCCGCCGGCGCCGGCGTGGTAGACAATCATGCCGGACAGGGGATATTCCGCGCCGAGATCCAGCCGCAGCCAGTGCGTGCTCGATGTGCTGGTGCTGGTCCACTTGCTGTTCGCGGCCACGATTCCATCGATGGCCTTCGCCGGAGCGCTGGCGGGGTTATACATCGAATCGGCGGTTGCGATGGCGGCTCGCGCGACGTTTGCCCCCCTCGGAACGCCGGCGTACATGCGCGTCACCGCCGAGCCGGATGGGACGGCAGTCGGGTAGTTCTGAGTACAGGCGTACTGAAACGCGTCGTACAGATCGGCATCGTATCCGCCGGGACCGATGGAATGTAGCGACAGGATGGAGTATTTCAGCCAGCCGGGGTCGTCCCGATAGATGAACCAACACGCGCTGCTGACGGGGTGCGCGCCGGGCGTCTGGTTCCAGGCGTGCAGGTCGGCGAACGCGCCGTGCAGGAACTGCGCGCTGGCCGCCTCGTCCGAATACGGCGAACCGGTGTTTTCCACGCGACGGTTCCATTCGGTGATATGAACCGGCTTATTGGCAAATCCTTGATCGTCGATGATGACAAGCTGGCTGATGTACTCCCCCTGGAAGTCCATGCGAGAGACAACGGCGTCGTTCCAGGGAGCGGCGTACGCGTGAATCGCAAAGCCGTCCACGTCATCCGGCGTGAGCAGAGCGCACATCTGGGCCAGATACACGTTGCCGTCAGTATGTCGGACGCCCGAAACCACCCCGCCCGGAGAAACCGGACCCAGCAGCACGACCTGCTCTCCCAGCGGGCTGGGAACCGCCTTGATGGCCGCCCGGATCTGTTTGAACATGCTGACGTAGTTGGCGGCCGTCAGTTCGTTTCCGCCCCATTCGCCGTAGAGGTTCATCTCGTTTCCGATCTGCCAGATGTGGCAGACGTTGGCGAGCGTATCGGCGGCGGCCTGCACGTCCGCGAGATACTGCGCGAGATTGCCCGGATAGGGGACGGTCTCCCCCCAGTTGCGTTCGATCCGCACGATGATCGTGTGACCGCGATCGACCATCGCCTGGAAGCGATTGTCACGCTGCCATTGAACGCCCCACCAGAGGTCGCTGTTGGTCTGCACGGTTTCCAGTGCCCAGATGCCCTTGTTGCCGGTCATCATCTCGACGATGCTTCCGCCGGGATCGCCGTACCAGTGAATGCCGTACAGCCACGATGAATCCGCGCCCCGAACGGGGAGTGCCGCTGCCCAGACCAGGCCGAGCGCCGACGAAATCAGTTGCCGTTTTCGCGGGGTATTCATTCTCATTCGCCCTCGATTGCACACCATCCGGACTTGGAGTCTTCGTCCGGGAGGGTTCGCCATGAGTATAGCGGGTGAAGAGGGGGCGGGGAAAGCCGACGTGCCGAAGCAGCCGCGCAGAACAATCGGTATGACCAGTTAGGGGCACGCTAGGGGCGATCCAACGGGGTTGTTCTGCGTGGCGCTTACCCCTATGCTCGCGGCCCGAATCGTCGACCCGCCACCGGCGTGTGGGGATTGCCGTTCGCGAACCCCCGGGAGTTCGAACTGGTGCTCTGGCGCGATGGGGACGGTGGAGCTGCCCCCTGGCGCTCGAAGCGTTTCAGGACTATCGGACGCTGCCGATTGAGGGCGTCGTCCGTGCAAAGCAGACCGGACTGACACTGAGCACCCGGCGGCGACTGTAGCCATGTTCCAAGGCTGGAGTCGGGGACTGTTGCAGGCTTCTCGCGGCTGGCGAACGACAGTGACGGGATCGGGCGGGCTGCCCGCGGGACCACGCGTTCGTGGACGAGGCGGTTCTGTGCCCGAGGGTCGGGGGAAAGGTAGGCATTCCCGCGTGTCAGCGGTTATCATCCGCCTTCGCGGAGGTGGACCTGGGGCGCGTGGCATACGCGGCCACATGGGTATCCTCGACGCAGGATCAGTCCGTGCTGCTGGACGCACCGGACATGATCGCCCGGCTCGGTGCGGCGGACAGAGAGTTGGAGGCGTTCCGGAACGGCGTCACCATCGGCCGGTTCGGTTTTGTGCGGGAACTCGTTCTGGACAGCGATCCGATGAAGGATCTGGCATTGCGACAAGGATGGAACCCGCAGGTCGCCAAACTGCACAACCCCTCGGGACCGTGGCGATTGGCCGCCCGCTGGATGCCGGCCGCCGGTGCGCCGGCCGGCGACCTCCAATGCTCGACAACCCCGCCTGACGGATGGCGGAGCAAACCGGTCCGCAACCTGGAGTGAGCACGTCAATATGAGTCAGACAACCGCCGTTTCGGCCCCTTCGTCCATCCCGCGAGGTCGCCTCGATTCTCTCGATGTTTTCCGCGGGATCACCATCGCCGGCATGATCCTGGTGAACAACCCGGGAAGCTGGCAAACCCTGTACAAGCCCGTAGGTCACGCGCCGTGGAACGGCTGCACACCGACGGACCTGGTCTTCCCTTTTTTCCTGTTCATCGTCGGCGTGGCCATGACCTTCTCATTCCGCAAACGTCTAACCGGGCCGGCCGATCGCGGTCGGCTCTATGCCCAGATCGCCCGGCGGACGCTGATCCTGTTTCTGCTTGGCCTGGTCATGTACGGCTTTCCCAACGTGCGGCTGATCGGGCCGTATGTCCTGGGCATCATCGGGCTGAGCCTGCTCTTTCAGGATCGGCCTGCGGACCACTCCGGGCGATCTCGCCCCATGATGATCATCGGCGCCGGCGTGTTGCTCGGCGCCATCATCTATTTTGCAACGGATTTCGGGCATTTCCAGGCGAAGGCCTTGCGCGTGCCCGGCGTGCTGCAGCGGATCGCCGTATGTTACTGCTGCACGGCCGTCATTCTTCTGACGACTGGATTGCGGGGTCGGGTGGCGTGGGTGGTGGGTATCCTGGTCGCATACTGGGTGATCGCCCTGCACGTCCCGGCCCCGGAGGGGTATACGGCCAAGCTGGAAGGATCGCCCGGCCTGCTGCACAACTGGATCGACGAGCAGGTGCTTGGGAATCATTTGTACAGCCATCGGCCGGACCCGGAGGGCATCCTCAGCACGCTGCCGGCCATCGCAACCGTCCTGTTGGGCGTCCTGGCAGGGCACTGGCTGCAATCCGGACACGGGCGCGGCGAGAAGGCGGCAGGGTTGTTCTTCGGCGGCGTCCTGGCGATCGGTTTGGGTTTGCTGATGGACAAAGGGTTTCCGATCAACAAGAAGATCTGGAGCAGTTCGTACGTGGTCTACACAGGCGGATTGGCGTGCTGCTCGCTCGCGATCTGTTACTGGCTGATCGACATCCACGGCATCCGACGCTGGGCCTGGCCCTTCCGGGTGTTCGGGACCAACGCCATCGTCGTGTACTTCGCATCCAGCATCGGGGCGCGGATACTCGTGTACCGCTGGTCCGCCGAGAGCACTCCGTTCGTGCTCAAAACCTGGGTATATGAGCACGCGTTCCTCTCGTGGACGAGCGGAAAGTTCGCGTCGCTGGCGTATGCTCTGAGCTACGTGATTCTGTGGCTTCTGCTAATGATTCCGTTGTACCGGCGAAAGATATTCGTGAAAATCTGATGCATCTGCGTGTGAGAGTGCGAGGGTACGTGGTTTCCCCGACGGTTGCGATGGTCGGGCTGTCGTGCCTTGCCGGCTGCGGTCGGCCAGGGTCCGCGCCCGCGACCTTCATGCCGCGGCCGGAATGGACGCTGGACCACGGTGCCGTGGTGCGGGCGGACCGATGCGCGCGGACGCTGGCCCTGGTTTTCACCGGCGGCGATTACGGCGAAGGCACGCCGGGGATCCTCGACGCGCTTGGCGACCGCGGAATCCGAGCCTCGTTTTTCGTCACGGGTCAGTACATCCGGACGCCGCAACACCGGCCGTGGCTGCGCCGCATCGTGGAACAGGGCCACTACCTCGGACCGCATTCCGACGCCCACCTGCTCTACTGCGACTGGCAGGACCGGTCGCAAACGCTCGTGACGCGCGGGCAATTCGAGCGGGATCTGCGCATCAACATGGACGCGCTGCGAACGCTGGGGGCCCTTCGAGGTCCGGGCCCCGTATACTTCATTCCGCCGTATGAATGGTTCAACGAGCAGCAGGTCCGCTGGGCGGCGGACATGGGGGTGGCGCTGTTCAATTTCACACCCGGCACGGGCTCGAATCGCGACTGGGCCCCGGAGGGTGATCGCGGTTTCGTGCCGTCGGAGACCATTGTCAGCGATATCCTCGCCTTCGAGGCGCGCGAGCCGGACGGGCTGAACGGATTTCTGCTTCTGCTGCACCTCGGATCACAGCGCGCCGACAAAATGCACCCACATATCGGGCCGCTCCTCGATGAGTTGCTCGCCCGCGGATACCGGTTCGTCCGGGTCGATGAACTGCTGCACGGCGGCGAATCACGCAGGGTCAACGCCGACTGAAGGCGGCAGATCGGACGCCGCGGCCGCATCGAGCAGCCAGAAAAGGCCGCCGTCAGACGGCACAACGGCCTGCGCGGGCAGCCGATCCGGATCACGCGGGCCACAGAGCACGGCACCAGCGGCGCCGGCCTTCTGCTTCCCCGTGACCAGAAACACGACGCAACGCGATGCGTTGAGGATCGGAAGCGTCAGCGTGACGCGCTCCTTCGGTTCCGCCGGCGCCACGGCCCCCACGCACCAGCGGTCCGTCACGTGCAGCGCCGGCGCGTGCGGAAAGAGGGAGGCCGTGTGACCGTCGGCGCCCAGGCCCAGCAGCACCAGATCGAACCGGGGATCCGGGCCGACCAGCGTCTCTCGCAGCGTCTGCTCATACACATCCGCCGCCGTACCGAACCCGAACTCTCCGGGAATGCGGAACACCCGGTTCAAGCGGACGGGCACACGGTCCAGCATCGCCGCACGCGCCATGCCATAATTGCTGTCGGGATGGTCCGGCGGGACGCACCGCTCGTCGCCGAAGTAGACCAACGCTGTCGGCCAGGACACGTCGCGGCCCAGATCGCCGGCCAATCGCCGGTACAGCTCTCTCGGCGTCGAACCGCCGGCCAGGCACACGCGAAACACCCCGCGCGCCGCGATGGCCGCCCGGGCCGTCTCGCCGAACAGGGCGGCGGCCGCGACGACCAGATCGTCGGGCGATGGGAAGACGCGGATCGTCCGTTCAGGCGTCATGATGCAGCGACGCTCCGTTGACCCAGCGGCGGCCCTCACGCTCCATGAAGCGGTCGGCCTCCGGCGGACCCCACGACCCCACTGCGTAAGCGGGTATCGGCTCTGCGCTCCGGGCGGCCCAGCCCTCGATGATCGGGTCCATGATGCGCCAGGACAGCTCAATCTCGTCTCGACGGATGAAAAGGGAGGCATCGCCACGGATCACATCGAGCAGAAGCCGCTGGTACGCTTCCGGGATGGGCATCCGAGGGTATGAGCTGCGGTAGTGAAAATAGAGCATTGACTCGCGAAGGGCCATGCCCCGGTCGGGCACCTTGGTCTGGAAGGACAGGTGAATGCCTTCGTCCGGCTGAATGGTGATAACCAGCCGGTTGCACTGGATCGTCTGCCCCTCGGGCACGTCAAAAATCATGTGCGGCGGGCAGTGAAACTGGATGATCACTTCCGTGGTCCGGCCTGCCAGACCCTTGCCGCTTCGCAGGTAGAACGGCACGCCTTTCCATCGCCAGGTGTCCACGTACAGCCGAACCGCCGCGAAGGTCGGCGTGCGGGAGTCCGCCAACACCCCGGGTTCCTCGCGGTAGCCGGCGTACTGGCCCAGCACGGAGTACTCCTCCAGCTCCTCGCGCTGGGGCAGCCGCACGGCGTCCAGAACCTTGACCTTCTCGTCACGCAGCGCGTTGGCCTCGTAGCGGCCGGGCGGCTCCATGGTGATCAGCGTGAGCACCTGGAGAAGGTGGTTCTGAAACATGTCCCGCAACACGCCGGCCGTATCATAGTAGCTGCCGCGCGAGCCGACCTTGACGGTCTCGGCCACCGTGATCTGCACGTGATCGATGAAATTGCGACTCCAGACCGGCTCGAAGATGGTATTGGCGAACCGGAGGACCAGCAGGTTCTGCACGGTCTCCTTGCCCAGATAGTGGTCGATGCGGAACACCTGGGATTCGTCGAATACCTGGAGAACCTGCCGATTCAGCTCGCGGGCGCTGGCCAGATCGTGCCCGAAGGGTTTCTCAAACACGACGCGGCTCCAGCCGTGGCTCTGGTTGGTCAGTCCGGCGGCGCCAAGACTCGCGATCGCGGCGGGGTACAGTTCGGGAGCCAGGGCCAGGTAATAAAGACGTCCGATCGAGTGGCCGTTCTCCAGCTCGCGCAGCCGCGCGTGAAGGCGGGCGCAGTCGTCCGGAGTCGACACGTTGCCGGGAACGTAGTGGATGCGGCGGGCGAATGCGTCCCATTCGTCGGGCCTGCACGCGTCGCCCAGCGAACGGCAGGAACTCTCGAACAGACGCCGGCGGTACTCGTCGTCGGTCATCGGCGTGCGCGACACGCCGACGATCCGCACGCCGTCCGGCAGCCGGTCCTTGCGGGCGTTTTCAAACAAGGCCGGAATCAGCTTCCGGGCCGTCAGATCTCCGGACGCGCCGAAAATTACGATGGTTGCCGGATCGCTCACACGGATCTCCCTGGATGCTTGTGTTCCGATTCTCGCGCGGCGGACGGATGCGGTGACGCAGGGCCGACCACCACGCTGGATTCTACCCGGCCGACGGCCGGAAGCGAGCGGAGCACACGCCAATCACGGCGACCCACGGCCGATCCGCCCGGGGGGCCCGGGGCGCTGCCGACGGTTCCGGCCACATCCTTGCGATCGCTCCCATCCGACCCCGCCTCGCTCCGACGCCCTTGCCAGTCGCTTGCCCTGTGTCTCCATCCGATCGGACGCGGGACGCGCTCCGGCGAGTTGTCAAACACGCTCGGCGCGCAAACGAAGCGGGCGGATGACCGTTCGGCCACCCGCCCGCTTGTCCGGCCGAATTCCAGCAGTCAGAAATCCTGGAGGTCAATATCGTTCGCCAGCGCGAGGAACGCCTGTTCTTCGGCTTCCGTCGCCGCCGGCGGAATCGGTGATTCCCGGGTCGCTTTCGGTGCGGCCTTTGCGGTGGCCTTGGGCACCGGGGTGGTGCTCAATCGCTTGCGCACCACCTGCGGAGTCGGTTTCGCAGACGGCTTTGCAGATGCGCCGACCTCACTACTGGACCGGCCCTGCGATCGCCCGTGAATCAGGTTGACCAGTTGATCCACAATACTGTTGGCCGACTGGGCCTGGGCGGACAGCTCTTCCGAGGCGGAGGCGGATTCCTCCGCGTTGGCGGCGTTCCGCTGGGTCAGTTGGTCCATCTGGGAAATCGCGGTGTTGACCTGATCCACGCCCTGAGCCTGCTCCTGGCTGGCCTGCGTGATGTTCGCGATCAGCTCGGAAACCTTGGTCACGTCGGTCACGATTCCACCGAGAGCCTTGGCCACCTCATCGGCGACCTGGGTTCCTTCCCGCGAACGATGTACCGACTCCTCGATGAGGCCGGTCGTTTCTCTGGCGGCTTCCGCAGCGCGCTGGGCAAGGTTCCGGACCTCGTCGGCGACGACCGCA
>JBPOIK010000017.1:0-50374 GCA_052034525.1 Planctomycetota bacterium
GCTCTTCGACGCGACATGCCCCCTCCAAAGCCATCCGCCGACTGCGAAAACCCGGCCCCGACCCACCTACCTACCCGAGCCTCCGCCGCCGGTCTCCGCGTCCACGCCAACAACGCAACCGGCTTCCCGACCGGGCGGATCCCGAGCGGCGTGACCGGGAACCGGGTGACGCCGGAGACGCTCTGCGCCGCGGCGCGTTTGTGCCTACAGGTCGTGCCGCAATTGCCGGATATGCGCGAGCAGCCGATCCACCACCTGGGAAATGCTCATATGCGTGGTATCGATGCGGATCGCGGCGCCGGGGGCGCACAGGGGCGCCCATTGACGGGCGTCGGTGGCGTCGCGCGAGTCCAGGTTGCGGCGGACTTCCTCGATGTCCACCTCTTCGCCGTCGGCCACCAGTTCCGCGTAGCGTCGCTCGGTCCGCTTGCCCAGCGAGGCCTCCATGACGAACTTCGCATCGGCCTCCGGAAACACCACAGAGCCCTGGTCCCGGCCCTCCGTAACCAGCGCTCCCAGTTGCCGACCGATCTGCCGCTGCTTCTCCACGAGCAGCTCGCGAATGGGCTGGTTCCGGGCGACAGCCGACGTATGCCGGTTGACCTCCATCGAGCGGATCGCTTCCGTCACGTCGCGGCCGTTGACCTTCACGCGCGTGTGTGTGGGACCGCAGTCGACCTCCAGATTCACCTGGCGGGCGAAGGCGGCCAGCGCCTGCGGATCGTCGAAGTCCACACGCTGTTCCAGGGCGGCCCAGGCGATGGCCCGATACATGGCCCCGGTGTCCAGATAGGCGACGTTCAGCCGGGCCGCCAACTTGCGGGCGGCCGTCGACTTGCCCGAGCCGGCGCTGCCGTCGATGGTGATGATCATGGCGGAGGCGGATTATAGACAAGGGAAACGCCAGAACGCAAAAGTGCAGAACCGCGGAAACGCGGGCAACCTGGACGGGGGTACGAAGGTGCGAAGGCTTCCAGAGGTTGCGGATCAAGGGCAACGGTCAACCGCCGACACAGATCCCGGACGGCGGGGTCCGCTTGCCGCCGTTGCCCGACCGCCGGGGACGGTTACACTGTCTGCTCGAGCGTTCGGGCGGCGGGGCCGGCCGTTGTAACGAACCCGGAATACAGGAAGGAGTCGGATCGTGCGTCCATCTATGCGAGCTGTACGAGTCCTCGGGCTGGCAATCGTGGTTGGTGTGATCCTGGCATCGGGCGGCTGCATGGGCCGGCTGCTCGGTGAAGGCGCGGAAAGCGCGATGGGGCCCAAGGGGGCATACTTCGAGGAGAAACCCGTGGCGGCCCGAAAAGGCCACGGTCTGGAGGCGTATCAGCGCTTCGAGCTTGGCGAGGTCACGAATGACTTCGGCCGGAACGTGCCGCCCGCGTTTCTGCGTGAGTTCCCGCTCCAATTTGCGGAGCAGTTGGCCAAGTCCGAGTTGCCCCGGGCGCAGTCCGGCAAGACTGCCGTTTTCAACGTGACCATCCTGCACTACGAAACGGCGGACCTGACGGACCAGGTGCTCGGTCCGCTCGAGCAGGTCATCGCCCGGGTGCATCTGCTGGACAAGGATACGGGCGATCTGATCGCCTCGGGAAATGCCCTGGGGCGGACGGGCAAGACTGTCGGGATGGGCACCGCCGCCAAAGCGCAGGGCCTGGCCAAAGCGCTGGTCCGGTGGGCCTGCGACTACTACACCAGGCCCAAAACGGATTGAGCGCCCTGAGTGCCGGCAGGCGCGACCCTACGCCCGTTTGGCCGCCAGCCACTTACGCAACTCTCGTATCGACCGGGTGTTGAGGATAGCGCTGCGGGCGGCCCGAGCGCGGCGAGCCGTGGTGACACCGTAATGCACGGTAGTCAGGCCCTCCGGGCTGTGCGCGTCGGTGCTGATGGCCAGCACGGCCCCGGCATCGATCGCCTGCCGGATATGCACGTCTTTGAGGTCCAGGCGCTGCCACGAGGCGTTCACCTCCAGGGCCGTACCCGTCCGGGCCGCCGCTTTTGTTACTTCGCCCATGTCGATTTCCATCGGCCGGCGCTGACCCAGCAGCCGACCGGTGGGGTGGCCGATGATGGTCACGTAGGGGCTCTCCATCGCCGCCAGCGTGCGGCGGGTCGGCGAACTCCGGCCGCTCTGCATTCCGGAATGTACGCTGGCCACCACCAGGTCGCACTCCTTCAGGATGGCATCGGGATAATCCAGCGAGCCGTCAGCCAGAATATCCACCTCGCACCCGACCAGGAGCGTGAAATCCTTGATCTTCCCGGCGACGGCCCGGATATCCTCGATGTGCCGTTCCATCCGCCGGATGGACAGCCCATTGGCAATCGCACTGCTCTTGGAGTGATCGGTGATGGCCAGGTACTCATACCCCAGTGCCTGGGCCGCCTCGGCCATTTCCCGGATGCTGGCCGTTCCGTCGCTGGCCGTCGTGTGAACGTGCAGATCGCCGCGGATGTCGTCGGCGGTCACCAGACTCTCCACGCACGACGGATCCTCGAACTCGCCCCGATCCTCACGCACTTCTGGCGGGAAAAACGGCAGTCCCAGCCGCTCGTAGATGCCCTCTTCGGTCGTCCCGGCGATGGGCTCGTCGCCGTCGAAGAGCCCGTACTCATTCAGTCGCCACTTCCGGCGGACGGCCATCTCCCGCAACCGGACGTTGTGCTGTTTGGACCCGGTGAAATACTGAAGGGCCGCTCCGAACGACTCCGCCGGCACCACCCGCAGGTCCACCTGCAGCTCCCGACGGTCGGGCAACTCGATCGTCACCGATCCCTTCGTCTCACCGGCGGCCAGCACACGCTTGACTCCCGCGGCCCCGACAAAGGTCTGGACCACCGACAGGCCGTCTTTCGCCTGACAGAGAATGTCCACGTCGCCAATCGTCTCCGCGCCACGGCGCAGCGACCCGGCCAGGGCCACGCGCTGGACGCCTTTGATCTTCTTCACCTCGTCGGCCAGGCGATCGGCCACCGGCAGGGCGATGCCCAGGGGGGTGCGCTCGCTCGACGTTTCCAGGAAGGCGATGCCCTGCGCAATCTTGCTGACGCTCACTTCGCCGAAGCCGGCCAGTCGGGCCAGTTCGCCCGACGCGATGACCCGTTTGAGATCGTCCAGCGTGCCCACGTTCAACTCACGGTAAACGGCGGCCACTTTTTTGGGACCCATGCCGGGAATGGAAAGCAGATCGGGCAGGCCGGAGGGCAGTTGGGATTCCAGCTCCGTCAGGACGTCGATGGCGCCGGTTTTCAGGAATTGCTCGATGCGCGCCGCGGTGCCCTTCCCCACGCCTTGGAGCGTGGTGAGTTCGCCGCGGGCGGCCAGGTCGGCGACGTCCTCCGTAAGGCTGTCGAGCGTCCGGGCCACGCGTCTGTACGAGTTGATGCGGAACCGGTCGCCGCCGGTGATTTCCATCAGGTCGGCGATGCGCTCAAAGGCTCGAACCAGTTCGGCGTTGATCATCGGCGTGCGTTCCGTCGCGCGGACTCGACCGCGCACCGGCGTCCGGTATCGTCCGAATAACCTTATACCAGGAATCGGGTGAAGGGCCAGCGGCGCGGGCGGGAGGAGGCGCCGCGTTCAGACGCCGTTGCGGCACTTGGGGCAGAGGATCACATGCCCGTCGGTGACATCGTAGCCGGGAATCCAGCCTTCCTGGGCAAGCGTAAGAGCGATGGTCTCATTGTCGGCGGAAGGGGAGAACCAGATCTGCTCTTGACAGCGATCGCAGCGAACGGCCCGAAAAAAACGGGTGCGAACCATGGTCAGAAACTCGGAAGCCCGTCCGTGCACGTTATCGCCGGTGAGCAGTACCATTTGGGACGTTCCTTTATCCGCTACGACTGTGACTCTTTCTCCATATAGGAAACTTCCAATTCATACCCGGGATGTGTCAAATGGGTTTCATCAATTCTGTCACTTCTGTCCTTGCGCCGTGGTCCGACCGGCCTGCCGTGTCGCGAGAGCACGTCCGGTTCACGCAGGCAACGCCCGCATATCTTCCGCCGCCGCGGGGGATTGTGAACTCTGCCGAGGGGGGGGCGATCACGAATGTCGACCGCGGAACTGGGCAGATCGTCCGCGGCGATCAGGCGGATGAAGCTCAGATCGCGGGGCGTGTCAAACGACTGGCCGGCCGATCACTCTTCGTATCGAGCATCAGCAAGGAAATTGATGTGTTCGACGCCGACTCCGGACAGTCCCCCGCCAACCTTGCCGATCTGAACCGGCGACGACGGCGTGGATCCGCTCGACCACACGATGTTCAAAGCCAACCTGACCGGTCCACCATCCGGCGAGCCGTGACGGCGAGAATGGCAGCGCGACCGCCGTGCGGATGTCCCCGCGGGCGAGTTTTCGTGTCTACTGTGGCGCCTCGATCGTGGCCTTCCCGTCTCGGATGGTCAGCACCTTCCTCCGGTCCGCCCAGCACATATAGGCGATGGAGACGAAGAAACACGCGGGCAGTCTGTGGAGTTGGGCCATTTTCACGCCCAGCACGGTGGTTTTTCCGCCGAATCCCATCGGCCCGATGCCCAGTTCGTTGATCTCGCGATGGAGCTGCTTTTCCATCTTGTCGAGTTCCGGATCCGGATTGGCGTCTCCCAGGGGTCGGAAGAGCTGCTCTTTCGCCTTGATCATGCTTGTTCCCCGATCGCCGCCGATGCCCACGCCCAGGATGCCGGGAGCGCATCCGAAGCCCTGGGCCTTGAACGCCGCGTCCAGCACGGCTTTTCGCACACCGCGGATGTCGCGTGGGGCCTCGAACTCCGCCGATGGGATGCTGTACTGAGCGCCGCAGTTCTCTGAGCCTCCGCCTTTGAGCAGCAGGCCGACCTTCACATAGTCGTGCTCCCACTCCTCGAAGTGGATGGTGGGGAAATCCACGCCGGTGTTGTCGCCGGAGTTCTTGCCGGACAGCGCCTCCACCGCATTGGGCCGCAGGCATGCCTGCTTCGTGGCGGTCCGCACGGCGGCGGCGATCTGCTGGCGCATCTGCCGCTGCGAGAACCCGGTCGGGTGCCAGACGTAGAAAATCGGCGTCCCCGTATCCTGGCAGATAGGCCGGCCGGTCCGGCGGGACAGCGCCACGTTGTCCAGCACGGTCCGAAGCGCGCCCTGGGCGGCCGAGCCGGGCTGCTCCGCGCCGCAGGCGCCCGCCAGGGCGGCCTCCACGTCGGGAGACAGGTCTGTCGAGGCCGATCGGATCAACTCTACCAGATGTTCGGTCATGTCCAGCATTTCAGATTCTCCCCAGAGAAGGCTCTCCCGGCGATCGTTGCCGCGGGAGCGAAAGCCCCATTATCCCCGTCCCGCCTGGCGAATCAATCACACGCTCGCAAGAGTCGTCGACGCCGGGGGCAGGCTTCCCCGAGCAACCTGCCGCCCGATTGTCGCCTCCCCCGGGCCATTCAGGCCTGGCCGTTGGCCAACCCATTGCCGGAGGGGGCGGACAGGGATTCCGCACGGATGGGACCGGGAAGCAGGGTGGGGAACGATTCCCGCAGCCGCGATATGTCCAGCGACAGATCCGCCGGCCGGGGTTCGGGCGATTCGATCGACAGCCGCGACACGGCGATCAGATTCGCAGCAGAAACGCCCAGCACGTTTGCGAACCGCCGGACCATGTCGTATCGCGAGAGCCGTTCGGGCCCCGCAAGATGAACGACGCCGGTCTGCCCGCCGCGGCACAACCCGATCAACGCCGTGGCCGCGTCGCGGAAGGACATCGGCGTGCGGAACTCGTCGCGGAACAGCCGGAGCGTATCGCCCCGCCGCAGCGACTCGATCTGCTTCGCGAACGTCGTAGCCCGTTGCGTTTGGGGAAACCCGTACATCAGGAACAGCCGGACCACCAGCGTGTCGCGCACTTCCAACACCGCCTGTTCGGCCATCGCCTTGGATCGACCGTATTCCGAAACCGGGCACGGCGGGTCTGTTTCGCGATAGGGAGCGGCCGTTCCGTCGAACACCATGTCGGTTGACGCAAATGCCAGTCGCCCGCCGAGCTGCGCCACGCACCCGGCCAACGCGGCGCTCGTTTGCACGTTGATCCGCCGCGCGGCCTGCGGATCGGCGAACGCGGCGCCGACGGTGCTGACGCCGCCCAGGTGCAGAACGTGTGTGGGACGGACGGCTTCAACACACGCCTGGACCGCCCCGCGATCCTGCAGATCGATCCGCCGGACGACGACTCCGCGATCGATTACCGCCCCCGTACCGGCCAGCGCTACAATGCTTTGCGGGCGGACCTCGCGTGCGAGCAGATCCAGTACGTATCCGCCGAGCTGGCCGGACGCACCGGTGATAAGCCAGCGTTCATCATCCATGGCATCACGCACACTGTGCCGCAGGCGCCCGGCCCACCCATCGCGGACCGGACGCCTGTTCAAATCTACCCACGCGTCGACGCGCCGGAATCAGTCGGCCGGACAGTACTTCCGGATGATTTCGCTGGCCCGGTTATCCGAGAGGTTCAGTGCCCCCAGCGCCATGCTGGCCGCCGTCCGGAGATTCATCACCGGATCCTCCGCGGCTATCTGAATCAGAGTGGCCACCCGCGGCGGCTCCAGCTTGTTGCCGTTCGCCTTGGCAGATTCGGCCAGGGCCGCAAACATCTCGATGCGCAGCGCTTCGGGCCGATCCGCGTTCAGGGCCGCCTGGGCCACGGCGTCCTGCGCCTGGGCCGAACGGCACAGACAAAGCACGGCGGCGGCCTTGAGCTGGAGTTCCTCGCTTTCGCTTCCCAAAGCGGCAATCAACGCCGGCTCAACGAGGTCCAGGCGGATGACCGTGCGCCCGTTCAACGCCACGCGTCGCAGCACTTCGGCCGTCTGAATCGCCAGTTGCAGGGTCGCGGCCGGGTCAAGCTGGATCCGACCAGCCTCTTGCTCGGCGATCTGCAGGGCCGATTCCATTTCATCGGCGGTCGCGCCGGCGTCGACCCGCTCCAGAGCTTGCACCTGCCGGACCAATTCATCCGCCAGCGATTCCTGGGCGGGCCGGACCAGCAGCACGATCGGCACGGCGGCAAACCGGAACTCGTCGCGAATCTGCTGCACGGCGCCCACAAGATTCGGCGCCCCGGCGTCGGTGGCCAGGAAGAAACCGGCCACCTGGTCAACCGTCTCGCGCGTCTGCTTGAGAGTCCCGAAAAGATCCCCGCCGCCCAGCACGGCCGCGCCTTTGGCCCGCAGAGCACCCATCACGCGATTGAGGTTCTCCTCATCCGAATCGATGACGACGTACTGGGCGGGCCCCGGTTGACGCAGGGCCTCGGCCAAGACGGGCGGGACCAGTTCGGCTCCGGCGAACGGAACCTGGGGCAATGCGTCAGACAGGGCCAGAGCCGCCTTGATCCGCACCACGCGGTCCGGAAATTGAAGCGCCTGCACCAGCGGCTGCTTGTAGTCCTCCGTGCCGACCAGCGAAGTCACGCCGGCCGTCGCGTGCAGGGCGGCGATGGCACCCAGCGCGACGGCGGAATCCCGGTCCCGCACCGCCCGCTCCAGCACCGCGTGGCAGTAGCGCGGGCCGGCCGTCCGGGCAAAGTAGACGCTGCGCGGGAAGTCCGAGGGAGTGCTCGGATCACGACCGGCCTGCTCCGGGCTTGGCTCGCCGTTCTGCACGTCCATGCCCAGCCGGGCCTCACGTCGAAAGTTGGCGGCCAGCCACACGGCGATCGCGTCGCTGTTGTCCGGCGCCAGCCGCAGGGCCTCCTGCGTGCAACGCATGGCCATCACGGAGCCGAAGATTTCCGTGGGAACCGCCACCGCCTGAAGAAAACCGTCCCGCAGGTACCACAGGTTGGCCTGCGTGAGCCGCGGGTCGGCCGCCACGGAACCGTCCTCGTTGTAGTAGCGATCGGCCAACTGAGTGAAGCTGACAGTGACCGCCGTGGGCAGGGTCCGACCTGAGTTTCGTTCGATCTGTCGAATCGCGTCGGCCGCCGCCTGCTTGGTGATGTCCAGCACGTCGGAGCGACCCATGAGCTTCTGCAGATAAGGAACGGCTTGCACGTATCCCAACTCGCCCAGCGTCTGCGCGATTACCCGCTGTAATTCGCCGCTGTCCGTCTCCAGTGCCTCCACCAGCGGCCGAACCGCCCCCCGGCCGATCTGCGGCAGTGCCCGCACGATCCGAGGCCACAGCGCCTTGCGATTGGCGTCACCCAACGCGTCGATCATCCATGGGATGGCGTACTCGCCCGACTCTTTGAGCCGCTGAATGGCGTTGTACTCCATCTGGGGGGGGCCGCCGAGCTTGTCGACGTTCTGCCGGATCCGGGCAGGATCCCGCCGCAGCTCGTATTCCCCATTCCGAATGACATCGAGCACCTTCTGGGCAACCCCGCTGATCTCCGTTTGATTCACGATCAGAAGCAGAGTGTCGACGGCCCTTGGGTCCGTTTCGGCAGCCTCGAGCAACTTGACCGGATCCAGATCCGGCAGGCTCAGCAGCCGTGCGGCCGCCGCCTGAGCAGCGTCGAACCGGCCGATTCGCGCGAAATGCACGAAATCGTGGAACTCCTGGTAGGCCGGCTGATCGGCGGCGGCGCTCTCGGCGGGGGCTTGCCCCTCCTCCTGGGGCTCGATCTGGGCCAGAGCCGACCCCGACCAGCCGAACACGACTGCCAGCGCCAGCGCCCAGCTCAGCGCTCTGAACGGCATAACAACACTTGAATCGCGAGGCAGAAGCATGAGATCCTCCACAGCCTGGACCGAAGGATGGAAACAACACAGCGCCGCGCGCACCATCGGGGCGGGCTGCCGCGCGAGTACCCATTCTGCATGGATCGGCGGCCGGGACGGGCGGCCCGCGCTCCGCGGCTGCCGTCCCCCGGACGGACTTCTGGCAGTATAAGTGCGGCCGGACGCCCGTCAACGGGACAACCCGGCCACACGTCGGGCGCATTGGCCGGATTCCACGGGGGCAGGCAGGCTGCCAGTACTGAAAACCGGTCGGGCGGCAGCGGCTCCTCGGATCAGGCGTTCTGGATGAGCACGTAGCCGCCGGCTGCCGTAATGCCCAACAGGATCGTCTGCACCAGTTCCAGCAGCAGCGAACCGGTGGTGTTGGTTCCCGTGCATCCGCTCAGCGTGGTGACCACAAGGGCACACGCCGCCCATATCCTTGCGCAAGTCCAGAGTCGACGCATCATGGTCTGGCCTGAATCCTGTGTGGTTGCGTGGGTTCTATCCGGTCCCGTCCGGCCACCGCGCGGCCGATCCGGGATCGACACTCGTGCTCGCACCGTGGAGTCTACCCGGTTACTCCCGGGCGTCAATGTGGGATTGCCCGACACGCCCTGGGGAACTTGTGAAATGCAATTCTCAGGTCCGCGCGAACCGCCCTGTTGCGGGGGGCGAAAATACGGTACGATACGGCCCACTCGCGCCCCGAGAGCGGTTCGCCGTCGGGCGCGGCCAAAGCTTGAACCAGATGAGTGGGAAGTGCCGATAACTATTGGCGACGATCGGAGTTGCGCGGCGCGCCGCCGGGAGGGAGCCTTGGGCGCGGAATAACATGAAAGCATCCTCTAACTGCCTTTCTACGAAGATGTTGCATACAATTTCCAGATCACAGAAGCCACGCACCCGTCGGCCGCGAGTCCGATGGACTCGGCAGCTCGTTGAGTGGGGGTGGCGGCGGGGAAGGTGTTGCCTGGCCGGGGTCGGCTTGGCCGCCGTGTGTCTCTCCGGTGGATGCTACAGCTTCCGGAACAGTTGGCTGGATCCCTCCCAGGTGGGCAACTACCTGGACGAGGGCACGATGGAAATCCGTACGTCGCTGAGCATTCAGGATTCTCCGACGGGCATTCCGGGCGCAACCGATCCGACGCCGGAGGATCTTATTCCGCGTCCAATCGCGTATCGCCTGAACCCCGGCGACGCCCTCAACATCCGTATCCTGGACCTCGTCGTTGACAACACCGAGACGTCCATTCAGGTGTTCCTGGACGAAGAGGGCATGATCTCCCTGCCCGTGCTGGGTCGCATCCGCGCGTCCGGAATGACGGCGGCGGAGCTGGAAGCGGAGTTGAAGGACATTCTGCGCCAGCGCCAGATTGTTCAGGACGCCTATGTTCAGGTAGAGCCGGTTGTCAAACGCGGTCAGAGCTACACCATTTATGGTGCGATCGCGCAACCATCCTTGTACCCGATCGCCCGGCCCAACTTCCCGCTGATCGAAGCGCTGGCTCAGGCGGGCGGCCTGGTGGAAACGGTTACGGAAATATACGTTTTCCGGAATGCGCGCCCCGAGAACCCCGACGGTCTGGGCGCACTGCCTTCCCACACGGGCCCAGGGCAAGCGGTGGCGGACGCCGCAGATGCCTCCGTCGCGCGGCTGATGATGTCCGACGGCTATGAGGACGCGCCGCCGGCCGCAACGGCCCGTTCAGACGGACCGACAACGGGCCCGGCCGACGCGGCGGCCTTGCGGTCGGTCCTGGGAGAGCCGGGCGCCGAGCAGGAAGTCATGGAGGCCGTTCTTCGTGGCCGCGATTCCCAGACTTCCGGCCCGCCGCCCGAAGTGGCCGCGGCGGAACCCGCGACCGAATCGTTGCCCGGTTCGCCGCCGGCATCGGCGGAACTGGAGGAGGTGACCGCTCTACCGCCGGCGCAGCCCCGGTTCATTTTTCTCAACGGCAAATGGATCGAGGTGAAGCCGACCCCGACGACTGCGACGGCCCCGGACACGCGGGCGGCCGCAGAACCCCTGGGACCGCCGAGCCTGCCGCCGCCGTCGCCCGAAGCCGAGCCCACCGTCGACTGGAGCCGGATCGCCGGCGAAGTGGATCAGCGGATCATCCGTGTCTCCGGAGACGCCCTGCGCAACGGAGATGTCCGGCAGAACATCATCGTCCGCCCGGGCGACTCCATTCGTGTGATTGCCGGCGAGGTCGGTGAATACTACATCATGGGACAGGTCATTCGTCCGGGGGCCTACAGCCTGACCGGACGTCGGATCACGCTCAAGCAGGCGGTGGCGGCCGCCGGCAACATCGCCCCGCTGGGCTGGCCGGATCGCTGCACGATCTACCGTCGTTACGGCGATCGGGAGGAGATGAAGCAAGTCAACCTGGACTCCATGTTCGCGGGCAAGGAGGCGGACGTATTCCTCAAGAAGGACGATCTGGTTGTCGTGGGCACGCATCCGGTCGCGCCGTTTCTGGCCGTCATTCGCAACGCGTTCCGCATGACCTACGGTTTCGGGTTCGTCTATGACCGCAACTTCGCGGACATTGACGCCTACGGCGCCCAGCCGAACCCGGCGTACTTCGACCGCACAAGGCAGCGGTTCCCGAATCTGTTCCGGTAGGCTCTCCCGTGACGATGTCGCACACCGATTCCGGTTCCACACACGCACCTTCGATGGTAGTCGAACGGACGCCGGGCTGGGTGCATGGAATCCGGGTGGCCGTCCTGGCGCTTCTGATCCTGCTGGCGTACTGGCCCGAGGCGTACCGCATCGTGGACAAATGGCGAACCGACGGCAACTGGTCTCACGGCTGGCTGGTGCCGTTTTTCAGTCTGTACTTTCTCCACCTTCAGCGGGATCGGCTGTCGCGGGTCCGCGCGCAGACCAGTTGGGTCGGCCTTCCCTGCCTGGTTCTTTCGCTGCTGGCGTACCTGTGGTTCCTGTTCATCACGCCGATGGGATACCCCCGCGCCTTTTCGCTGGTCATGACGCTTGCGGCGATGGTGCTTTTTCTGGGCGGTTGGCCGGTGCTGCGCGTCGTCTGGTTTCCCATCGTGTTTCTCCTGTTCGCCGTGCCGATCCCCGATGAGCAGTACGTGAGGCTGACCATGCCTTTGCGGATGCTGGCCTCGCAGGTATCCGCGTTTCTGCTGGGGGCGTTTGTGCCCGGGTTGCAGGTGGACACGTCGGGCGTCGTGATCGACTACGCATACCAGGGCTCGCCCGGGCAGTTGAACGTGGAAGAGGCCTGCAGCGGCATGCGGCTCATGATGGCGTTCGTCACGCTGGGCGCGGCCATGGCGTTCCTGGGCGATCGTCCGCTCTGGCAGCGAATCGTCATGCTGGTGTGCTGTGTTCCCATTGCCGTATTCTGCAACGTCATCCGCGTATCAACGACGGGCTTTCTGCACGTGCTGGGACACCGGGACTGGGCGGAAGGGACGCCGCATGAACTGCTCGGCCTGGCCATGCTGCCGATCGCGTTGGGGCTGTTTGCCCTCATCGGATATATCATGGACCACCTTTTCGTTGAGGAAACCGAGGACGAAGACGAACCGCAGAGCCGGCCGGCCGTCATACCGGCAGCATCGGCCTCTGACCGCGGAAGCGAACCATGACCACCTTGCCTGCCACCATATCGGAACGCGTGCCCCGGCCCGGCATGGCCGCGCCCGGCCTGCCGTCGACCGCCGGCCTGACGCCCGCGGACATTCTGCGGATGATCCACAGCCGGCTTGTGCTGATCATCGCGCTGTCGATCTTCCTCAGCGCCGCGGCCATCGGCGGGTTCCTGCTGTGGTTCTACAAGTACCCGACGTACTCCGCGGAAGCCTACATTCAGTGCATTTCGAGTGTGCCGAAGGATTCGACGTCACTGCGTCCTCCCCAGGTATACGAGGATGAGCACACCCGGTTTCTCCAGGACCAGGCACTGTCCATCAAGCAGACCAACCTGCTGATGAGGGTGCTTCAGACCCCCGAGGTGCGCGGTACAGACTGGTATCGGCAGATCAAACCCAACGAACGGATCGACGAGCTGGAAAAGAGTCTGGCGGCCGGACCGATGCGGGATACCAACTATATTCGCGTGGCGATGGGCACTCGCAGTCCAAAAGACCCGCACGTAATCGTCCGCAAGATCGTGGACGAGTACCTCAGCGAGGCCCGGGAGCGGGCGACCGCGTTGTACCGCACGGAGTTGTCCAAGGTGGAAGCCGAGGCCAGCGAACTGACCCAGCAGATCGAGGCCCAGAACCAGCAGATCACCATGTTTGCCGGCACACTGCCCGTCGGCGTGCTGCCGGGCCAGAACCGTCAGGCCATGACCGTGCTGGAGGCCCAGTTGCTGCAGACCCAGCAGGAGGTCACGGGACTGGAGTTGCAGACGCAGGAACTGCAGGGCCTGCTGGAGATCTACGAGAGCCCCGACTACCAGCGATTCATGACGGAAGACCGGCAGTTGGTCGAGCTGAACCCGATGGTGCAGCAGTTGATTGCCCAGACCCTTGCCCTGGAGCAGGAAGTCACGGCCAAGCTCGCCAAGCTGGGCGAGAATCACCGGGACGTCCAGAACCTCCGCAATCGCCTGGAACAGAGCCGGCAGCAGCTTCAGCGGATGCGGGAACAGAAGTTCCAGGAGGCTATGGAGCTCAAGCACGAGCAGGTCCGTACGGCCACGTTCAACTCGCAGCACGCGACGTTCCTGGCCCAGGAACGGCTGGAAGGCATTCGCAGCCAGCAGCAGGACGTGGAGCGCAAGCTCCAGGAATACCGGCGCATGCAGGATGAGCTGACGTTTCTGACCTCCGCCCGGGAGCGGACGCTCGAGTATCTCCGCGAGCTCCGTCGCATCGTGGCGGAGCGATCCGCGGTTCAGATCGAGCTGCGGCAGCCTCCCGTCCCGCCGATCGAGCGCAGCAAGCCGCGATGGTACTTCGCCGTGGTCGGCGTGATGCTGGCCATCGGTCTGGCGGTCGGGTTCGGCATACTGCTGGAGCTGATGGACACCTCGGTGCGGACCGCTCGGGACGTGGTGCGGTACGTGGGCGTTCCCATCCTGGGGACCGTTCCCGACGCCGACGACGAGGAGGTCCACATAGACCTCATCGAAACGGTGGTGCAGCAGATGCCCCGCTCCATGATGGCCGAGGCGTTCCGCGCGATTCGGACCGCCCTGCAGTTCAGCGCTCCGGCCGAGCGGCAGCGTACCCTGGTGGTGACCAGTCCGCATCCCGAAGACGGCAAGACGACCGTTGCCTGCAACCTGGCCGGCTCCCTGGCCCAGGGCGGCCGCCGCGTGCTGGTGGTGGACGCTAATTTCCGCCGCCCGGCCCTGCACCGGATCTACGGGTTGGACAACCAGGCCGGCCTGAGCAACATCCTGATCGGCGCCGGCCGCCTGGAGCAGTACGTCCACAGGTCGGACCAGGGAAATCTGGACGTGCTGGTGGGCGGGCCGACGCCTCCGAACCCGGCGGAACAGTTGGCCAGCCCCATGATGCGTCAATTCCTGGACGAGGCCGTTCGCCGGTATGACCACGTGGTGCTCGATGCGCCGCCCGCGCTGCTGGCCAGCGACGCCGCCGCCCTGGGGACCATGGTGGACGGGACCGTGCTGGTTCTGCGGGCGAAGGCGAACTCGCGCGGCGTTGCCCAGCGAGCGCTGAATCTACTGCATCACGTCAGCGCGCACGTGTTCGGCGTCGTGCTGAACGCCGCCCAGGCACAGCGCGGCGGCTACTTCCGCGAACAGCTTCGCACCTTCTACGACTATCACGCGGAAGAGGCGGAAGAGCCCGGCGCGCGCCGGGCCCTGCCGACGGCGGAAACCGCTTCGTCCAAAGGCCGGCGCACACGCGAAGACGACAAAAGAGACGGAGACGCCCCCTCCGCTTGAACGCTCATCGCGCCGCCGGGACGACACGCTCCCGATCGCCTGCACGCCCGGCACCGCGGCGTCTTCCACGGGTTCCGCGGCGACTCGCATTGCGACTCCACCCCCGGCCGCCGGTCCCAACCCCGCGGGGTCGGGATCCGCGCGCGCGCGGCGGCGTTGTCGGGTCGTCTTTCCGGTCGTATACTGCCGGCGCGATGCCCATCGGCGATCGGTGCCGAACGGATGTTTTCCCGCCGATGAGCCGCGCCACGGAACGCACCATGAAGCCGATCGGACTGCTGGACCTGGCCGGCGAAACGGCCCTGTTCCGCCAGGAAATCCTCGAGGGCATCGACTCGGTGCTCCAGACCTGCCGTTTTGTGCTGGGCCCGCGGATCGAGGAATTGGAGCGTCGCCTGGCGGAGTACTCCCAGTGTCGACGCGGCGTGGCCATGAGCAGCGGCACCGACGCCATTCTCTGCGCCCTGATGGCCGCGGGCGTCGGGCCGGGTGACGAGGTCATCACCACGCCGTTCACCTTTTTCGCCACGGCCGGCTGTATTCACCGGGTCGGCGCCCGTCCGGTGTTCGTGGATATCGAAAGCGACACGTTCAATATCGACGTCTCCCGGATTCCCGCCGCCCTCACGCCGCGGACGAAGGCCGTCCTGCCCGTCCACCTTTTCGGCCAGTGCGTCGACATGGACGAGATTCTGCACATCGCCGAGCATCACGGGCTGACCGTCCTGGAGGACGCGGCCCAGGCGATCGGCGCGACGTATCGCGGCCGGCGCGCGTGCTCCATGGGAACGGCGGGGTGCGTTTCCTTCTACCCCACCAAGAACCTCGGAGCCTGCGGGGACGGCGGCATGATCCTGACGAACGATGAGGCGTTCGCGGATCGTTGCGTTCTGCTGCGCAACCACGGCCAGTCCCGGCAGTACGAGCACGAATACGTGGGCGGGAACTTCCGGCTCGACGCGTTCCAGGGCGTCGTGCTGCTGGCGAAGCTTCGCAGGCTGCAGGAGCTGACCGCCCGGCGGCAGGCCCATGCGGCGCGTTACAACGAGCGCCTGGCGGACCTGCCCGTGCGCGCTCCGCGCGTGCGTGATTACAACGTCTCCGTGTATCATCAATACACGATCCTCTGCGACCGGCGTGACGACCTCATGGCGCACCTCAAGGCGGCCGGCATCGGCAGCGGCGTTTACTATCCGCTGCCGCTGCATCTGCAGCCGTGCTTTGCCTCGCTGGGATACCGGCCGGGCGATTTCCCGAGAGCGGAGGAGGCGGCCCGACGCGTGCTGGCCCTGCCGGTGCACGCGCTGCTGTCCGCGGAGGACGTCGATCGCGTGATTGACGAGATCGCGAAGTTCCACGGAAAGTAAGGGCTGACGAACAACCGACCGGTTCTGGAGAGCGAGGCCTTCCATGCGTGTTCTGGTCACGGGCGGAGCGGGGTTTCTGGGCAGTCACCTCTGCGATCGCCTCATCCGCGACAAGCACGAGGTCATCTGCCTGGACAATCTGTTCACGGGCAGCCGGCGGAACATCGAGCACCTGCTGAGCCATCCGCATTTTGAGTTCATTCGGCACGACGTGGTGCAGCCCATCCTGCTGGAGGTGGACTGGGTCTTCAACCTGGCCTGTCCGGCCTCCCCCATCCATTACCAGTATAACCCGGTCAAAACGGTCAAGACGTCCGTGCTCGGCGCGTTGCACATGCTCGGCCTGGCCAAGCGCGTGCGGGCGCGCATCCTCCAGGCGTCCACCAGCGAGGTCTATGGCGATCCGGCGGAGCACCCGCAGAAGGAAACCTACTGGGGCAACGTCAACCCCATCGGTCCGCGGAGCTGCTACGATGAAGGCAAGCGGATCGCCGAAACGCTCATGGCGGATTACCACCGGCAGAACGGCGTGGACATCCGCATCGTGCGCATTTTCAACACTTACGGCCCGCGCATGGCTGTGGGCGACGGTCGCGTGATGTCCAATTTCATCGTGCAGGCTCTGCGGGGCGAGCCGCTCACCATCTACGGAGACGGCCGCCAGACGCGCAGCTTCTGCTACGTGGACGATCAGATCGACGGCATGATGGCCCTGATGCACTACGAAGGATCGGACGCCCACGAACCGGTGAACGTCGGCAGTGACGAGGAGGTCTCCATGCTGGAGCTGACGCAGCTCCTGGGCGAAATGCTGAGTCGACCTCTGCGAACGGTTTTCCACCCGCTGCCCACCGACGACCCCGTGCGCCGCCGCGCCGACACCACGCGGGCTCGCGAGCGGCTCGGCTGGCAGCCACGAGTCCGCCTGGAGGACGGACTGGCCCACACTGTGGCCTACTTCCGCGAGATTCTGGACGCCTGACCCACGGGCGCCCGTTGCGCCGGTGTTTAACACGGCCGCCGGTTGGGGAATCCGGCCGCCTGGATGCTCGGATCATGCCGGAACCGCCAGCCCGAAACGAAGCCGCCAACTGGTCGGCCGCCGCCGCCGCCATCGTGCCGGAACCGACGGAGGGCGTCTGGTGGGCTGCCCACACCCGTCCCCGGGCCGAGAAACAACTGGCGGCCGATCTGGCCCGTCTCGGGCTGCACTGTTATCTGCCGCTGCGGGAACGCATCACGCGTAATGCCCGCACGCACCGGCTGCATCGATCCAGCGTTCCGGTGTTTTCGGGGTATCTGTTCTTCGTGGCCGACGAGCCCCAGCGCCTCCGGGCCCTGGCCACGCGGCGCATCGTCAGCACCCTGAACGTGCCACGGCAGGCCCAACTCGTAGCCGAGCTCCGCCACCTCCACACGGTGCTGACGGCCGACACTCCCGTGTCGCTCCGGTCCAGCCTGCGCGTCGGCCGCTGGGTACGCATCTGTGACGGCCCTTTGACCGGCGTGGAAGGCGTCGTCAGCGGCTGGCGATCGCGGATCCGGGTGGCGCTGAACGTGAACATTCTCGGGCAGTCCGTCTCCGTGGAAGTGCTGCGGGACCAGGTCGAGCCGATCGACCCTCCCTGGTACGCCTCCGGACCGGCGGGTAGTCCACCGGACGGACGGTTTCTATAATGCCCGCCGGCGGCTGAGCGTGTAGACCAGCGAATGAGGATTCCCGCATGAAAGTCAGCGTAGTAGGTGTCGGGTATGTGGGCCTGGTGGCCGGCACGTGTTTCGCCGACGGCGGCAATCGCGTGATCTGCGTCGACAGCGACAAATCCAAGATCGACAAGCTCCGGAAGGACGAGTTGCCGATCTACGAGCCCGGACTGCTGGAGATCATCCAGCGCAACGTCCGGGCAGGCCGGCTCGTGTTCACGACGGAGCTGGCGGAGGCCGTGGCGGATTCGCTTGTCATTTTCCTGGCCGTGGGCACCCCGCCGGCGCCGGACGGCTCGGCCGATCTGTCCGCGGTGCTCTCCGTGGCGGAGCAGATCGGGCGGCTTATGGACGGCTACCGGATCATCGTCATGAAAAGCACGGTGCCCGTGGGGACCCACAAGATCATCCGGGAGACCGTCGCGCGGCACACCGATCACCGGTTCGACTACGTGAGCAACCCGGAGTTCCTCAAGGAAGGCATGGCGGTGGAGGACTTCATGCGGCCCGACCGCGTGGTCATCGGCACGGACAACCCGGCCGTCAACGAAATCATGAAGCAGCTCTACGCGCCGTTCATGCGGCGGGAGGAGAAGTTTCTGTTCATGGACCCGGCCAGCGCCGAGCTGACCAAGTATGCCGCCAACGCCCTGCTGGCGACGAAGATCTCCTTCATCAACGAGATCGCCCTGCTCTGCGAGAAGGTGGGGGCGGACGTAAGCATGGTTCGCAGGGGCGTGGGGTCGGATTCACGCCTTGGGCCGGCGTTCCTGTTTCCCGGCGTGGGGTACGGCGGGTCGTGCTTCCCCAAGGACGTCAGCGCCCTGATTGCCGTGGGAGAGCAACTGGGCCACCCCATGACCATCGCCAAGGCGGTGGACGAGGTGAATCAGCGACAACGGGAGGTCTTCACTGACCGGGTCATCGGCTTTTTCGGGGATCGCTGCCGCGACACATGCCTGGCGGTCTGGGGCCTGGCGTTCAAGGCCCGCACCGACGACGTGCGGGAGTCGCCCGCGCTGTACGGCGTGCGGCGGTTTCTGGATGCCGGCATCTGCGTGCGCGCCCATGATCCGGAGGCCATGGCCAACGCCCGGGCCGTCCTCGGCCCCCGGCTGATCACCTTCGACGACGGCTACGAGGCCCTGCAAGGCGCCGACGCTCTGGTGATCTTCACCGACTGGCAGGAGTTCCGCACGCCCGATTTCGAGCGGATCGCCGCCACGCTCAGGCAGCCGCTCATCTTCGACGGTCGGAATCTGTACGATCCGGCCCTGATGCGGCGGATGGGCATTCAGTATCATTGCATCGGCCGGCCGCAGCCCCAAGATTGACGTTGCGGCAACCGGCCGTCGGAGTGGATGGCATGCCCCGAATCGTCGTCACCGGTGGCGCGGGCTTCATCGGATCACACGTGTGTGAGGCGCTGCTGGCCCGCCAGTGTGACGTCCTGGCCCTGGACAACTTCGATCCGTTCTACGATCCGCAGATCAAACGACGCAACGTGCATCGCTGCCTGGCCGACGGTCGGTTCTCCCTGGCGGAAGGCGACATCTGCGATGCGGCCTTCGTACACGATGCTCTGGCCGGCGGGGCGGACGTGCTGGTGCATCTGGCCGCCCGGGCGGGCGTCCGGCCCTCCATCCGGCAGCCGCTGCTGTATCAGAAGGTGAACGTGGAAGGCACCCTGGTGCTGCTGGAAGCGGCTCGCCGCGTGGGCGTGCGGAAACTCATCTATGCCGGCAGCTCGAGCGTCTACGGCAACAACCGCAAGGTTCCTTTCTCCGAATCCGATCCGGTGGACCATCCCGTCTCTCCCTACGCCGCGACCAAGAAGGCAGGCGAGCTGTTGTGTCACACGTATCACCATCTGTACGGCCTGGACGTGACCTGCCTGCGGTTCTTCACGGTGTACGGCCCTCGGCAGCGCCCGGACCTGGCCATCCACACGTTTGCACGCCTGATCGAGGCCGGTCGGCCGATTCCGGTGTTCGGGGACGGAACCATGCGGCGCGACTATACGTACATCGACGACATCGTCGCCGGCGTGCTGGCCGCCATCGACCGCTGTCAGGGCTACCACCTGTACAATCTGGGCGAATCGCGGCCGATTTCCCTGAACGACATGATCGCGACGCTGGAACAGGCGCTGGGTCGGCGGGCCGTCATTGATCGCCAGCCGATCCAACCGGGCGACGTGGAGCAGACCTTCGCGGACATCCGCCTGGCCCGGGCGGAACTGGGGTATCACCCCGCCACCTCCTTCGAGGACGGCATCGCTCGGTTTATCGCGTGGCTGCGGACCCCGGCGTAGCGGCGGGGGGATACGGGGGCGGCGGGTATGCACAACCCGGCTTGCCCATCCGCCCCTCTTGCGTCACAATCCTGTGCCCGTGCCAAGGAGTCTTCGCGCATGAAAGCACTCGTCACCGGCGGAGCCGGGTTCATCGGATCGCATCTGGCCGAACGCCTGCTGGCCCAGGGCCACCATGTCGTCATCATTGACGATCTGAGCACCGGAAGCCTGCGCAATCTGGCCGGCATTCTGGACCATCCCGGCCTGGAGTTCGTCTACGACAGCGTTCGTGACGTGGAAACCATGCACCTGCTCATCCGCGAGTGCGACCGGATCTATCACCTGGCGGCGGCCGTCGGCGTGCAGCTCATCGTGGACCGACCGGTGCACACCATCGAGACCAACATCCACGGCACGGAGGTCGTGCTGGCCACCGCGAACAAGTTTCGCAAGCCCGTGCTGCTGGCCTCCACCAGCGAGGTCTACGGCAAGAGCGAGGCCGTTCCTTTCCGAGAGGATGACGACACGGTGCTGGGCTCCACACGCTTCTCGCGATGGTCGTATGCGTGCTCCAAGGCCATCGATGAGTTTCTGGGGCTGGCCTATCATCAACAGTTCGGTCTGCCGGTCGTGGCCGTGCGACTGTTCAACACGGTGGGCCCCCGCCAGACGGGCATGTACGGCATGGTGGTTCCCCGCTTCGTGGAGCAGGCCCTGCGGAACGAGCCGCTGATGATCTATGGCACGGGAAAGCAGACCCGCTGCTTCTGCTACGTGGGCGACATCGTGGACGGCATCATCGCCCTGATGGACCACCCCAAGGCGCCCGGACGGGTGTACAATCTGGGTTCCGTCGAGGAGATATCCATCGAGAACCTGGCCGACAGGATCATCGGCAAGACCAAGAGCACCAGCCAGAAGGCCTACATCTCGTACGAAGAGGCCTACGGCCGCTCGTTTGACGACATGATGCGCCGGGTTCCCTGCATCGAACGGGCGGCCGAACTGATCGGGTTCCACCCGCGCACCAGCCTGGACGAAACGCTGGAATACATCATCCACGACATCCGGTCCCGCACGGAGCCGGTCGGCTAGACACACCGCCTCCAACGAGGCGGCCGAAAAACGGCTGACGAACGGTCGTCCGCGCCGGGGGGGTTCTGACCGGTGCCAGTGGACGGGGGCGAGCGGCCGGGCAGCGCCTCCGGGCTTCAGCCGGGGGAAGAAACGTACTCCTGCCAGCGCTGTTCCAGTCCCGGATCGGCCAGCGTGTCCATGACGTAATCGCAGAATGCCGCACCGGTGGCGCCGGTGTCGCGCCCTGTCATCACCAGACGCCGCTCATACTGTCCGCAAATGTCCAGCGCCATCTCCAGACTGCGGGCTTTCCGGGGATAGCCGATATGGGACAAGAGCATCGCGCCCGCGCGGATCATGCTGCATGGGTCGGCGTATTCCGCCCGGCCCTCGTCCACCATGCGGGGCGCGGAGCCGTGGATGGCCTCGAACATGGCGTAGCGCTTGCCGATGTTCGCGGCGCCGGCCGTGCCCACGCCGCCCTGGAACTCCGCCGCCTCGTCCGTCAGGATGTCCCCGTACAGGTTCGGCAGCACCAACACCTGAAACTCCGTCCGCCGCTTGGGATCGATCAGCTTGGCCGTCATAATGTCGATGTACCAGTCATCGCACTCAATGCCCGGATACTCCCGTGCGATCTCCTGGGCCGTTCGCAGGAACAGCCCGTCGGTGGATTTGACCACGTTGGCTTTCGTCACCACGGTGACGCGCGTCCGGCCGGCCTGGCGGGCGTGCTCAAAGGCCGCCCGGACGATGCGCTCGGAGCCCGGGCGGGTAATGATTTTGAAGTCGACCGCCAGATCCCTGCCGATCTCCAACCCCTCGCTGCCCAGGGCGTAAAGATCCTCCGTATTCTCCCGGAAAAAGACCCAGTCAATGCGGTGCTCGGGCACTTTCACAGGACGCACGTTGGCGAACAGGTCCAGCTCCTTGCGCATGGCGACGTTGGCGGATTCGATATTCGGCCAGGGGTCGCCCTTCCGCGGCGTGGTGGTGGGACCCTTGAGGATGACATGGCATTTCTTCAGCTCGGCCAGCACGTCATCGGGAATGGCTTTTCGGACCTTCGCCCGGCGCTCGATGGTCAGCCCCTCGATGGTGCGGAAAGCAACCTTACCCGTGGCCCGCTCGACGCTGAGCAGATATTCCAGCACGCGCTGGGCCTGGGCGGAGATCACAGGACCAATGCCGTCGCCGCCGCAGACGCCGATGATGACGGGCGAAAGCTTCGCGTAGTCCGTCCAGCCCTCGTCGCGTTTCATCCGCTCCACACGATCAAGCTGCTTACGCATAAGGCCCGCGAAATGCTTGGCGGCCCGCTCAAGCTCTCGTCCGCCAGTAACCCTGGACTTGGCCCCCGCCTTCCGGGCGGGAGGCCGGACGGCGCGCGCTTTCTTGCCGGCCGCGCGACCACGTGTGGGGGCTTTCTTCGCCTTGCCTTTCGGGGCACTTTTCCGGGCGACAGCCTTTTTCCGAACAGCCTTCTTCGGGGTCTTGCTCTTGGCCATTTCTGCCTCCACATCATTCGCGCGGCGAGTCGAATCAAGCATAACTGAACGCCCAGACAATCTGGGACGGGCTACGCCCCACACGAAACGCAGGGCACCCATTATAGCGACGTGACGCTGGTCGGCGTGATCGAAATCTGACGTTTCATCCGTGGGTGGTGTTCATTGGCACTTCACGACTGCGCTTCCTCAGCCGGCCGTGCGATAGATAATGAACGAGGCGATTACCTTCTGGGCCGAGGAACGGATCGAAACGAAATGATATGAAAAAGAAGCCTCGCAACGTCCGGCTCGTCGAATCTGTCATTGCACATCCGAGCGGGAGCGAGGCTTCACACAGAAGACTTGTTCCGGCATCTTTCACCGGAACGAGGTCTAACGACCTACATATTCAATATGCTTCACGAATACACGGAAGGCAAACGGAAATGCCGGAATTCTCAAGGCGACGATCGCGGATTCCCAACCGCGCCAACGAACCTCACTGGCACGGAATCTGCCCGGTGAATGCGGTCCTCCACTAACATCCCCCGTATCTTCGAAAACGTCTCACTCATCCCGCAGGTTATTTTTTTCCAGATGCGGTCAGCGGCGCCTCGGCCCTTCTGCCGAGACGCCGCCGACAGCGCGCGTCAGGAGGAACACGTGAGGTCACGTTTGTTTACCGCCCCGTCACCTGGCGGTTGCACCCCGTCTCCCAGAAATCCACCGCCGCCAGTCCAAGTCGCAAATCGAGAATCCGGCCAGAGTTGGCGACGACACCAGCCGTGTTTCGAGGGCTGATGTCCGCACTGCAACCGCCCGCGGAGAAAACGGGCCGTCGCGACCTCTCCAACGCGGTCGCGACGGCCAAATGGCAGGCACTTGCGAGAGTCGGACTAGCGAACCACGATCGCCCGCCGAACAACGTGCCGGATCTTTTCGTGTTCCACAGTCCGGTGGGTGACCGGCGCCTGGGCGAGCGGCTGACCGGCCGCAGACCCGCCGGACATCCGATTGCTCACCAAGGGTGCCGCACTCGCCCGAGGGCCGCTGGACACCACGATCGGAGTCCGCACACCGGCCGGACGAGAGTCCGACTGCGTCTGCGAGACCACCGTGCCGCGCGGTCCGGTCGCTCCGCCGGTGCTTGCGACGGCCACCGGCGTGCGTCCGAGAGAGCCCGGACGGGCCGATCCGCCGGCGTCCACGCTGCGGTTGGGATCGCCATCGGCGACGGTTCGGCCGACACTGGTGGCCACGCTGCCGTCCCGGCCGATGGCCAGGTTCAGGGTGCCGGCCACGGCCGCGCCGAATCGCGGGGCAACCGCGTAACTGGTGGAGAGACTCAACCCTTCCTCGTCAAATCCCAGGCTCAGGCCCTGCGCCAGGTTGGTGCTGCCGCTGCGGGTATTCGTCTGGGAGAACCCAATCCCGTTGCCTTCATAACCCGCAGTGGCGACCGCGGTGCCGGGCCCCCGGCGGTTCGAGGAAGCGCTCGCCGAGCTGTTTGCCTCGCCGGCCAGGGCCGTCAACCCCGGCATCAATCCCATCGTCAGACTCCAGATGATCGCGTTGCGTTTCATGGCTTTGTCTCCTCGGTTCCCGCGGGCCGGAAGATTCCGGCCCGCGGGATCAATCGTGCTTCGCCTCGTATGCACACGGACCCCTACTGCCGCCTAGCGCCGAATCTCGACCGCCGTGACACGAGTCGCGGCTCGAGCCCCTCGGTGAGCCACCCCCAGCGCTCGCACGTCCGCCCGAGCCGTCCGGAGCGGCCCGCTGACCGCCACGCCCACCCCGTCGGACACGGCCGAGCCATAGACGGATCCGTCGCTGATCGCTCGAACCCGGCTTTGGGCGATTCCGCCGTATGCGTCCGCCAGCGAGTCACTGGTGCTCTCCGCCCGCCCGCCGAGCCAGCCGCGAGAGATCGCGGCACTGTCACTGATGGCGATTCCGTGAAAGCTCGTCGCGGTCGAGCGTGACAGGCTCTCCGCCAACCCGCCCAGGCTGCCTTCCGAATACGCGTTGCTGTCACTCCGCGCGACGCCTGCGACCGTGGCGGCCACGCTCTGGCTTTCCGCAATCGCCCCGCCCCACCAGGAGCCGCGGGCGGTCGCATTGGAGTTGCTCATCGCCAGGCCGCGATCCGCAACCGCCACCGACGTGCTGCGAGCGAGCCCATTGCCCACCCCGGTGGCGGTGGAGTTGGCCACCGCGCGTCCGCCGTTGGTTGCTCCGGCGTACGCGTCGGATCTGCTGTTGCCCACAGCCACCGAGGTCGAACTGGCCGACCCTCCATTGGTGGCCACCGAGGTGGCCCTTGCTTCGGCCGCGAGGGAGGCGGCCGTCAGCGCCAGCATCATTCCCGTTGCTATGATTGGAACCCGTTTCATGGCTGCGCCTCCTGATTGAGTGTCCGCACTCGTCCGTCCCGCCGTCCCAACGACTCGGGGACTCCACCCAGATAGACACCCTCAAAGCCAGATAGTTAGCAACCGTCAATAATTTTTCATTGCGCAAAATAGGTTATTGTAAACAGTGCGCGCAACCCTTTTATACGCAACGGGTTATAGCAACGGCGTTGTTTTGGCGGGTGTTTGTGCCTTAGCCGGGTGCGGGCGCATCGCTGTTGCCACGTCCTGAAACTCGGGTTTAAGGGCAGCGGATCAGATGGTGAACGAGTAGCGGCGACTGTGCAGGTATTGCGTGGTGTGGACGGCCACCAGAATTTTGGCGTCCGTACGGACTTTGTGCAGCGGTTCGTGGACGCGGAGCTTCAGTTCGCGGCAGCGGGAGATGATCTCCGTGAGCACCTGGTCGATGGTGTATTCGTCGTGTCCGATCCAGCGAAGCACGGACTCGCGGATTTCCGGCCGCAACCGCCTCAAAAAACCGGCGGCCGAGGGCTTGTGGGCGTGTTCGCGGGCGTTTGAGAACATCCGCAGCAGGTCCTGGTCGTACGGGTCGGGGTAATCGAGTCCGTAGCGGGCACGGCGCTCCGCATAGTGTTCGCGCAGGGTCATGCGAAGCCGTGACAGCGGATCGACGTACTGGCGTGTACGAACGGGCGGCGTTTTGTCGGCGATCTCCTTCATCAGCGTGTTGACGTACTGGAGCTTCTTCAGCGCCGGCCAGCCGGAGTACCGACGGCGCCACTGGGAGCCGGGCTTGAGCCAGACGGCGAAGGTCTCCGCAAAATCCTCGCACGGGTGACTCTGGGCGTACCACAGGTCCAGGTGCAGTACGTGCTTTTTGCTGAACGGCTTGGGCCGGTATGAATCCGGATAGGGCTGGGACGCCCGTCCGAATACCTGCTGCCATTTTCGCCGTCGCCGCAGACGGTATGCATTGTCGATGGCGTGGCCCGCTTCGTGCCGCAGAATGCGCATGCACCAGTCACGGGTGCCGCCTTCCACGTCGCCCATCTGACGCTGCTCGAGCTTCATGAGCCGCGGGTGGGCCAGATAAAACGGCAGGGCGATCCCGGGCACGCCGTCCGGCGAGAACCATTCCTGCGCCAGCCAGACGTGCGGTCGAAACCGCAGGCCGCGACGCTCCAACTGTTCGTACAGACGATCGACCCGCTGTTCGATGACCGTGTCCTGAATCTGCAACTCCAGATCGCACATGCGCAGGTCGAGCAACTGGCGATCGGACCACTCCGCCCATTCTGGCTCATTGCGACGTTGCGGCCGCTGGACGGATCTCCGGAAAGGCATGCGTCTGCGTGTCACGGCTGCGTCTTCTTACCTTCCGACGATGATCGGACGGCCCCATTCAGTACAGAGCCTCCGACCGGTAACGAATGCCCAGCGAGACAATGCGCTGGATCAGCTCCGTATACTTCATCCCGGCCACGTGGGCCGACTCCGCGAAATCCTCCCCATACGCCAGGTGCGGATTGGGGTTGGCCTCCAGCAGATAGATTCGTCCGTCCTCCCGCAGACGGAAATCCATCCGGGCGTATCCACTCATGGCCAGTGCCCGGTACACCCGCCGGGACAGATCGTACATCCGCTGTTCGACGCCCGGCGGCAGATCCTCCGCCGCCTGGGTCCGGATGCCGCACCGGCGCTGGTACTGCATATCGAACTTCACCTTGGCGGTCGCAATGCGCGGGACGTCCTCGGGCAGGTTCTCGAACAGCATCTCCCAGACGGGGAACGTCTGGAGGCGACGATTGCCCAGCACGCCCACGTAGAGCTCCCGGCCCTCGATGTATTCCTCCGCGATGGCGTTGGTACCCAACTGGTCGTGGATGAACTCCACCCGTTTGCGCAGTTTCTCGTCGTCGTGAACGATGGACGCCTGCGCGATGCCCGCCGACGAATCCGCCACCGTGGATTTCACAAACAGCGGAAACGCCAGCCGTCCGGGGCGCTTCACCGCCCGACCCCTCGGAAAGACCGCAAACTGGGGCACGCGGATGCGGTGGTAGCTCAACACTTTCTTGGCGAGCCCCTTGTCGCGCGTCAGCATCATGCCGCGCGGATTGCAGCCGGTGTACGGTTGTCGCAGCAGCTCCAGATACGCCACCACGTGCTGGTCAAACACCGTAATCCCGAAAAAATCCTCCATCAGGTTGAAGGCAACGTGCGGTTTGTGCCGCTCGATCGCCGCACGAATCACGTTCAACTCGTCGCCCACCGCCAGCGGAATCACCTCGTGCCCCAATACGTCCAGGCTGGTTCGGACATCGTATTCCGTCTTCCATGCGGCCATTTCCTCGTCGCTGACGCCTTCGATGCTCTCGGGCGGCACGCAACCTTCGTGCATCAGCATGAGCACGCGACGCTTCTTCATATCAGCACTCGACGGAATTGCCCGCCCAGACGGTCGGCCAGTGGAATCAGCACCCGCATTGCCCGTGGTATTATGGCCCCCGCTGGAGTGGGTTCAACCCGCGCCGACGTCTCCTGCGCACGCCGGACCAGATCGTGCAGGAGCTGATCCAGCAGGTATCGCCCCTCGAACCCCGCGAAAGCCGAGGCCCGCGCCAGGGCCGGTCGCATCGCGCGAATCTGCGCTGCCAGCGGGCGCCCCGCACCGCCCCTCCGGGCATCGGGAAACACCCGGGCGAGCGCCTCGTCCGCGTACGCCAGCGACTCCCGCGCCCAGAACGCCCGGCGACGACGGTAGTGCGCGCGCAGCGTTTCCCGCAATCGGCCCAACGGCGCCAACCGCCCACGCCCACGCAGGATGGCCGGCCGGCCGGCCACCTGCGACATCAGCTCGTCCACGAACGCCAGTTTCTCCAACGCCGGCCAGCCACGGTACCGGCGCTTCCAACCGGAGCCTGGTGCAAGCCATACGGCGAAGGTCTCGGCGAAGTCCTCGCACGGGTGGCTTTGGGCGTACCAGTAGCGCAGGTGGAGCACATGACCTCGACTCGCCGGCCGTGGCCGGTAAGAGGCGGGGTAGCGACGGCGGGGATTGCCAAACACGCGCTGCCAGTCGCGGCGATAGCGCAGGCGATAGGCCGCGTCAATGGCGTGGCCGGCTTCATGCCGCAGAAGCATCATGCACCATTCGGCGGTGCCACCGACGACCTCGTCCGTCTGGCTGCGCTCCAACCGGCGAAGCCGGGGGTGGGCCAGGTAGAACGGCACGGCGAATCCCGCAATGCCGTCCACCGCAAACCACCCCTCCGACAGCCAGCAATGAGGGCTGAAAGTCAGGCCCCGACCCGTCAGCTCATCGTGCAGCCGGGCCAGTGGCCGGGCCAGGGACGGAGCTGTCAGGCTCAGGTCCGCGTCCAGATCGCACAATCGCAGGTCGAGCAACCGTTCGTCCGGCCAATGAGCCCAGCACGGCTCACGATCTGCCGCGGCCCGGCTTATGGGACGAGCCCGTCGGGCGGGTGGCTTACTTCGGGGCGGCTCTGGCACAAGTGGCTCCTTGTGGAGTCATCGGTTATCCGGCGGCGATACCCCCTCCCAGAGCTTTGCCACCTGGATGAATTCACGCCCAGTAGAATATGGAGGGAAGCCGCTCCGACTGGGTTTTCAGTACTGGGAAGGCTATTTCTGCCAGAACGATGGACCGGGTTGTCCGTGTTGCCGATGATGGGGGTTCGTGCTATAACACTCGTTGACCGTCCGGTCGTTGCCGGCGTAGCTCAGTGGCAGAGCGGTGCTTTCGTAAAGCACAGGTCCTCGGTTCAACCCCGAGCGCCGGCTGTCCGCAGGGTGTGTCGTATTGCAGAAGGCAACCCACCGCACAATCCCGCATCATCCACGGCTTGTGTCCATCCTTGAAACGAGCTCGCAAGGGCTGCGATCGGCACCCCTCCGCACCGGCCCGCGAACTGCCCCAGATGGAACAACGGCCTATTGTATTCTCCTGTCTTCTGGCCTCTGGGCCGCCGCTCGCACGTGCGCATGGGCTGTTTGGCACTCTGGAAAGCGATCTCATGAAACCCCCCTGTCCTGAATGCTGGGTCTGATCCGCCTCCCTCACCATAGGCCGATAAGAAAAGCGGAAGCGAGGAATCACGGTGCTCCGGTGTCGAACGGATCGCATGGACAAGAAGGGATCGACCCTCGCCCACGCGGTCGGCTCCGGGGGATGCCCCGCGCCGCCTGATCGAAGATTCGGCCCGGCTCAGAAGAAGTGGCGTCTTGCTGCCCAGACGTGCCGTGACGCCCTGCCGGACAAGCCCCGTCGTGTCCGCTGCGTGCCAACGCTCGACCCTACTCGGAGCGTAACACTGCGTCATCTGGAATTGGTGACTCCAAGCCAACCATGATGCTCTCAGGAAGTCGCGCGGATGCTGTGAAGTGCCTGGCTTCGGAATCCTTGTCTCGCGACAAGGGCGCGCCTTCTTTTTTTTCCTGGGCTGTCTGCCCCGGACTAAAGCACTCCTTCATCGCAGCCGAAAAACGCATTCAACCATACTGCGACCAGTCCTCCAGTCGCAGGGGGACGTGATGACTATCAGATTGGAGCGATCGTGCTGCGAGGAATACAACGATGAGCAACAAATGGACGGTCGGAAGGCGAGTAGGGACCGGCTTTGCTGTGGTGATTCTTGCGCTGACGGGAGTAGCCGTCTGGTCCGTGACCGGATTGTCCAGCGTCTCCGAAAAGCTGGGTACGGCCATCGCATGCAACGAGCTTCAGAACGAAATCAGCCAGCGGGAGATCGACCATCTCAACTGGGCCAAAGCCGTCAGCGACCTGCTGACCGACGATGCGGTCACGACCCTCACCGTAGAGACCGACCCGGCGCAGTGCGCTTTCGGCAAATGGTATTACAGCGAGGGCCGTAAACAGGCGGAGGCGATGGTGCCGGAGATTCGCAGTGCGCTGGCCGCCATTGAGGCGCCACATCGTCATTTGCATGAATCCGCTATCGAGATCGGGAGAGTCTTCCACCAGGCGGACGCGAAGCTGCCCGCGTTCCTGGCCGAGAAGGAGGCAGACCATCTTCAATGGGCCAACGCGTGTCTGTCGCTCATCGTGAACAACGAAGCGGCACTGAATGTGGAATTGAATCCGCACAAATGCGCTCTGGGTGTTTTCCTCGACGGAGAGGAGGCAAAAGCCGCGGCCGCCGCGGACCCGGAGTTCGGGCGTTTGCTTGAGGCATTGAAGGAACCCCATGCCCGACTCCACACTTCGGCTGTGACAATCCGCGATGCCTGGCGACAGCGACACAAGGGCCTGAGAGAGACGCTCAAGGATCTGCTGGACGACCACCGCCATTGGACGGAGACGGTAACCAAGGCTGTCCTGAATGAAGACCGCGATTTGAACGTGCAGACGGACCCCACACAGTGCGCCTTGGGCAAGTTCCTGGCAAGCGACGAGGCGCAGGCCTGGTGCGCCGGTTTTCCAGAGCTCAAAGCGGCTCTGGATGCCTGCCGGGAGCCGCATGAGCGGCTGCACCGTTCGGCGGAGTCCATCCGAACGGCGTTGGCCGGCGGCGACATCGCCGAGGCGCGACGCATCTGCACCTCGGATACCCTGCCGGCCATCCAGGAAGTTGTCGAGCACTTCGGGCAAGCCATCGCGGCGGAAACCGCCCTGGTCGAAGCACAGACAAAGGCGCAATCCGCCTTCGAAACGGAAACGCTCCCGGCGCTGGCTGAGACCCAGGCCGCTCTAAAGGCCCTCAGAGAGCGGTCGGAAGCGGCCGTACAGGGGATGCAACAGGCAAACGCGGTCTATGCCAGTCGAACGATGCCGGCCTTGCACGAGGTGCAGGGCCTGTTGGGGCAGATCGTCGAACACACCCGCAAGACTGCGCACGAACAGAACAGCACAATCCGCCGGGTGGCGAGCCAGACGCGAACATCCGTAATCGTGGGAGGCGTGGTCGGCTGCGCCGTGGCGATCGTGCTGGCAACGCTCATCGCGCGGGGATTGATGCGCGTGTTGACCCGGGTCGCGACCGGACTGCGCGAGGGGGCCATGCAGGTCAATGAGGCATCCGGGCAGGTATCCGCCGCCGCTCAGCAATTGGCCGCCGGGGCCAGCGAACAGGCATCCGCCCTGGAGGAGACCTCCAGCGCTCTGGAGGAGATGTCCGCCGTCACCCGTGCCAACGCCGAGAACGCCCGCAAAGCCAACGAGTTGAGCGCCAATGCGCGCCAGACGGCCCAGACCGGCGACGAGACGGTGGCCCGGCTGAACGGCGCGATGACGGGAATCAACGAGTCTTCTGACAAGATCAGCCGCATCATCAAGGTGATTGAAGAAATCGCCTTCCAGACGAACCTGCTGGCCCTGAACGCGGCGGTGGAAGCGGCTCGCGCCGGCGAGCACGGCAAAGGGTTCGCGGTGGTGGCCGACGAGGTCCGGAATCTGGCCATGCGGGCGGCCGAAGCGGCCCACGAAACCACCGCCCTCATTGAGGAATCCGTCAACCGCGCCCGTGACGGCAGCACGGTGACCCAGGACGTCAGCGAATCGCTCGGAGCCATCGCCAACGACATCACGACGGTAACGGACATGCTGTCCGGCATTGCGCAGGCGTCGGACGAACAGGCCCAAGGCGTGGACCAAATCAGTACGGCCGCCGCGGAGATGGACAAGGTCACGCAGCAGAACGCGGCCGGCGCGGAGGAATGCGCCTCGGCCGCCGAGGAACTGGCCAGCCAGTCCGAATCGCTCACGGGCATGGTCAACGACCTGCTGACTCTGGTGGGTGGCCGTGCCGCCGACGCGGCGCAAGCTGGGGCCCCTGGCGACGGGCACGCCGCCATCGCCCGCCGGGCGGCCCGCAAAGCCCACGCCCTGCAACCGGGGGGGCGTCTGCACTCGCAGCCAAGTCAAAACCACAAAGAGGAACCTCTCGAGGCTGCCGCGGGCTTCGGCGCGGACTCGTTCAACGACCAAGCGTCGTTCTGATCCCTTCACGGGGTCGTCCGGCAGACCGATTTGTGCCGTCCAGCCGGGAACCCTCGCCGCGTGTGGAGCGCGGTGGGGGTCCCGGCGTTTTGAGCGTCTTACCGACCCCCCCGCACGAACCCATCGTCCGCCGCTTCGTGGCGGAACGTCCGGTACGACCGCCCGATCACCGCGCGGCGGCCGGCGCGCCCGAATGGGTTGTTGTGAATTCGCAAAGTCCGAGCGGATGGTTTTTTGCAAGGCGATCCGCGATCGCGACCCCAGCCGGTTGAAGGGAATCGGCCGGTTTTCCCTGGAGGAATGGGCCCCGGGGTGGAGGTCCGGCACAGCGCCTCGCCGAACCCCGGCTGCGCCCGCGCCGGGCATTCCGTCGCAATTCGGCAAGAACGTCGTGTCTGCCAGAGGGGCGAACAGCTTCACAGACCGCCGACGAGGGTATACACTCATCCGCAATGCCAGCCGTAGCTGCTGGAAACCACCTCGGACGAGCCAGGATTGCCGCCTCAAACACGGAGCCAGCCATGAAGCCGCCTTCACTTCTGTTCACCGTCATCACGTGCATTCTGTTCTGCCATGTCGCGACCGCCGCCGCCCCCGGCGACGTGGCCGAGGCGCTCTCCGTGCCTTGTCGCTACCCCGCCGGCCTGGCGTGGCACGGAGCACGGCTGTACGTGCTTGACTGGCGGGAGGCGCAGATCCACGCGGTTTCGACGGAGGACGGCGCGATTCAGCAGACCCTCGCTGCGCCGACGCTGCGCCCGCACGGCATGACCTGTTCGGATGACGGGCGGCTGTATGTCGCCGACGATCACAGCGGCTGGGTCTTCCGCTTCAACCCGCAAACCGGCGTGGTTGAGAACTCCTTTGAAGCGCCGGGGCCGAATCCGGTCGGACTGGCGTGGGCGGGCAAATCGCTCTACCTGTTGGAGCAGAAGAGCAGCCAGATCTACGAGTTGATTCCAGAAGACGGCACGATTCTGAAGATCTTCGCCGCCCCGACGAAATCCTGCTCGACGCTGGCCTGGGACGGAGCGTACCTCTGGGCGGGGGATCGCATCAACGATGAGTTCTACGTGATTGACCCGCGACAGGGTCAAGTGGTGACGCTTCTGCCGGCACCAGGCCCGTATCCGGCCGGGATTGCCTTTCGTAACGGTGATCTGTGGAGCATCGATCTTCAGGAGCGCAAGCTGTATCGACTGCTGTTGCGGACCGAACAGCCGTTTCGCCTGAGTGAGACCCGCCTGGCCCGGGTGGAATACCTGTGGGGATTGTACAACTACGGGCCAGGCGCGGTACGTCCGTTGACGGTGACTCTCGCCTTGCCGCAGAACCTGCCGCAGCAGACACTGTTATCCGAACCCCGTTTCTCCGCGCGTCCGACCCGGCTGGAAACCGATCGTTGGGGGCAGCGTTGTGCCGTTTTCGAGTTCGAAGGGGTGTCGGCCGGTCAGCGGCAGACGATCGATTACCACGTCACCGCGCGCGTGTCAGCCATTCGCTACGTGATCTTTCCCGACCGTTGCGGAACATTGCCGGACATTCCCGCCGAAATCCGCGAGAAGTACACCGCCGACGGTTCACGGTATCGGCTGGACAGCGCTTTTGTCCGGGAGACGGTGCGGGCGGTGGTGGGAGATGAGTCGAACCCCTACTGGATCGCCCGCAGAATCTTCAACCACATCATCGAGACGCTTGAGTATGAGATGGTCGGCGGCTGGGACGTGCCGGAGGTCGTTCTGAAGCGCGGCACGGGCTCGTGCTCGGAGTATACCTTTGCGTTCATCGCCCTCTGTCGCGCCGCGGGCCTGCCCGCCCGTTATCAGGGCGGCGTCGTGGTACGCGGCGATGATGTCAGCATCGACGAGGCGCATCATCGCTGGGCGGAAGTCTACCTGCCCAACTACGGATGGGTTCCCATCGACGCCAATGCCGGGGACAAGGACTTGCCCGCGGAGCAGGCGCGGGCATTCGGCGGCCTGCCGAACCGCTTCCTGATCACCACCCAGGGCGGCGGCGATTCGGATCACCTGGCCTGGGACTATAATGCCCATCACAAGTACCAGACGACCGGCTTCTGCAAGATCGAGCAGGAGAGCTTCGGGTTCTGGGAACCCCTGGAGGACCCGGAGACCGGCTCACAAGCGCCGTCGGCAACCCAGCCGGCTCACGCGCGCACCGAAACGGCGCGGTAGTCACGTCTCTTGAGACCGACGCACACGAATCCGTCCCCACGACATCCCGTGCGATTGGAAGTGCCGGTGGGGGCTGCCCGCAAGGCGCCGATCTTCGATTCGAGCCCGATCGTCGGCGGTTGCGGGTCCATCCAGTGACCGTGTTTACCCCGCCGCCACGGCCGACGGGTGGGAGCCCTCGGGGCGCGCATTCGCGGTGCTGACGGCTTCTTTCCAATGGTGCAGCAGGGTGAAAAAGGCCCAGATGGCGCCGATGACATAGGCCAGCAGAGCCCCGGCGAACCAGTACCAGTACATGCCGGTGCCGCTCATGTCGGCCGATTCCTTGCGCAAGATCAGGTCCACGGATACGCCGCTGGTGATGAAGTAATACAGGAAGAAGATCACCATGAAGCAGGCCACGTAGTACCGATCCATCAATCGCAGGTCCGAACGGGATTCGATCCACGCCTCCCAGCTTGGCGCGGGCGCGATCCGCGGTTCGATCTGCTCGCGAATGAACCGACCGGCCCGCATCATGGAGCTCTGCTCGGTCACAAACAGAATGATCAACATCAGCACGGAATACGGCAGCAGCAGCCACACCAGAAAATCGGACTTCGAAGCGAAGTGCGCCAGCAGTGGTACCCCGATCAGCCCCACCATCACAATCGTGAACAACCGGGCCTTCGTAGCCTTGATCTCATCCCGGAGGGTTACGAACTGCCTGGCGAGAAAATCCTGCGTTTCCATAGCGACTCTCCAGCAGAAAGGGTCAGACGTGCTCGGCTCGACCCCCTCGGTCGAGGCCGTCGGCGACCGCCGCATCGCGACGCCGGGCTCTATTGTGAGGGTTTGGGCGAATTTGTGCCAGTGGCCGGGCTCAACGGACTGAAACTGCACCGCGGGCCAAGACAGAGAAAATGGAGTCGGCGGAAGCGGCAAACCTCGGTGCGTCCGGCAGTGCTGAAGCGCGTAAGACCACGCTGGAAGATCCAGTGGAAGCGAAATCAGCTACGTGAAAAACGACCCCCCGCGCCAATACAGTATTACTGCAAGTCTGCCAGTGCCCGAACAAGAAGAGTGTGACACAGAACGGATCAGACAGAGCCCCATCGCGGCCAGTGTGTGCTGGAGTGCCGAGTCCGGCCCCCGATCCGACAGGCTCGCAACGACGCGCTTCCCGCGCGGTTTCTCGAAGCGTTCCACGCAACCTTCGCGACAAATGTCCGGACTAGCTGTCATACGGGAATCCGAAAACGGTCCGCTTCTACCGGGCGTCCGCCTGAGTCGGTGGGGCGCGTCGCTTCCGGTCGGCTATAATCCCGCGCATTCCCCAGCGGAAGACCGTGTGGTATGAGCGGCGAGCAAGAGACGATCCTGAGTTACGTGCCATCACGGCCTCCTGATGAGACGGCCTTCCGCGAGCCCGAACGGCAATTGCTCGACGCCGTCAACCGGCGCGTTGCCGCCCAGGAATCCACTGAGGCCGTCGTTGACTTTCTGTTCGAGCAGATGCAGGGCGTCATGCCCTGCGACCGGGTCAGCATTGCCCTGCTCGAGGACGACGGTCGCCGGCTTGTATCACGGCACACGCGGGCCGCATACCAGCCGCTTCGGCTCAGGAACGGTTACGCCGAAGACCTCGCAGGCAGTTCGCTCGAACAGGTCTTTGCGCGTAACGATCTGCGGATCATCCACGACCTCGAAACATACCTCGTCGAGCACCCGCACAGCCGCAGCACGCGAGCGCTGGTGAAGGAAGGCGTACGGTCCAGCCTGACCTGCGCGCTGGCGGTCGAGGGCCGCCGCGTGGGGGTGCTTTTCCGCAGCAGCCGTCGACCGCGGGCATACGACATCCATCAGGCCCACCTGCTGGCGGCCATCGCGGAGCGGCTCAGCCAGGCGGTCGAGAAAACCTGGCGGATTGAGCAGCTTGCCGCAGCCACCGCCGCGTACACCGAGATGCTCGGCTTCGTCAGCCACGAGCTCAAAAGCCCCGTCGCCTCCATGATGACCACCACCCAGACGCTGGTCGACGGCTATCTGGGCGCGCTTTCGCCGGAGCAGCACGACGCGCTGCAGCGCGTTCTGGTGCGCGGCCGGTACGTGCTCGATCTGGTCCGCGACTACCTGGATCTGGCCCGATTGGAAGGCGGGCAGATGCGCTTCGCCCCCCGGGACAACGTGTCGTTCACCGATGAAGTGCTGGCGCCCGCCATCGAGGTCGTCCGGCCGGGTCTCGATGACAAGCACATGGAGTTGACGGTGGACGTGCCGTCGAAGACTCCCGGGCTTCGTGCCGACCCGGACCTGCTCCGCATCGTGCTGGTCAACCTGCTGAGCAACGCGGTGAAGTATGGCAACGAGGGCGGGACGGTGCGCGTCCGTGCGGTCCACGCGCCGAATGAGCTGGTCGTGTACGTGCGAAACAGCGGCCCGGGCTTCCCGCCGGAGCAGCGCAACCGGCTCTTCCGCAAGTTCTCGCGTCTGAGTTCGGCCGCCTCGAAGCAGGCCCGCGGCACCGGCGTGGGGCTCTATACCGTCTGGCGGATTATCCGCGCCCACGGAGGTCGCGTGTCCGCCGAATCCGCGCCCGGACAGTGGGCCGAGTTCCGCTTCGCCATTCCCCAACCCCTGCCGCACACGCCCGGCACCGCTTGAGCGGGAGGCGCGAGGCTTTCCGGCAGCAAGGCGAAGACAGCTTGAGAGAGACGGAACCCGCGCCACGGGCGGAAGATGCTCCTCCCCAAATGGCTTGCTAGCCGGAGGAGGCCCGGTTCCGACGGATTCGCAAAGCACGACCGGCACCCTCTTTAACCATCTTATACAGCGTATGTTAGGCCCTTCTGCTACGGCTATCGAGACCCGAACGTGAAGGCGGCGGAGCTGGGTCGCTTCCCCCGATGGAAATTATCGTATATAAGGTATCCCTTAGTGTATGGCGTGTCGGCGGGTGCCGGCGCCGCCGGTTTCCCCTTGTTTCAAGCGAGAGTGAGCCATGAACGTTACGTCCGTCCTGGCCGCAACACTGCTGCTGGCCACCTGTCTGACCGCTGCGGAACCGCCGAAAGAAATAACGTTGGAGCGTGCCGGCCTGCATATCACCCAGTCCGCCCGCATCCGACCCGGCACGTACAACCTGCCGGGCGACAAGGTGGTGCTGATTGAGGGGGATGGGATCACCGTCGATTTCCAGGGTGCGGAACTCGTCGGCTGCACGCCGGAGCAGATGCCCGATGCGTATACCGGAACGGGCATCCTGATCCGCGGCAAGGACGTGACAATCCGCAACGCGAAGGTCCGCGGATATAAGGTGGGCATCCACGCGGAAAAATGCCCCGGCCTGACCGCCGAAGACCTCGATGTCTCCGGCAACTTCCAGCAGCGGCTGCTGTCCACGCCGGAGGCCGAAGACAGCAGCGACTGGCTCTGGCCGCACGCGAACGACAACAATGAGTGGGCAATTAACTATGGCGCCGGGCTGTGGGTGGAAGACTCCGACAAGGTGACGATTCGCCGCGTTCGAGCGCGCCGGGGTCAGAACGGCATCCTGCTGGACTGCGTCAACGATTCGAAGGTTTACGACAACGACTGCTCGTTCCTCTCCGGCTGGGGACTGGCGATGTGGCGGAGCAGTCGAAACCTGATCAGCCGCAACGCCTTTGACTTCTGCGTTCGCGGCTACAGCCACGGGGTCTACAACCGGGGACAGGATTCGGCGGGGATTCTTTTTTTTGAGCAGTGCTCGAACAACATCTTCGCGGAGAACTCGGCCACGCACGGCGGGGACGGTTTCTTCGGATTCGCGGGTCGCGAAGCCCTCGGCGAAACCCCGGCGCCCACGGCGGATTTCGACTACGCCCGCCGCGGTTGCAACGACAACCTGCTGATCAACAACGATTTCTCCTATGCCCCGGCCCACGGGATCGAGCTTACGTTCTCCTTCGGCAACCAGTTCATCGGCAACCGGCTGGTAAAGAACGCCATCTGCGGCGTCTGGGGCGGGTTCTCTCAGGACACGCTCATCGCCGGCAACCGGATGGAGGGCAACGGGGAGGGCGCCTACGGGCTCGAGCGCGGGGGCGTCAACATCGATCAGGGAACCCGGAATCGCATTCTGGAGAACGTTTTCAAAGACAACAAGTGCGGCGTCCGCCTCTGGAGCAATCCCGACGCAGACTGGGCGCGCAAGCCGTGGGGCAGGATCAACTGCAAAGGCTCGACGGACAACGTCATCGCCAACAACACATTCGAGGGCGATCTGCTCGTTCTGCAGTTGGACCGCTCGAAGGATACGTTGTTTGCCGCGAACAAACTCACCGGAGTGGAGCGGGAGATCGACGCCACGCCCGGCTCGGAGCCCAAGCTCGCCGACACGTACAACGGCACCTGGACCCGACCGGACTATCCCGTTCTGGGCGATACCCGCCCGGTCGGCGCCAGAAAACACCTCTGGGGCCGCGAGAAGATCATCATCACCCCCTGGGGGCCGTACGACCATGAGACGGTCGTGGCGATTCCCAGCGGCCTGATGGGCTCGGACAAGGCCCAGATTCAGGTGCTGGGCCCCAAGGGCACTTTTGAGGTCAAAGGCCTGACCGGCCACGTGAAGGCGTCACCGACGAAAGGCGAACTGCCCGGGGTGGTGGAAATCACCACAGAGAAAGAGGGTTACGTGCCTTTTGCGCTGGACATCCAGGCGGGCGGCAAGAGCCTGAAGCTGGACGGCGGCCTGATGCGGGCGAAATGGGACGTGCGGTTCTTCCGGTACGATTCGGCCACGGAGGATCCGCGAGAAAACCCCGAGGCCTGGGCCCGCATCATCGCCGAGCCTCCGCTGGAGCAGCGGACCCTGTCCGCCATTGACTTCACCTGGGGCGGCCGGGCCCCCAGCGAGAAGGTTCCGGCGGATTACTTCGGCACGACCGCTACCACGACCATCGAGTTGCCGGCGGGAAAGTATGAAGTCTGGACGGTTTCCGACGACGGCATCCGCGTCTGGGTGGACGACCAGATGGTCATCGACGACTGGACGCACCATGTCCCGACCCGCCATGCGGCCCAAGTGGACCTGAAAGAGGGCAGCCACACGATCCGGGTGGAGCACTTCGAGCTCAACGGCATGGCGCAGCTCCAGGTTCGGATTCAGCCGGTCCGGTAGCTGGAAAAACACGGGCGGATTGGCGACAATCGGGCGGGAAGGCGCGTGAGCGTCTCCCGCCCGTTCAGTCTGGCACGCGCGACCGCTCCGCCCGGAAACCAGGCGTTTGCGCGGCGCGGAGGGAAACGGAGGCACAAACGTGTCGCTTTGGGGTTTTATTCTGGTACTGATGTCCGTGTACGGAACGACGCTGGCGTGGCTGTTCAAAACGGCCCCCGCCTGACCGACGGCGTCGTGCGGCCGTGCAGCGCGGCCCGCGTCCTCAAGAACGAGCTATTCTCTCGTCGCTGGCGATCTGGCCGTCACGCAGGGTGATGTTGCGATCACAGGTGCGGGCCACGTCCGCTTCGTGGGTGACCATGATGATCGTTCGCCCCTCGCGCTGAAGCCGATCGAAGATCGCCAGAATCATCTCGCCGGTGGCCGTGTCGAGGTTTCCGGTGGGTTCGTCGGCCAGAATGATCAGCGGATCGTTGACCAGCGCGCGGGCGATCGCCGCCCGTTGCTGCTGCCCGCCGGAGAGTTGCATCGGACGGTGATGACTGCGGTCCGCCAGGCCGACCATCGCGATGGCCTCCAGCGCCCGGCGGCGTCGCTCGGCCGCCGGCACCGACTGGTAGAACAGCGGCACTTCGAGATTCTCCAGGACCGTCAACTGATGGATCAGGTTGAAGTTCTGGAACACGAAGCCCACCCGGCGTCCCCGGATGTCGGATAGCGCGTCGTCATCCAGCATCGAAACGTCCACGCCGCCCAGCACGTAGCGCCCTCCGGTGGGGCGGTCGAGGCAGCCCAGGATGTTCATCAGGGTGCTTTTGCCCGATCCGCTGGGGCCCAGAATGGCCACGGATTCCCCCGCGCGGAAGTCGATCGACACACCTTTGAGAGCCGTGACCGCGACCGCGGAATCCTCGATGCCATACACTTTGGTGAGGCTGTCCAGGCTGGCGATGGTTTCGGACACGGCGGCGGCTTCTGTTGCGGGCGTCGGCTGGAACATGGCGCAATCGGATCCATCAGGACTCCGCGGGCGCGGACGTGGGCCGGGCACGTCCGCCTGGCGGGCCGCCCGGGCGCGGGTGACGTTCGTTGCCGGCGCCATCCGCCTGATGCCCGGCGGGGCGTGCCGGCGGCCGCCCCTCCATCGCCGTCCCCTGAGGCACACGCGATCCGGCGGAAGCCCGGGCCGCGCGTTTTGTCTCTGGCGCCGGAGCCCCGGCGGGTCGGTCGGCCAGGGCGTCCGGGGGCTGCGGACCGTTGGCGTTCTGTTCGCCGCGTGAAGGTATCTGTCGTTTCAGTTCGTCGGAAACCGCCAGGCGGATGCGGTCGCCTTCCTTCAGGCCGTCGGTGATCTGCACGAACTGATCGCTGGAGGAGCCGAGGACGACCGGTACGGCCTCCACGCCGCGTCGACTGTCGCGGAAGACGTAGTGCCGGCTGCCCGAGCTGAAAACGGCCTGAACCGGAACGGCCAGGGCATTCGTCACGTCTTCAATGTGAATGCGGGCGCGGGCCGTGACTCCGGGCTTCAGATCCTCGCCGACCTCGTCCAGGGTGATTTCCGTCTCGTATTCCTTGAGGTCCGGGTTCAGCCAGCGATCCTGTGAATCCACCAGGTCCGCGACTCTGGTCACCTTGCCTTTGAAGACCCGGTCCGAATGCCCCTCGATTTCGACCGTGGCCGGCAGGCCCGTGCTGATTTTCGTGGCCGCCGCCTCGTGAATGCGGACGATCACCTTCATGCGGGAGGTGTCCGGAAGGGTGATAAGGGTCTGCCGCTCCCGCACCTCCGCTCCTTCCTTGATCTCATCTCCGCCGCCCCATCGACGGGCTTCGCTGTAGTACACCACCATGCCGGGCGCGGGGGCCACGATGCGCGTGTTTTCCTTCTGGCGCCGGTATCGGGCCAGTCGGTCGCGGGCGATTTCCAGTTCACGGGTTCGCGAGTCATACGCCTGCCGTTTCTGGCGCTCCTTCGCCTCAGCGCCTTTTTTGATCCGATCGAGTTCCTTCTGCGCTTCCTCCACGTCGGCCCTTTTCTGCCGCATCGCCTGGTTGTGCGTGTACTTGTGCAGAATCTCCTTTGCCAGCGTCGCCTGCTCCAGCTCCTTCTCCGCCACGAACAGCGCCAACTCGTCGCTTTCGTATTCCCGTTTCGTGATGAATCCCTGCTCGCGCAGCTCCTTGGAGTCATTGAAGCGATCGCGCGCCTGGTCCAGCTCCTTCTGCGCGCGCTCCACGGCGACAAGTGAGCTGGTCTGCTGCTGAATCCAGTCGCCCTCCTTGTATTTGTTGAACTCGTCCTCCGCGTTTTCCAACGCCAGATTCGCCTTTCGAATGTCACTGGCGTTCTGGTCGATCTGGATTTCGTAGTCGGTTTTGGCCGTCAGATAATTCGATTCGGCATTGGCGACATTGATCTCTTCCGACCGGATCCGGTCTTCGATTTCGTTGCTGGCCAGTTCCACCAGCAGGTCGCCCTTCTGGACGCGCGTGCCTTCGGGCACCAGCCAGATGATGGTCGATCGGCCTTCCACTTCGCAGCGCACGTCCACCGACTGGGCGGCCCGCAGTTCCCCTTTCTGGGGCAGATCCACCGAAAAGTCGCGACGCTGTACAAGGAACAACGCGGGATCGGCGGCGGCCGCCGCCGGCCACCAGGTTTGAATCGCCAGAACGCCAAGCAGCACCAGCGCCACCGCACCGGCCACGGTCCAGCGCCGAGGCAAACCCAGCGGCCCGCCTCGCGTCCGCCTGGCCGGCGGCCCGGCGGTGTCCGGTCGGGATGGAGAAGCAGTAATCGTCATGGTCACCTGCCGCACGCAAGGAAACGCACGTCACCATCCAGATGATACGATCGAACCCCTTGAATGACCATCCCACCGCGGCGCTGCTCTTGTAAGGTCCTGTCGGCCCCCGTCGGGATCAGGGGCCCTCGTCGGCGGCGGGAGGCGCAGCGGTCACCGAGGGCGAAGCCGCGTCTTCCGCCGACGCCAAACGCCCGTCATCCCCCACCCGCAGCGTCCCGGTGTCCCGCAGGAATGTCAGCACCGCCGTGCGGTAGTCCGCCTCGGCCTGGGCATAGCGGTTCTTGGCCATCCGCCAGGCGATTTCCGCTTCGATCTTGTCCCGGTTGGAGGAGAGGTGCCCGCGGTTGAACAGTTCCTCCGCCTGCCGCTTCCGGAAATCGTTGATCTTGATGTTCTCCGCCTGGATGTCCAGCGAAAGCCGGGCCTGTTCGATTCGGCGGAAGGCGTCGCGCACGTCGAGCCGCACCTCGTCCCGCCTCCGATCGTAATCCCGCTCCGCCCGCCGCAGGTCGATGAGCGACGCCCGGTATGCGTTTCGCTCCGCGACGCGGTTCAACGGGATTTCCATGGCCACTTCTCCCCGCCACGTGGCCCGCTCGGTGTTGTAGCTGATGGAGTTTTTCCGGTTCGGGTCCGTGTTCAGGGTCACGCTGCCTCGAAAGTCCAGATCGGGCAACAGGTTGTTCCGCGCCACCAGAACCCCCCGGCGCGCGTCGTCGACCGCATCCTGATCATTCAGCAGGTCCAGCCGGTATCGAAGGGCGGTCTGAATGGCCACCTCTTCGTCCACGGCCGGGGCTTTCACCTGGAAGTCCGGCTCGACCGCGTCGACGGCCTGCGCCGTGGGCATTCCGATCATGATTTTGAATCGATCGAGCGCGGAATCATACGACGCCTGGGCGTTAATCGCGTCGTTCCGGGCCACCAGGTACTCCACCTGCGCGCGGTCCACGTCCATCTGAAGAACCCGGTCCGTCTGGGCGAGGCTCTCGCTGCGCTGTTTGTCGATCGCCAGGGCCTCCACGCTGGCCTGGGCGTTCTCGATCCCCGCCTTGATCGCCAGCACGTCGAAATAGGCGCTGGCGACCTGCACCAGAAAGGCGCGGCGGTATCGCTCGAAGCGCCGGGCGGCGTAAATGAGATTCCGCTCGGCCTGGTAACGTGACTCATACGCCACCTTCCCCGCCCCGCGAAGCAGGGGGATGTTGGCGGACAGAAGCATCTGGCCCGTCTCGCCGGACGTGATGCGCGCCCCCAGATCGCGCATCAGGGAATTGATGATCTGTGCCGTGACTTCTCCGCCGTACGGCAGTCGCTGCGTAGCGCCAATCTGTGCCACGGCCGTCATGGCGTGGTCGAAATCACGCACCTGCCCGTAGTTGGCGTATTCGTAGGATACCTCCCCGAAAAACTGCGGCGTCCAGAGGTGTCGTTCCAGCGTGAGGGCCAGTGCCGCCAGGTACAGGTCTTCCTTCTGCGATTGAAACTCCCGCGAGTGGCGCATGGCATAGGCCACCGCGTCCTGTAACGTCAGAACCTGTCTCCCGGCTGATGGCTGTGTGGTCTGCGGCGGCGCGGGTTCGTCCTCAGCCGCAGGCGAGGTGCGAAACGCCTCCGGCACCTCCGCGGTCACCGGATGGGGCACGAAGTCGTACAGGGAGCCGTCGATCGAGAAGCGGCCGTCTTCCGGGCCCAGATCGGACGAATGGGTCTCGCCGAGGGCCGCCTGTTGTCTCTCGGCGACGACCTGGTAGACCTGTTGATCGGCTTGACGAAGGAACCATTCCTGGCAGCCCGTGATCGCGACTGCCAGCCCGACGACCGCCCACGAAACTCGGAGTTTCCACATCGCGCCGCAAGGGTGCGTCACGGGCTTCCGCTTGTCAAGGATCAGCCCCGCGAAATCGACGACGCCGCGGACGCCCCCGCGCCCACCCGCTACACTTTCATACAATCCCCGGACGGTCGGCGTCGCGGCATCGTCGGGCGTTTGTGCTACCATTCTCCGGGGATCGTGATTCCGGGAGATCGTCCGGCGTGAGTCTGTTCAACCTCGAAACGATACGCATGGGGCTGACGAACCTGCGGCTCCACAAGCTGCGGTCGCTGCTGACGGCGCTGGGCATCATTTTCGGCGTGGCGGCCGTCATCTGCATGTTGTCCGTGACGGAGGGCGCGTCCGCGGACGAGATGCGCATGATCCGGTTTCTCGGCACGGACAACATCATCCTGAACTCCGTTCGCCCGCAGGGCGGAACGGACGCCACGCAGGGCACGACCTCCCTGCTCCAGTACGGAATCACCGCCCAGGATCTGCGCTCGATCGAGACCACTCTGCCGCATATCCAGCAGATCGTTCCGCTGCGAACCGTGGCGTACAGCGCCCGTCGCGGAGAGAAGCGGTTCGAAGGACCGGTCGTGGGTACCACGCCGGAGTTCTTCGAGATCGTGCATACCCGGCCGGCCCGCGGCCGGGTACTGAGCGACGTGGACGAGAAAGAGGCCCGCAGCGTCTGTGTGCTGGGCGACGAGGTCCGCCGGGAGCTGTTTGCCTACGAAGACCCCATCGGCCAGATCGTCCTGGTCGAGCGGCGGGAGGTGACGGTCGCATACGAAGTGGTGGGCGTGCTGGAACCGGCCGTCGTCGCGGGCGCCCCCGCCCGGGGCGTCGAGCAGCGAAATCTCAACCGCGAAATCTACATTCCGCTGTCGGCCGCCGCCAGCCGGTACGGCGACATTCTGCTGATCCAGCGGAGCGGCGGCCGGGAAATGCTGAAGTACGACTACTCGAACCTCTACCTCAACGTGGACGATCTGGAACACGTCGAGTCGGTTTCGGAGATGGTCAAGCGGGTCCTGGAGCATCACCACAAGTCCGTGGATTACGAAATCCACGTGCCCCTGGCCCAGCTCAAAATGGCCGAGCGCAAGAAACGCAATTCGCAGATTCAGTTCGGTCTGATCGCCGGCATCTCCCTGCTGGTCGGAGGCATCGGCGTCATGAACATCATGCTGGCCACGGTCACGGAGCGTACCCGGGAGATCGGCATCCGACGCGCCCTGGGCGCCAAGAAACGGCACGTTGTCGCGCAGTTCCTGATTGAGACCGTCATCCTTTCGACCTCCGGCGGGCTGTTCGGCGTAGGGCTGGGGTACGCCGGCTCCAAAGTCATGACCCACTTCGCCGAGTGGGGCCAGGCCATTGTCCGGCCGGAGGCGGTGGCCATCAGCTTCGGTGTCTCCGTGCTGATCGGCATCTTCTTCGGCATGTACCCTGCCGTCCGCGCCGCCAGCCTGGATCCCATCGAGGCTCTGCGACACGAATAGCGCCGAACCGAATGCTCCACAATGTCATGGATCGCCACCGTGTTCGCCAAGTGCATCGGGCGCCGTATCCAATCAACCCATCCACATCCGGTTGCCCCAGAATTAAGGCGGGTTTATGCCGCTTTGCGGCGAGGCCGCGCGGCGGATATGCGTACTGCCAGGCGCGATTCGTGACGCTGCCGCAGATCGGGCCGACGCCGAGACAGGAACGGCAAGACGAACGCGGCTGGTGGTCAGTGGGACAAATGACCTGCAACAACCGGCGCAGTCCCCCCCGCATCCGCCGCCCGTACGCCCGGGCCCCCGGTCTCTTCGCGTAGTCAGGGGTTTCGCGTCCCGAATCCGACGGACCCGGACACCCGATGTCCGCCGCAACGGATCGGGCGAATCGGGGACAAGCAACTGGGCGAGGCGGGAATCGAACCCGCACGGGGGGAACCCCCCAGGGGATTTTAAGTCCCCAGCGTCTGCCATTCCGCCACTCACCCACGCATGAGCCCACCATACCGGAGGCCGTCCTCTGTTTGCAACCGGAATTGGTCTCGTGCGACGGACAGGCGCCACCCGAAATGGGGGTTCTGGTCCGGGGCGAAGACGAACGCGACGGCAGCCGCTATAATGCTCGTTCTCGGCAGCCGGACGGGGATTTCGTCTTCGGGCGGATGCCGCACATAAGGAAGCAACCATGTCCCATTCAGAACCATCGACAAACGCAAACAAACGAATGGTACGCGCGCCGCGCGGACCGCAACGCACCTGCCAGACGTGGCAGGCCGAAGCGGCCATGCGCATGCTCATGAACAATCTTGACCCGGAAGTGGCCGAAAAACCCGATCAGTTGGTCGTTTACGGCGGCAGTGGCCGGGCGGCCCGAAGCTGGGCAGACTTCGACCGCATCGTCGCGGCGCTGCGGATTCTGGGGCCGGATGAAACGCTGCTGGTGCAGTCCGGTCGGGCGGTGGGCGTGGTCGCCACCCACGCAGACGCGCCGCGCGTGCTCATCGCCAATTCGCTGCTGGTGCCCCATTGGGCCACCTGGGACGAGTTCCGCCGGCTCGAAGGGCTCGGCCTGACCATGTACGGCCAGATGACGGCCGGAAGCTGGATCTACATCGGCACGCAGGGAATTCTCCAGGGCACGTACGAAACGTTCGGGGCGGCGGCGCGACAGCAGTTCGGCGGGTCGCTCAAGGGGCGGCTGGTGGTCAGCGGAGGGCTCGGCGGCATGGGCGGCGCGCAGCCGCTGGCCGCCACCATGAACGAGGCGACATGCCTGATCGCCGAAGTGGATCGGGCGCGAATCGAGAAGCGTCTGCGGGATCGCTACCTGGATGAGATGGCCGACTCGCTGGATGCGGCCATTGGACGGGCGCTGCAGGCGAAAGCGTCCGGCACGCCGATTTCGATCGGCTGGTGCGGCAACCAGGCGGACCTGCTGGCCGAACTGATCCGGCGCAACGTCACGCCGGACCTGCTGACGGACCAGACGTCGGCGCACGACGCCCTGGACGGATACGTGCCCAACGGCATGGCATACGAGGCGGCATTGGAGCTGCGGCGTCGCGATTCCGATCGGTACGTGGCCGAGTCCATGCGGACGATGGCGGAGCACGTGCGCTCGATGCTGGAACTGCAGCGGCGCGGGGCCGTCACGTTCGATTACGGCAACAACATCCGCGGGCAGGCGAAACTGGCCGGCGTGGCGGATGCGTTTGAGATCGGCGGGTTTGTTCCGCTGTACATCCGACCGCTGTTCTGCGAGGGGCAGGGGCCGTTCCGGTGGGCCGCCCTGTCCGGAGATCCGGCCGACATCGCGCGGACGGACCGCGCCGTGCTGGAGACGTTCCCGGACAACGAGCATCTGTGCCGGTGGATTCGCCTGGCGGGCGAGCGCGTGGCGTTTCAGGGCTTGCCCTGCCGCATCTGCTGGCTGGGATACGGCGAGCGCGACAGAATGGGCCTGGTTTTCAACGACCTGGTCGCCCGCGGTGAGGTCAAGGCCCCCATTGTAATCGGGCGCGACCATCTGGACTGCGGATCCGTGGCCTCGCCCAACCGCGAGACGGAAGGCATGAAGGACGGGTCCGACGCGATCGCGGACTGGCCGATCCTCAACGCCCTGCTGAACACGGCCTGTGGAGCGAGCTGGGTGTCGGTGCATCACGGCGGCGGCGTGGGCATCGGCTACAGCCTGCACGCCGGACAGGTGATCGTGGCGGACGGCACGCCGGAAGCGGCGAAACGGCTGAAGCGCGTGCTCACCGCCGACCCGGCCACCGGGATCTTCCGTCACGTGGACGCCGGATACGAGGAGGCGGAGCGGATCGCGCGGCAGCGCGGCGTGAAGATTCCGTCGTGACCGTTTGAGCGGAGATGCCGGGTTGATTGCGTAGCGCGAGAATACGGGGATGCTGCTCATCGACAACATCGGGGAGTTGGCGGTTTATCCGCCGGGGCCGACGCCGGGACGGCAGATGGGCGACGTGACGCGGCTGAACGGGGCGCGCCTGCTGATCCACGGCCAGACGATTGTCGGGTTCGGACCGGCGCAAGAGGTGGCGGTTCCGGACGGCTGCGCGGTACTGGACGCCGGGGGCGGGTGCGTCGTACCGGGCCTGGTGGATTGCCACACCCACGCGGTGTTCGCCGGCAGCCGCGAGACGGAGTTCGTACAGCGGATCGAGGGCCGAACCTACCTGGAAATCGCCGAATCGGGCGGGGGAATCCGCTCGACGATGCGGGCGGTGCGCCAGGCGAGCGAAGACGAACTCGTTCAAGGGGCCCTGCCGCGCCTGCGCCGGATGCTGCGAAGCGGCACGACCACGGCGGAGGTCAAAAGCGGATACGGCCTGACCGTCGACGACGAGCTGAAGATGCTGCGGGCGATCAAGCGGCTCAACGCGCTGCAACCGATTGAGCTGGTGGCGACGTACCTGGCGGCCCATACCGTGCCGCCGGAGTTCGAGGGCCGGGCGGACGCCTACCTGGACATGATGCTGGCGGACGAGGTGTTTGAGCGCATCCTCCAGGAGGGGCTCGCCGAGTTCTGCGACGTGTTCTGCGAGCGCGGCGCGTTCGGCGTGGAGCAGTCGCGGCGCGTGCTGGAGGCCGCGTTGCGGCATGGATTGCGGCCCCGCGTCCATGCGGATCAGATCACGCAGATGGGGGCCTCGCAACTGGCGGCGGCGGTGGGCGCGGTGTCGGCGGACCATCTTGAGACGATCGACGACGCGGGGATCGCCGCGCTGAAGGCCGCGGGGACGATCGCCGTGCTTCTGCCGGCCTGTTCGTTCTTCCTCGGCGTGCCCCAGGCGCCCGCCCGGCGGCTGATCGAGGCGAATCTGCCGGTGGCCGTCGCGACGGACGCGAATCCCGGTTCCTCGATGGTCGAATCGCTCGCCCTGACGCTGAGCATCGCGTGCACGCAGATGCGGCTGACGCCCGCGGAGGCGCTGGTGGCGGCCACGGCCAACGCAGCCGCGGCGCTGGACCGCCACGCCCGTCTCGGGGCCATCGCCCCGAACATGCAGGCCGACCTGCTGGTGCTGGACGTGCCCAGCCTGGATCAGTGGCTCTACCACATCGGACGACCCTGCGTGCGGACGGTCATCAAGCGCGGGCGGGTGGCAGAGCCAGACCGGTAGGCGCCGGCCCAAACGCCGCCGCGGCCGCCCGCCGGAACCCCCGGGATCAGTACCGTCCCGCCGCCAGAGAGAACGTGATTCGATCGGTCGGGATTTTCACGACGGTCCGCCGCTCGAAGCGGTCGCCGGTCCAGTCGTATCGCCGCAGTTCCCCTTGCGGGTCCGCGGCCACGTAGATTTCGTACTTTCCATCTCCGTCCAGGTCCGCCACCAGCGCCGCGTGCTCAAAACCGGATGACTCCGCGTCGATCCGGGAAGCCGTCCAGGCCCCCGTTTCCTCGCGCCGCAGCACCCAGACGCCCGACTCCGCGCCGGTGGCCACGATGTCCATCCTGCCGTCGCCGTCCACGTCGCCGGGTGACAGGAATCGGCACTGCCTGTCCGGAAGCGTAGCCACGACACGCGCGCTGAAGCCGCCGTCTTCCCAGCGATACTCGCGGATTTCCACCGGGTTGATCATCACCGGCCGGCCGTCCCGCAGCTCCACGCGGGCCTCGACCGCGGCAAACAGCGACGGTCGTCCGCCGCCTTGCGCGTCTGCGGCCATGATCTCCTTGACGTGCGTTCCCCGCGGCTCGTCCACCACGCGGCTCTGAAATGCCGTGCCGTCCCAGCGGTACATCACAATATGCCCCGATTGCGACTCACCGGTCGCCTGGTTCGGCTCCGACACCGTGGCGAAAAACTCGTTCCGGCCGTCGCCGTCAATATCGGCGATCTCCACCTCATGTACGAACACCCGGGGCGTGCGGCCGAGCTCCGTCACCGCCCAGCCCGTTTCCGTCCGCTGGAGCACCCCGATCACCCCCTGGTCGTGCGTGGCCAGCACCAGATCGTCCACGCCGTCGCCCGTGACATCCCCGATGGCCAGGTCTCGCAGTCGGTTCCACTCCCCGCCGAAGTCCGGCCGCCAGAGCGTGGTCTGGTGCCATCGCTGATCGGCATAGTGCCACCGCTTCAGCACGGCATCGGTCCCGCCCAGCGTCAGGAAGCCCGGCGGCTCGCCGTCTCCACTCACCGGAACCGCGCCGTGGAACACGCGGCTGTCCGGATCCTCCAGGGTAACGGCCTGCCAGCCCGCCGTGGTCTTGCGAACGATCATCAGCACGGCATTGCCTGGCCGTGGAGTCCGCTTGCCGGCCGCGTTCGTCTCCCAGATGAATTGCGCCTGCGCGACCAGCAGGGCCGGAAAGGGCCCACCCTCCAGGGCGTCCCGCCGCGGAGACGCCGACGACGAAGCGGTGGATTCCTCCGGCCTGGCCGGTTCTTCCCGCCGGCAGCCGGCGAATATCAGCACAAGGGCAAGGCAGGCGTGCCACAGAAGCGGCCGGGCCATCTGCGGGACGCGAGTCAGGGCT